>DASUXZ010000198.1:0-9147 GCA_036377655.1 Gemmatimonadales bacterium
TCGGTCCATGCGACCGATCCCGTCATCCGGCGCTATGTGCTGCGCAATCCCCTCGCCCAGGACATCCTGGCCCTCATGCAGCATCTCGGCGCGCACGGGATCCACTTCCACACCCAGGTGGTGATGTCGCCCGGGGTCAACGACGGCGAAGTGCTCCGCCGGACGCTGGCCGATCTCTACGCCCTCGGCGACGCCGTGGGCGGATGCTCGGTCGTGCCCGTAGGGCTCACCGAGTTCAGCAAGCATCACCTCGTGCGCGAGCCGACCGCCGCGGAGTGCCGCGCCGCGATCGGCCTGATCGACGCACAGGCCGCGCGGGCGCAGGCGGAGCGGGGCATCACCTGGGCGTATGGCGCGGACGAGCTCTACAACCGCGCCGGGGTGGAGCTGCCGCCCGAGTCGGCCTATGGCACGTTCGACCAGGTGGAGAACGGGGTCGGCGCGGTCCGCTTCCTCCAGCGGCAGGTTCGCGAGGATGCCGAGCAGCTCCACGGGTGGAGCGGACGCCGGATCGGGATCGTCACCGGCACGGCGATGGCGCCGCTCATGCCGATGGTGCTCGAGCCGCTCGAGCAGGCCACCGGCGCGCGCTTCGAGCTGCTCGTGGCGACGAATACGCTCTTCGGGCCCTCGGTCACGTGCGCCGGGCTGCTGCCGGGCGCGGCCTTCCGGGCCGCGCTCGCGGGCCGGACCGACCTCGACCTCGCGCTCATTCCGGGCGAGGCGGTCAACGACGACGGCCTCTTCATGGACAGCATGAGCTTCACCGAGCTCACGGCCTCGGTCCCCGTCGAGGTGCGGCGGTCGAAGGTCTTCTCCGACGCACTCGACTCGCCGGTCGCCGCATGAGCCGCCCGACCGTCGCCATCGTGGGCCGGCCGAACGTCGGCAAGTCCACGCTCTTCAACCGGATCCTCGGCGGGCGCCGCGCGATCGTTTCCGACCAGGCCGGCACGACCCGCGACCGCCATTTCGGGGACGCCGAGTGGAACGGCCGCCGCTTCTGGGTCGTGGATACCGGAGGCCTCGTCCCCGATTCCTCCGATTCGATGGACCGCGCGATCCGTCAGCAGGTCGAATTCGCCCTCGCCGAGGCGGATGTGATCGTCTTCCTCGCGGACGGGAAGGAAGGGGTGAGCCCGGTGGACCAGGCGATCGCCGCCCGGCTCCGGCGCGCGGGGCGGCCGGTGCTTCTCGCCGTGAACAAGCTCGACGACCTCGAGCGCAGCACCGCGCAGTACCAGTTCTACGAGCTCGGCTTCGGCGACCCGATGGGCGTCTCCGCCGCCGTCGGGAAGGGAAGCGGGGACCTCCTCGACGCCATCGTGGACCGCCTTCCACCGCACGATCCGGCGGAGGACGAGACGTTCATCCAGGTCGCCGTGGTCGGGCGGCCGAACGCAGGGAAGTCGTCGCTGGTGAACCGGCTGCTCGGGGAGGAGCGCCACGTCGTCGCCCCCGAGGCAGGGACCACGCGGGACGCGGTGGACTCGGTGCTCCGGTATCACGACCGGGGCATCAACTTCATCGACACCGCCGGGCTCCGCCGCAAGGCGAAGGTGGAGGAGGATCTCGAGTTCTACTCGACGCTCCGGACGCAGCGCGCCATCGAGCGCGCCGACGTCTGCGTGCTCGTCGTGGACGCGTCGCTCGGTCTCCACAACCAGGATCTCCGCATCGCGACCGAGGCATGGGACCGCGGCGCCGCGCTCATCATCGTCGTGAACAAGTGGGACCTGATCGAGGAGAAGGACGCGCAGACGGCGCGCCGCGGGCAGGAGGCGCTCATCGAGAAGGCCCCGTTCCTCCGGTACGTGCCGTTCCTGTACGGATCCGCGCTCACCGGGCAGCGGGTCCGGAAGCTCCTCGACCTCATCCTCGAGGTGGCCGATGCGCGCGAGGCCAGGATCCCCACGAGCGAGGTGAACAAGGTGCTGGAGGAGCTCGTGCAGCAGAACAACCCGCCGCAGAAGCCGGGCGAGGAGGTCAAGCTGCTGTACGCGTCGCAGATCGGCACGGCGCCACCGACGTTCGCCATCGTGACCAACCGCCCCGACGACGTGCCACCCTCGTACGAGCGCTACCTCGTCCATGGCTTCCGGAAGGTGTGGCCGTTCGCCGGCTCGCCGCTCCGGATCCGGTTCACGAGCCGCGGCTCGAGGAAGCAGGCCGGACGGCGGTGACCGACCTCGCCCCCTGGCTGCTCGCCTCGTACCTGCTCGGCGCGGTGCCGACGAGCTACCTCGCGGGCCGCCTCTTCCGCGGGATCGACCTGCGCGAGCACGGGAGCGGCAATCTCGGCGCGACGAACCTGTACCGCACCCTCGGCTGGAAGTTCGCGATCCCGGTCGGCCTCTTCGACATCGCGAAGGGCATCATCCCGGTCGTGGCGTTCGCGCCGCGCGCCTCGCCGTCGCAGGCCGTCGCGCTCGCGTGCGGCATCGCCGCGGTGGTGGGGCACGTCTGGTCGGTGTTCGTGCGCTTCCGCGGCGGAAAGGGCGTGGCGACCGCCGCGGGCGTCATGCTCGGCCTCGCGCCGCTCGCGATCGCGGCGCTGCTCGGCGTGTGGATCGCGGTCGTGCTCGTCTCCGGGTACGTGTCGCTCGGGAGCGTCGTGGCGGCGGCGCTGCTTCCGGTCGCGGTCTGGGTGCTGCACCCCGATGTGCGGCCGCTCCTCCCGATCGTCGCGCTCGTGGCGGCCGCCATCGTGTGGCTGCACCGCGCAAACATCCGGCGGCTGCTCGCGGGCACGGAGCATCGTTTCGGGCGGCGCAGGACCGCCGCTCCTCCCGCGCCATGACACGGATCGCGGTGCTCGGCGCCGGGAGCTGGGGCACCACGCTCGCCAATCTGCTCGCCGAGAAGGGACACGACGTGACGATCTGGGCGTACGAGCCCGAGGTCGTCGAGAGCATCAACGGCGCGCACGAGAATCGGATCTTCCTCCCGGGTGCCACGCTGTCGCCCGCGCTCCGCGCGGTGGGGGACGCGCGCGAGGCCGTGACCGGCGCACCCGTGGTGCTCTCCGCCGCGCCGAGCCACGCCGTGCGATCGGTGGCGGCGAGCGTCCGCGGCGCCGTCGCGCCGGGCACGATCGTCGTGAGCGCGACGAAGGGCATCGAGAACGAGTCGCTCGCCCTCATGTCCCAGGTCGTGGCCGAGGCGCTCCCGGGCATCCGGTTCGCGGCGCTCTCGGGGCCGAGCTTCGCGAAGGAAGTGCACGAGCGCCAGCCGACCGCGGTGGTCGCGGCGGCCGACGACCCCGAGGTCGCGCGCACGACGCAGGAGATCTTCGCCACCCGCCGCTTCCGGGTCTATTCCCACGGCGACGTGATCGGCGTCGAGCTCGCCGGCGCGCTCAAGAACGTGATCGCCGTGGCGGCCGGGATCCTCGAGGGGCTCGGACTCGGACACAATCCCCGCGCCGCGCTCCTCACGCGCGGACTCGCCGAGATCACGCGCCTGGGCATCGCGATGGGCGCCGATCCGATGACGTTCGCGGGCCTCGCCGGCATGGGCGACCTGATCCTCACGGCGACCGGCAGCCTGAGCCGGAACCGCGCCCTCGGGATCGCACTGGCGGGCGGCGAATCGCTCGCCGAGTACACGGCGCGCCACCGGACGGTGGCCGAAGGCGCGCTGACGTCGCGTGCGGCCGCGGCGCTCGCCGTCCGGCAGGGGGTGGAGATGCCGGTGACGGAGAAGGTCTGCGGCATCCTCTTCGACGGGAAGTCCGCGGCCGAGGCGGCGGCGGAGCTCATGGAACGGGACCTCAAGTCGGAGCAGTGGAGGTAATGGCGACTCGCGCTCAGGGCCCAGCCCCGAAACAGGAGTTCTATTCGATCGGCGAGGTGTGTGCGCTCACGGACCTCAAGCCGCACGTGCTCCGGTACTGGGAAAGCCAGTTCCGGTTCCTGAGCCCGGCCAAGAACCGGTCGGGGAACAGGGTGTACAAGGCGCGGGAGGTCGAGCTCATCATGCTCGTCAAGCACCTTCTCTACACGGAGAAGTTCACGATCGAGGGAGCGCGCCAGCGGATGGACCAGCTCAAGCGCTCCGGGGACCTTCGCGCCGAGGCGCGGCGCGCCACCGACGTCGAGACGATCCGGGAGCTCCGCGGCGGTCTCGAGGGGGTGCTCGCGGCGCTCGACGGCAAGCCATGAACATCCTCTGCAGCAACGACGACGGCATCCTCGCGCCCGGACTCGCGCTCCTCGCGGACGCCTGCCGGGAGGTGGGGGAGGTGACGGTCGTCGCGCCGGATCGCGAGCAGAGCGGTACCTCGCATTCGCTCACCCTGCACCGGCCGCTCCGGCCCGCGCGCCGGCCGGACGGCGCGTACCAGGTCGACGGGACGCCCACGGACTGCGTCATGCTCGCGCTCGAGACGCTCATGCCCGAGCGTCCCGACTTCGTGTTCTCCGGCGTCAACCACGGCCCGAACATGGGCGAGGACGTCCTCTATTCCGGCACCGTGTCCGCGGCGATGGAGGGCGTGATGCTCGGGGTGCCCGGGATCGCGATCTCGTTCGCGGGAAGCGACCCGGAGATGATGGCGACGTACCGGGATACGCTCGTCCGGCTCGTCCGCCGCATCACGTCGGCCGATGACTTTCCGCGCAATACGCTGCTGAACATCAACCTGCCCAGGCTGCCGGCGGCCGAGGTGAAAGGCCTCAAGGTCACGCGGCTGGGCAGCCGGTTCTTCAGCGACTCGCTCACCCGGATGAAGGATCCATGGGGTCGCGAGATCATGTGGATCGGCGGCGGCACCATCACCTGGACGGGCGGCGAGGACGCCGATCATGCCGCGGTCGCCGAAGGCTGCATCTCGGTGACGCCGCTGCACATGGACCTGACCAACTACTCGCTCATCGAGACGGTCAGGGGGTGGCGCCTCGAATGGTAGGCACGGGCCCCGGCGACGGCTTCGGCGGGTACCGCGCCCGCCTCGTCGAGACCCTGCGGCAGAAAGGGGTGAAGGACCTCGCCGTGCTCCATGCAGTGGCACAGGTCCCGCGACACGTCTTCGTCCCCGAAAGCGTCCGGCACAATGCGTACGAGGATTCCGCCCTCCCGATCGGCAGCGGGCAGACCATCTCCCAGCCGTTCATCCAGGCGAAGTACCTCGAGACGGCGGGGCTCACCGGCCGTGAGCGCGTGCTCGAGATCGGCACCGGCTCGGGGTACCAGACGGCGCTCATCTCCCTGCTCGCGGCGGCGGTGTTCACGATCGAGCGCGTGCCTGCGTTGAGCGAAAGCGCACGCCGCGTCCTCGACGCCGCCGGTTACCGCAACATCACCTATCTCGTGGCCGACGGGACGCTCGGCTGGAGGCCGGCCGCTCCCTACGACGCCATCCTCGTCTCGGCCGCGTCGCCGGACATTCCGCAGCCGCTCGTGTCCCAGCTCGCACCGGGAGGCCGGATGATCGTCCCGGTCGGCGACCGGGACGTGCAGTCGCTCGTGGTCGTCCGGAACGGCCCGAACGGCATCGAGACGAGCAAGCTCGGCGATGCCCGCTTCGTGCCCCTCATCGGCGCGCACGGCTGGCGCTGACCCTTTCCCGCCTTTTCTTCACCACGCACCGGAGCCGGCATGGAGTACCTGCGCGAGTTCATCGACTTCTTCCTGCACCTCGACGTCCACCTCGCGGAGATCATCGACAAGTTCGGGGCAGGGGCCTACGGGATCCTGTTCCTCATCGTGTTCTGCGAGACGGGGCTCGTGGTGACACCCTTCCTCCCGGGAGATTCGCTGCTCTTCGCGGCGGGCGCCTTCGCCGCCCTCGGCTCGTTCGAGATCGTTCCGCTCATGGCGCTGCTCATCGCCGCCGCGATCCTCGGCGACACGGTGAACTACTGGATCGGCGCCCGGATCGGGCCGCGGGCGTTCAGCGGCAACATCCGGTTCCTGAAGCAGGAGTACCTGGTGCGAACCACCGAGTTCTACGAGAAGCACGGCGGGAAGACGATCGTGCTCGCGCGGTTCATTCCGATCGTGCGGACGTTCGCGCCGTTCGTCGCCGGGGTAGGGCGGATGAACTACGCGCGATTCCTCGCGTACAACGTGGTCGGGGCGGTGGTCTGGGTGACGCTCTTCACCCTGGCGGGCTTCTACTTCGGCAACATTCCGGCGGTGAAGGAGAACTTCACGCTCGTGATCCTCGCCATCATCGGCATCTCGGTGCTGCCGATCGCGATCGAAATGCTCAAGGCGAGGCGCCGCGAGCCGGCGTGAGCGTCCGGTTCGTGGTGACCGGGCGCGTGCAAGGCGTCGGCTTCCGGTGGTTCGTCCGCCGGCGGGCCGCCGACCTCGGCATCGCAGGATACGTGCGCAACCTGGAGGACGGGTCGGTCGAGGTCGTAGCGGACGGGCCAGGGGAAGCGCTCGCAGCGCTTGCCGCCGAGCTCGCGACGGGGCCGCCGGCCGCGCGAGTCGAGGCGGTGCGGCAAGGCGAAGGACCGATCGGAGAGCGGCATGACCGTTTCGAAGTTCGTTGAGGGCGTGAACGGCGTGAGCCTGCGGGGAATCGCGGGCGGGATCGTGCAGGCGATCGCGGCAGGCACGATCGTGGCCTGCGCGGAGGGCGCGCCGAAGGCCGCGCGCGCGCATGCATGGACCGTGACTGCCGAGCCGGCGCTGCGGATCGGCGTCGCGGAGGGCAGCCCGGCGCTCGAGCTGCACCGCGCGGGCGACGCGGTCCGGCTCGCCGACGGCCGAATCGTGATTGCGAACACCGGTACGTCGGAGCTCCGGATTTTCGATTCGACCGGAAGCCATCTCCGCACGATCGGGCGGCGGGGCAACGGGCCCGGCGAGTACCAGGGCGCCCTTGCGCTGACTGTCGTCGGCGCCGATTCGCTCGTCGTGCATGACGGCGGCAACGGACGGTTCACCATACTCGGCGACGCCGGCGAGTACGCTGGCACCCTCGCCATCGGGGACGAGCGATTTCCATGGGACGACTGGCTCACCGGAAACACCTTGGTAGCCGGCGTGCGTGACTTCCGACTCCGGCCGTGCGTCGCCACGGTTCTCGCGCAGGTGGCCCAGGAGGATCCGCGCGCGCTCCGGCGGGCGATCCTCGACGATTCCGGCGCCCTCTGGGTCCGGACGATCGGCGCTCCCGCCGATCGCGAGTGGTCGATCTACGAGCTCACGGGCGCCATGATCGGCGCGGTGACGCTTCCGGCACCGCTCGAGCCGTTCCAGATCGGACGGGATTTCGTCCTCGGCCGAACGCTCGATGCGGACGGGGTGGAGCGGATCGCCCTCTACCGCTTCGCGCCCGGAGCCCGGCGCGGCCGCCGGAATTGTGAGCTCCGGTTCGCGGACGAGGAGCGGGCGCCGATGCCCGAGCTCCGCGCCGATCTCATGAACGCGGTGGTGGCGCAGGAAGCCTGGTTCGCCGATCACATGGCGTATGCGGCGCACGCAGACAGCCTCGACTGGAGCTCGGAATCCGGGGCGTCACTCGTCGTCGTGGCAACGTCGTCAGGCGGGTGGATGGGCATCCTTCGTCCGGGAGGCGCTGGCGAGCCGGCCTGTGCAATCGCAGTCGGCGACGTGACTCCGGCAGGCTGGCTGGAGGGTGCCCCGATGTGCGCCGAGAATCCCTCGCCACGTTAACGCTCGAAGTTCATTGACTTTACGACGCCGGGGCGGGTATCTTGCCGATCTTTGCCCCCGTAGCTCAGATGGATAGAGCAGCGGTTTCCTAAACCGTTGGCCGGGCGTTCGAATCGCCCCGGGGGCATGCGGGGCAGGCCGGGCCCGGAACCGATCACTTGTCGCAGGATTCGAATGGCCACCAGCGTGGAACCGACCAAGATGACGCAGGCAACTCCTCCACAGACCGCCGCAGCGCCGCAGGGCCGGACCAGGATGCCGAGCCAGCGGACGCTCACGATCGCCGCGATCGCGGTCGCGCTCATCGCGCTCGCGGCCTGGGCGTTCGTGACGAGCGGCCGCCGGAAGGAGGAGTTCGCCACGCGCGCGCTCCTCGAGGCGCGGCTCACCGCAGAGCGGGGCAACCTGCCGCTCGCTGCCACGCAGTTCCAGGGGGTCATCGACACGTACCGGGGGAGCGACGCGGCCCAGGAAGCGATGATCGGCATCAACCAGCTTCGGCTCATCAACGGCCAGTCCGATCTCGCCGCGGTGAGCCTCCGGGAGTTCATCGCCTCGAACCCGGAGCCCAGGTTCGCGGCCCCGGCGCACGGCCTGCTCGGCGCGGCCCTCGAAAATGCAGGCCTCCCGGCCGAGGCGGCGGCAGCGTACCAGAACGCCGCAAACATCGCCGCGATCGACTACCTCAAGGCGGAGTACCTCGTCCAGGCCGGACGGGCCCTCGTCGCCGCCGGGAACCAGGCGGACGCCGAGGCCGCCTACGGCCGGGTCGTCTCGGAATTCGGCGAAACCGCCTCTGCCACCGAGGCCCAGGTCCGCCTGTCGGAGCTTACCGCCGGCCGGGCGCCGGCCACGGCTGCGGCGCCGACGGGACGGTAGGCCGCCAAGCCGACAGCCGGGGTCAGGCGCCGTACAGGCGGCAGGCCCGACGGCCATCGGGCCACAATAGATTGATGGAGGTTCGTCGAGCGGCTCCGGGAATGCTCCCGGGGCCGCTTTTTTCGTGGCGCGCGGCGGCGGAAGGGCCTCGGTGGGTCGCCAGTTGAATCACCACGTGAGCGCCGGGCCTCGAACCGTTGCTGCCGGAGGCATTTAACTGAAGGGGAAGCGATCTCGCCACCGGTCCGGGGCCGGGCCGATGGCGTGTCTGTGTCGGCACGGTGCCCATTCTGCAATACTACGTATAAGATATGTTATGTTAAGTAGCCTTGGGGAAAAGTGTGGGAAAGCCGGGATAATTCCCCACATCACGGTCCCCTGCGGAACCGGGCAATCCGGGCGGGAGCCTTCCCCGGAGATTCGCCATAGGCCAGCCAGACGTCGCCCGTTCGCGGATCGACGGCCAGGTGCCTGACCAGCGCGCCCCGGGTCGGAAGCGGAATCGTCTCGAAGGCGCCGGTTCGAGGATCGTACCGGAACAACGCATCGGCAGCGCCCGTGCCGATCCACACTTCCCCGTCGCGCCCCATTCGGACCACGTACGGCGCCGAGGCCTCGACCGGAAGCTCGATCTCG
>DASUXZ010000199.1:0-13479 GCA_036377655.1 Gemmatimonadales bacterium
GACGCCGGCCGTGCCGCGAGCAGCAGGCCGGCGAGCGGCCCGAGCGCGAAGACCGGCGGCACGAGGAGGATGAAGGCGGCGAGCAGCCCGACGAGGCCCCACGAGGGGCGGACGCCGGGCGCGCCGGTCGAGCTCAGCCGACGTGTCCCTTGATGTACGGGAGCAGCGCGAGCTCGCGGGCGCGCTTGATGGCCCGGCTCAGCTGCCGCTGGTGCCGCGCGCAGGTTCCCGACAGCCGGGCGGGAAGGATCTTTCCGCGCTCGGTGAGGAAACGCTGGAGCGTCCGCTCGTCCTTGAAGTCGACGACCCGCACGCCGGATTCACAGATGGCGCAGGTCTTGGCGGCACGCTTCATTCGTCATCCTCCTCGTCGGTCTTGGCTGCCGTCACGGGCACGGGCTGGCCGCCCTCGTGGACCACCACGAGGTGGCGCAGGACGCCCTCGTCGAGCTTGATGGCGCGCTCGAACTCCGGGAGCGCCGCGGCGGCGGTCTCGAAACGGGCGATCACGTAGTGCCCGGTTTCACGCTTCTTGATGGGAAAGGCGAGGGTCCGCTTCCCCCAGTTGTCGAGGGCGGGGGGCTCGATGCCCTCCTGGCGGATGAGCGCATGGAAGCGCTCGAGCTTCTCGTTGATGGCGGCCTCTTCGAGCGCACTGTCGAAGATGTAGACCACCTCGTACTGGTTGGCCATGACACCGTCCTTTGGACATTGCCCGGACCTCCGGGCGGCACGCCCCGGCCCGGTGCAGGGCCGAGGAGGAATTCTGTGAGCCCGGAAAGCTAGCCGGTCGGGCGCCGCCGGGGTAGGGGAGGGCCCAGGCGGCTGATGGGGTCAGTCATCCAGGATATAGACCGAGGTCTCCCGGGTGGCGGACTCTCCGCCGGCGGTCCGGATCGTCATCCGCATCTGGTATCGGCCCGGCTTCAGGCGGTCGGTGCCAAGCTCGCGCCGCACCCGCTCGACCGCGCTCCCCGCCCGCTCGGTGAAGGTCACGGTGGCCCCCTGGCCTTCCTCCTCCGGCATGAAGGCGATCTCGGTCTCCACCTCGCTCCCCGCGCCGGCGCCGGCCATCTCGTAGTAGATCGGAATGCCGCTCCCACGGCGGTAGCTGCCCGTCGCGCTGAGCGGGAAGGGCCCATCCGGCGCCTGCCAGGGGCGGCCTCCCTGCGCCGCCCCGAGCACGATGTCGCTGAGCGAGAGACGGCCACCGGCCGCCGGCACGCTCACGTCGCCGTCACGGAAGAACTGCCCGGACGAGTCCACCGGCTGCTCGATCGCTACACCGAGCCGCCAGGTGCCGGGATCGATCGGAAGCTCGGTCGTGAAGGTGAGCATCTCGCCCGGACCGGGCTCCTGCCGGACTCCGAGCCTGCGCAGCGTGTCGATCTCGACGAGCCGCCCGTCCGACTGCGCGACCACCCGCATGGCAAAGCCATAGCCGATCGGGTTGTCCGAGATGCGGGTGAGGGCGCTCCCGGGAATGGAAACGAGCAGGAGGATCCGGCCGCGGCTTCCGCTTCCGAGGAGCCCGTAGGCCCGCCATGCGACGTCGAGCACGTGCGGGTAGCGCAGGGCGTCGGAATCGGTCGCGGTGCCGATCTCCCGGCTCCGCGTGGTCATCCGGAGCTCGCGCTCCCAGTTCATCCGTGAGCCGCTCACGGCGAGGCGGCCGTAGATCGGATCGAGCGAGGCGCGGGACTCGAGGAGCCCTTCCACGGCGCCGCAGGAGTGCGACGGGCCCGCCTGGCGCACGCGGGTCGTCGCGCCGGCGCCGCCGGAGACGTTGGCGAGCGTCTCGACGAGCCGCCAGTCGTCGGGGTTCTCGCGCGCGAGGAAATGGAAGATCAGGTTGCCGTCCGATCGCCGGTACAGCCAGGACGTATTCGGACAGCTTCCGGCGCGGACCGCGGAGGCGGTGTCGTCCGGCATGCCGTGGCGGATGAAGATGAGGCCGCGATCGTCGAACTCGGCATCGCGGTTGACCCACAGCTCGTCGAGCTCGTAGCGGCGGGGATACGTGAGGATGCGGAATCGGCGCCGCGCGTCCCCGATCCGCTGATAGTGCGCGCTGAGACGGCTGCCGCGTGCCTTGAGCGATTCGAGGTCGCGCGCTTCCCAGAACTCCCGGAGCCAGGCGGCCCGGGTCGCGGCGGCGAGCGCATCGTATGCAGCGAGCTCGGCGGAATCGGCGATGAGCGCCAGGTCGGCCCGGAGGCCCGCGACCACGGCCGAATCCGCGGATGCGGCGGCGAGATAATAGAGGTCCTCGCCGTCCGCGCGCGCGAGTCCGAGGCGCACGCGCGCGAGCTCGAGCGCCGAGCGGTCCGGATCGCCGCCGGCGGCGCGATACGCGGTGAACGCGGAATCGGCCGTGGCCGGCTCCCAGAGCCAGGCGGCGAGCCGGCCGCGCTGGAGCTGGCGCATCGAATCCGGGATCGCGCCCGGCGCCGCGAGACCTGCGAGGAGGCGATGCCCCACTTCGCGAATCAGCCAGGGGGCCTCGGCTCCGTCGTCGAGCAGGAGCCCCACGGCGATGGCGCCGGCGGCCGCGGCCGTCGCACCTCCCGCTTCGGCGGCGAGGGTGAGGTCGTAGATCGCGTCGGCGTCCCACGGAATCCCGGCGCGCTGCCCGGGCGCGTCCTTCGGGGTCCACGAGGTGCTCGCGAGGCCCCACTTCACGAGGCCGCGGATGCCGAGCGCCGCACTGCACCGGTTCGCGCCGAGGGCCAGATCGGTGAGGGTACGGAGGACGTCGTCGGCGTCGTTGCGCGTGGCGATCGCGTAGACGGGCGCCGGCACTTCGGTCGCGGCGCGATCGGCGAGGAGGGCGGCCGATTCGGGGCAGCTGAGGCGGGTACCGGCGGCGATCGGGGTTGCGGGAACCATCTGAGCGGCGAGGGGCGGGACGCCGCCGAGCCCGAGGAACAGGCCGACGGCGAGGCGGCGCAAGGGCATGACTCTCTCCCGGATTCGGGTGCTCGACAGGAGGGAGACGATGCCCGGCACGTGCGGTGCACTCCCGCTGGCAGGGTCGGGGCCGCGGGCGTAGACTGCATGGTCCAGGATGTCCCGGTCTCCGATCCCAACCCTGACTCTGCGAACCATGAAACGACTCGCGGCCGCGCTCCTCCTCATGCCCGGCATGCTCGCCGCGCAGGCCCCGCGCGGGCTCGGCCTGGCGCTCGACGCCCCGGCGGCCGATTCGGCCTATACCTTCGAGCGCATGCCGCCGGGGTGGCACGTGACGATGGGGCCGGGGGCGATCCTCTACGACTCTACCGCCGTCACGGGCGGGCGCTTCGCCGTCGAATCCGAGATCTTCCTCTTCCCGAATTCGTCCGACGAGGGCTACGGGATCGTGCTCGGACGGAACGGCGATTCGTGGACGGGGTTCCTGCTGAGCCGGAACGGAACGGCGGCGGTCCTCCGTGCGCAAGGCGGTGTGCTCACGCCGCTCGTCGCCTGGACGGCGCACGATTCGGTGCCCCGGCCGGGCGAGGGGCCGGCGCGCGCCGTGCTCCGTGTCGAGGTGGAGCGTGACACGGTGCACTTCCTCGCGAACGGCGCGCGTGTCGCCGCGGTTCCGAGGCAGGCGGCGGCGGTGGATGGCGCGGTTGGGCTCCGGATCGGGCAGGGCGTGAATGCGCACGTCGCGAGTCTCGACCTCACGCGCCGCCTCGCCCCGCCACGCGGGGAATGACCTTACTGGAAGATTCCGAAGTTGCCGAGCAGCCACCAGAGGAGGAGAAAGATCAGGACCGTACTGATGCAGCCGCCGCCAAGCTTCTTGGCGCCGTATCCCGCTGCCAACGCACGCAATAGCTTGCTCATCGAATTCACTCCGCGATCGGGGGGCGGACCGGCGATCGGACCGCGTGCGGATGGATACTCACTGGCGGGGGTCCGGGCGGTGACAACAGTCACGGTCGCCGCCGCCGGGGGGCGCTGATGGCGGCGACCGAGGCATGGCTCGGCGGGCCGATCCCCGGCGTTTCGCCCCTTCTGCAGCCTGCCGCTCACGCGCTCGAGCAGGTGCGGCGGGACCTGCCTCCCGCGCTCCGTGCCGCCGGCGCCGAGCGGATCTGGCGGCGCCCCGGCCGGTCCGCCTCGATCGGGTACCACGCGGTGCACCTCGCCGGAGCGCTCGACCGCCTCTTCACGTATGCACGCGGCGAGTCGCTCAGTGACGACCAGCGCGCCGCCCTTGCCCGCGAGCGGAACATCGACGCCGAGCCGATGGAGCCGGAGGCGATTGCCGGGATGGTGGAGGCGGGGATCGCGCGCGCGATCGAGCAGCTGAGGGCGACGCGCGACGACGCGCTGCTGGTCGGAAGGGAAGTGGGCCGGGCGCGGCTGCCGTCCACGGTGCTGGGCCTGCTCTTTCACGGCGCCGAGCACTCCGCGCGTCACGCCGGGCAGGTCATGACGCTGCTCAGGGTGACGGAGGAATAGCGCCGGCGGCGCTCAGCTGCTGAAGCGGAACAGCATCACGTCGCCGTCCTGGACGACGTATTCCTTGCCCTCGGCGCGGGAGAGCCCCTGCTCGCGCGCCGGCTTCCATCCGCCCACCCGCACGAAGTCGTCGTACGCCACCGTCTCCGCGCGAATGAATCCCTTCTCGAAGTCGGAGTGGATCACGCCGGCCGCTGCCGGCGCCCGGTCGCCCCGATGGATCGTCCAGGCGCGCACTTCCTTCTCGCCGGCCGTGAAATAGCTCTGCAGCCCGAGCAGGTGGTAGGCGGCGTGCGCGAGCCGGTCGAGGCCCGATTCCGACACGCCGAGCGATTCGAGGAACTCCGCCCGGTCCTCCGGTGGCAGCTCGGCGAGCTCCGCTTCGACCTTGGCGGAGAACGTGACGATCTCGGCGGTTTCCTGCTCTGCTGCGAGCGCGGCGGCGAGGCGCGCGACTTCGCGATTCCCGCCATTGAGCTCGTCCTCCGCGACGTTGGCCGCGTAAAGGACGGGCTTCGAGGTGAGGAGGTTGAACGAGCGGAAGGCAGCCCGCTCCTCGTCGATGGGAATGACGGCGCGGGCGGGGCGGCCGGCCGCGAGGGCCTCCTGAAGGCGCTCGAGCAGGCGGGCCTCGAGCCGGGCCTGCGGATCCCCGGACTTCGCGGCGCGGGCGGTGCGGTCGAGCCGCTTCTCGACCGACGCGAGGTCCGCGAGGCCGAGCTCGATGTCGATGACCTCGCGGTCGCGCACCGGGTCCACCGAGCCCATCACGTGCTGGATGTCGTCGTCCTGGAAGCAGCGGACGACGTGGACGATCGCATCCACCTCGCGGATGTTCGCGAGGAACTGGTTGCCGAGCCCTTCGCCCTGGCTCGCCCCCTTCACGAGCCCGGCGATGTCCACGAACTCGACCGTCGCGGGAAGGGTGCGCTCGGGCTGGACGATCGCCGCGAGCGCGTCGAGCCGCGGATCGGGCACCTGCACCACGCCGGTGTTCGGCTCGATGGTGGCGAACGGGTAGTTCGCCACGAGCGCGCCGGCGGACGTCAGGGCATTGAAGAGCGTGCTCTTGCCGACGTTTGGCAGGCCGACGATCCCGAGTCGCAGCATCGTCCCTGCTACGCCGCCATCCGGGCGAACCAGGGCGCGAGCACGAGCGACACCACGCTCATCAGCTTGATGAGGATGTTCATCGCGGGGCCCGAGGTGTCCTTGAACGGGTCCCCCACCGTGTCGCCGACGACGGCCGCCTTGTGCGGATCGGAGCCCTTGCCGCCGTGCGCGCCGCCCTCGATGTACTTCTTCGCGTTGTCCCAGGCGCCGCCGGCGTTGGCCATGAAGAGCGCGAGGAGCACGCCGGAGAGCGTGGCGCCGCCGAGCAGCCCGCCGAGCGCCTCGATGCCGAGGAAATACCCGACCACGACCGGCGCCGTGACGGCCGTGACGCCGGGCAGGATCATCTCGCGGAGTGCCGCACGCGTCGAGATGTCCACGCAGCGGGCGCTGTCGGGCTTTGCGGTTCCCTCCATCAGCCCGGGGATCTCGCGGAACTGGCGGCGGACCTCATCCACCATGCCGGCGGCGGCGCGTCCGACCGCCGTCATCGTCAGCGACCCGATCACGAAGGGAAGCGTGCCGCCGATGAAGAGGCCGATGACCACCATCGGGTCCACGAGGTCGAGCGAGAGCACCGAGCCGGCCGGCGTGACGGCCGTGGCGTAGGCGGAGAAGAGCGCGAGGGCCGTGAGGGCGGCGGAGCCGATCGCGAACCCCTTGCCGATGGCCGCGGTGGTGTTGCCGAGGGCGTCGAGGCCGTCGGTGATCCGGCGGACGTCGGGCCCGAGGCCACTCATCTCGCTGATGCCGCCGGCGTTGTCCGCGATCGGGCCGTAGGCGTCCACGGACATCGTCACGCCCACCGTCGCGAGCATGCCGACCGCCGCGATCGCGATGCCGTAGAGGCCCGCCTGGTCGAACGACACCCAGATCGCGGCGCAGATGAGGAGGAGCGGGAGCAGCGTGCTCATCATGCCGACCGAGAGGCCGGCGATGATGTTCGTCGCGGGTCCGGTGAGCGAGGCCTGCGCGATGTCCCGCACCGGCTTGGCGGAGGTGTAGTACTCGGTGACGAGGCCGATCGCGATGCCGGCGACCGTGCCGGCGACGACCGCCCAGAACGGCCCCATCACCGGCTTGCCGTCCATGCCGAGCGGGAGCGCCGCGACGAGGAACCAGGCGCCGACGATGAAGAGCCCGGCCGCGATGAAGGTGGTGAGCCGGAGCGCGTTGGCCGGCGAGCCCTTCTCGAGGACCTTCATGGCCCCGATGCCGACGAGTGACGCCAGGAGGCCGATCACGATCATGCCGATCGGGAGCGCGATCGCATTGGCGCGGCCGGCGAGCTCGAGCGCGGGGCTCGTACACGCGAGCGCGATCGTCGCGATCACGGCGCCGACGTAGCTCTCGAAGATGTCGGCGCCCATGCCGGCGACGTCGCCGACGTTGTCGCCCACGTTGTCGGCGATGGTGGCCGGGTTCCGCGGGTCGTCCTCGGGGATCCCCGCCTCGACCTTGCCGACGAGATCGGCGCCGACGTCGGCCGCCTTCGTGTAGATGCCGCCGCCCACGCGCGCGAAGAGCGCGATGGACGACGCGCCCATCGCGAAGCCGCTGATCGTCTCGCTGTAGGCGACGAACCCTTCGTACGGCATCGTGCCGACGGTGGCCCAGTCGAGGAACCAGCTCGTGACGATCCCGATGCCGAGGAGGCCGAGCGCCGCGACCGCGAGGCCCATCACCGCGCCGCCGTTGAACGCCATGCGGAGCGCGCGCGCCTGCCCGGACGACCGCGCCGCCTCCGACGTGCGGACGTTGGCCTTGGTGGCGGCCTTCATGCCGAAGAGCCCGGCGCCGATCGAGCAGACGCCGCCGAAGATGTAGGCGACGGCCGTCGAGGCGCCGATGGCGACGTAGAGCAGTGCGGCGACGATGAGCAGGAAGGGAACCAGCACGAGGTACTCGCGCCTCAGGAAGGCCATCGCTCCCTGCTCGATCAGGTCGGCGAGATCGCGCATCCCCTGCGACCCCGGCGACTGGCGCTTGAGCGAGAAGTAGATGAAGAAGGCGATGATCAGTCCGAGGCCGCCGGCTGCCGCGGCGTAGGGTGCAAGCTGGTTCACGACTCCTCCGTCAACGGTTGAAGCGACTCATGGCGCGCTCGATGCCCTCCGCGGCCCATCCCTCGACGGCATCGGCCATCGGGTCGAGCAGCGCGTCGAGCGTCGCGCTCTCGTCGCGCGAGAATTCGCCGAGCACGTAGTCGGCGAGGTCTTCGGTGTCCGGCGGCACCGGGCCGATCCCGATGCGAAGGCGCGCATAATCCTGGCGCCGGAGCGTGCCTTCGATGCTCTTGAGGCCGTTGTGGCCCCCGCTCGAGCCGGCGCCGCGCAGCCGGAACCGGCCCGACGGGGTGGCGACGTCGTCCACGAGGACCAGGAGATCGCGCGAGGGATCGAAGGCGGGGTCGGCGAGCAGCGGCGCGAGCGCCGCGCCGCTCCGGTTCATGTAGGTCTGCGGCTTGAGCAGGCGGACCGGACGATCCGCGGCGACCGCCTCGGCGACCCTGGCGCGATCGACCCGGCGGAACGGTCCGGCGCCCCAGCGTCTCGCGAGATGATCCGCCAGCCGGAACCCGGCGTTGTGCCGGGTTCCTTCGTACTCGGGCCCGGGGTTGCCGAGCCCCACGATGGCGAGCAGGGTTACGCCTTGTCCTCGGCGTCCTCCGCCTCGGCCTTCGGCTTCCGGATGAGCTCCGGCTCCGCCGACGCCGGCTCCTCGGCCGCGGCCGGCGCCGCCTCCTCGGTCCTCGGCGCCACGACCGTCGCGACCGGCAGGTCCTCGTCGTTCAGGATCTCGGCCTTCTCGAGCTTGATGTCCCGGACGAAGAGGGAGTGGCCGATGGCGAGGCCGGTCACGTCCACGTCGATGCTGTCCGGGATGTCCCCGGGGAAGACCTCGATCTCGAGCTCGCGGAGCACCTGGTCGAGGACGCCGCCGAAGTTGCGCACGCCGTCGGGAATGCCGACGAGGTGCACCGGCACGGCGACCGTGATCTTCTCGTCGGCGTGCACCTCGTAGAGGTCGAGGTGCAGGATGTCGGCCGACCGGATCGGGTTGCGCTGCACCTCGCGCAGGAGGGCCCGGACCGGCGCACGGCCGTCCACCACGACCTCGAGGACCGTCGCGGCCGTGGCGCCGGCGAGGGCGCGGGCAAGGACCGGCGCCTCGATCACGAGGGCCTCCGGCTCGCGGCCGTGTCCGTAGATCACCGCCGGGACCTTCCCGTCGCGGCGGAGGGAGCGCGCCGCGCCCTTGCCGGTGGTGCCGCGCGTCGCGGCCTCAAGCGTCACCTGTTGTGCCATGATCCCAATCCTTCGTGTGGTGGGGCCGCAGCCCTCAATCGAACAGCGAGCTCACCGACTGGTCGCTGTGGGTGTAGCCGATCGCCTTCGACAGCAGGCCGGCGATCGAGAGAACCCGGAGCCGGTCGAAGCGGCGCTCCGCCGGGATGTTGATCGTGTTCGTCACCGCCACTTCCTTGACCGGCGACGCCTGGAGCCGTTCCACCGCGGGCCCGGACAGCAGCGCATGCGTGGCGCAGCAGTACACATCTTCCGCGCCGAGCCGCTTGAGCGCGTTGACGGCCTCGGCCATCGTCCCGGCGGTGTCGATCATGTCGTCCGGGATGATGCAGTCCCGTCCGCGCACCTCGCCGACCACGTTCAGCACCTCCGCGACGTTGGCCGAGGGGCGCCGCTTGTCGATGATCGCGAGCGAGGCATTGAGCCGCTTCGCGAATCCCCGCGCCATCTTGGCCGAGCCGACGTCGGGCGCCACGATCACGAGGTCGCGGAGCGACTTCTGCCGGTAATGGTTGACGAGCACCGGCGCCGCGTAGAGGTGGTCGACCGGCAGGTCGAAGAACCCCTGGAGCTGGTGCTGGTGGAAGTCCATCGCCAGCACCCGGTCCGCGCCCGCCATCGAGACCATGTTGGCCATCAGCTTGGCGCTGATCGCGACGCGTGGCTGGTCCTTCCGGTCCTGCCGCGCATAGCCGAAATACGGGATCACGGCGGTGACCCGCGCCGCGCTCGCCCGCTTGGCCGCATCCATGAGGAGCAGCAGCTCCATCATGTTCTCGGCGGGCGGGTTGGTCGACTGGACGATGTAGACGTCGCGGCCACGCACGTTCTCGTCGATCTTGACGAACAGCTCGCCGTCCGCAAACCGCCGGAGGGTCACCGCGCAGAGCGGCTGCCCGAGATGCGCCGCCACCTCTTCCGCGAGGGGGCGGTTGGCAGTGCCGCTCAGGAGCAGCATCTGGCTACGGGACAGGGAAAGGTCCGTCATGACGATAGCCGCGAAAAATAACCTCCGCCCGCCGGGAGCGTCAACTCTCGGCGGCGGTTGAGGTTGGCATTACGGGAAGGACCGGGCGGTGACGGGGCGGGGGGGAGGGTGTGGCCCAGGTCACGGAGACCCCGATGTGACCCTGATAGCGTTACGGTGGGTCTGGCATTCTACGGGCCGCCTGCGCCTGCACGGCGCCCCTCGTACGCGCCATCGACCGGTGGGACAGTCGCCCACCCCCCGGGCTGCTAGATTACTGGCATCGCACACTTTCCACAGAGAGGCCTCCATGAGTTTCGAGCGTCGGTTCCAGGTCGCATGTCTCGTCGCATTCCTCGCGGGAGTCGGGGCGTGCAACACCGAGCCCGGTGGCGACCCGATCGACACGCCGCTGCAGTGCGAGGTCCAGCCGTGCAGCCTGCCGCTCGAGGAGCAGGCCCGGTTCGAGGTCACCCTGATCAGCACGAGCTGCGCGGCGCGCGACAACGAGATCCACCTGCTGGCGCCCGAGAACGAGGAGCTCACGGACGACGCGTGCTACGAAGAGCCCAACACCGTGTGGGAGTTCGAAGGCCCGTATCCGGCCGGCACCGCGCTCAACTTCCGGATCGACTCCTTCGAGCAGCTGAACCCGCCCTCGTTCGTCTCGAGCGGCGCCTATCCGGAGTGGACGCTCACCTTCGAGGACGGCGGGGACTCCGATTTCAACGACATCGTCCTCCGGGTCCGGGCCTTTCCGGTTCCCTGAGCCGTCGCAGGAAACCGAACGCCCCGCGGATGTTCCGCGGGGCGTTTTTCATTGGCCCTGGTGGATTCGAACCACCATTCTCGGATCCAAAGTCCGATGTCCTGCCATTGGACGAAGGGCCATCGCCGTGCAAGATACCTGCATCCTACCCCCCGCTGCCCCCCTCGCGGTCCGGCGGACCGGTCATGACCGGGCGGACGGTTCCATGCCGGTTCCCGAGCATCATCCGGGCGTCGTCGCGATCGCGCGGCGTCCGGTAGGCCGCGAAGATCGTCGAGCCCGAGCCGCTCATCCGACACACGAGCGGCCGGGTGGCGACGAGGGCCTCGAAGGCGGCCCGCACCGAGGGCTCGCGCCCGAAGACAGCCGACTCGAACTCGTTGCCTGCCATGCGCGCGACATCCCCCCAGGTCCGGAGGGCATCGAGCTCCAGGACCACCGCCCCGCGGCGAAAGGCGCCGCCACGCGCTTCGTCGAGCCAGCGATACGCCGCCGGCGTCGGGACCGGGACCGGGGGGCTCAGGAGGAGCGCCGGCGCAGCCGGGAGCGGCGGGAGCCGGAGCAGGCGTTCGCCATGGCCCCAGGCAAGCGCGAGCGGCGCTCCCGAAAAGAAGAACGGCACGTCGCTCCCGAGCCGCGCGGCGAACTGGAGGAGCTCGTGGCGGGGCACGGCGTTGCCGGCGAGCTGGTTCACCGCCGCGAGGGCGGCCGCCGCGTCGCTCGAGCCCCCGCCGAGACCCGCACCGGCCGGGATGCGCTTCGCGAGCCGGATGTGCACGCCGAACTTCCGGCCGGTGGCGTCGAGCACGAGCCCGGCGGCCCGCACTGCCAGATTGTCGGCCGCCGGGCCGGCGTCCCCGCCCGTGACGTCGAGCGTGACACCGGGGACTTCCGTCCGCTGCACGACGAGCTCGTCCGCGAGGTCCACGAGGCAGAACAACGTCTCGATTCCGTGGAACCCGTCGGCTTCGCGCGCGAGCACCCGCAGGAAGAGGTTGACCTTGGCCGGCGCCAGGAACTGCAGCGCTTCCTCGCTCATGCCGACGGCGCCTCGCGGATCTGGTCGAGCGAGAGGGAGGTACGGAGCAGCGACCACGCGCCGAGCAGGACGATCGGGACGAAGGTCGTGACGTGATACGTGAGCGCGTAGGCGACCGCGTGACCGGCGCCGACGCCGAGCACGAGGAGAACCGCCTTGATCGCCCCCTCGAAGACCCCGACGTAGCCGGGCGTCGTCGGCACGGCGATGCCGAAGACGAGAATGCCCTGCAGCAGGAGCGCCGCGGCGAAGTTTGCCGGGATTCCGAACGCCTTGAAGCAGAGGTAGAACGACAGGGCGTTCACGAGCCACAGCACGACCGAGAGCGCGACGACGGCCGCGGTGCGCGCGGGGGACGTGAGCACCGACAGCCCATGGCGGAACCCTTCGATGACGTGGACGAGGCGCGCGGCGAGTGCCTTCGACGGGAGCACCGCCGTGATCACGCGCTCCGCGAGCGCCGGAAGCGCCACCACGATGGTCGCCACGAGGAGCGCGGCGCCCATCGCGAGTCCGGCCACCGTAGCGGTCTTCGTCACCGGGACGCCTGCAACCTCGACGCCCGCCGGAAGGCCGGCCGCGAAGAGCGATACCACGAGCATCGCCACGACGGTGAGGCCGTCGAACACGCGCTCGACGGCCACCGACGAGAATGCGGCCGTGAAGCGGACCGGCGTGAGCCGGCTCGCCGTGAGCGAGCGCATCACCTCGCCCATGCGGAACGGAAGGATGTTGTTCGCCATGAAGCCGATGGCGACGGCGTGCCACAGCGGCATGAAGGGGAGCGGGCCGCCATCCTCGCGCCGCAGGAGGAGCTGCCACCGGACCAGACGGATCGGGAAGGTGGCCGTGGCGACGGCCACGGTGAGCACGAGGGGAAGGAGCCGGGCCTCCGCCATGTGCGCCCGGACCTCCGCCCAGTGCACGTCACCGAGTACCCACCAGAGGGCGCCGACGGAAATGGCGACGCCGGCGATGCCGATCCAGAGCCGGCGCTGGGATCGCGCCACGTCAGCCCGCGAGCGCGAGCGGCACGAGGTCGAGCAGCTCGCGGACCAGCGGCTCGACGTCCCCGAGCGGGCCGGCGCTGCCCGCCCGCCGGGCGATCTCCGCCTGCACCTCCGCAGCGCGCTCGAGCGCCCGCCGGCCGGAATAGCAGAGTGAACTGATGTCGACGACGTCCTCGTCGAGCGGCGGTGCTGCGACGGCTCCCGCGGGCGCGTGGACGAGCTCGCGGTACCGGTCATAGGCACGCTCGAGGCCCAGCCGCCCGGCCGGCGCGAGCGACTCGATCGGAAGCACATCCGGATGGGTCACGGGGGCCGCAGGGGCCTTCTCCGCAGCGGCAAAGACGCTCTCGCCGTCGTACGCCAGCGCCTCGATCGGAACCGCCTCGGACTCGGCGACGGCGGCGGCGGGCGGCGCGGCGCGTGGGGGCGGCGGGGGCTCCGGCGCCGCCTGGCGAGCCGGCGCAGCGACCGGCGGCACATCGTCAGGGAGGCCGAGCCGCCGGGCGATCGTGTCGAGCTCGCGCGCGACGTCGGCATGCTCGGTCCCCTCGGCCACGCGCCGCAGCTGGGCGCCCGCATCCCGGAGCGCGGCGGCGAATCCTGCCGGGTCCTCCGCCGCGGCGCCGCCGCCGATCGCGGCTCGCGCGGCGCGGCCGAGCCGCGCGAGCGCCGGCGTGACCGGATCGGTCCCGGGCACGGCGACGGACCGGAAGGTGCCGGCGAGAGTGTACAGGCGGAGATCGCGCGCCGTGCCCTGCCCGGCAGATACGATGCGGTCCGCCGCCTGCGCCAGGTGCTCGCCGTAGCTCACGATCTCG
>DASUXZ010000200.1:0-3359 GCA_036377655.1 Gemmatimonadales bacterium
TATTCGTCACCCGCGGAAGGATGTAGCCGCGGCCCGCCGAGGCGTAATCGAGGCGGCGTCGAATGCTGCCTGCCGGGTCCGCCTCGCGAATCGAGCCGGTGAGCTCCTCCCCGAGTCGCTCTCCGTTGGCGCCGCGCGGTCCCACGAGGTGCCAGTCGGCGGACAGCGGCGCGTTCCGCGGCAGCTCGAGGCGGAGCGAGTCGCCCGGCGCGAGCGTCCGCTCGGTGGCGCCGTTCACGGAGATCGTGATCGGATCGGCAAAGGCGTTCTCGACCACGAACTCGGGAGCGGGCCGCCCGACGAGCGCCGCGGCGGCGCCGAGCGCGGCGATCGCGACGGCGCCGGCGAGCAGGAAGCGCCGCTCCACGCCACGCTTCCGCTCGGGAGCCGCCTCGAGCTGGATCGTGGGGTCATCGCGATTGACGCGGCTCAGCACCCGGGGTCCCGTGACGAGGCCGGCCGCGCGCTTGCGCCGCGCGCCCTGGCGCAGCGGCTCGAGCATCGCGGCCGCGGAGGGGAAGCGATCTTCGGGCTGCTTGGCCATGGCGCGGACGATGACCTCGGAGAGCCAGCCCGGAAGCTCCGGCGCCGGCGGGAAGCGGACCGGCTCCGTGAGGTGCTGCGCCACGATGTCGTGCGGCGTCTCGCCGGTGAACGGTGGGCCGCCGACCACCATGTGGTACAGCAGCGCACCCATCGCGTAGATGTCGGTGCGGGCGTCGACGTCGTGCTGCCCGAGGGCCTGCTCGGGACTCATGTAGAGTGGCGTGCCGAAGATCACGCCGTCGTGCGCCTCGGGCAGGTTGGTCTCGTTGACGCGCTTGGAGATCCCGAAGTCCACGAGGAGCGGCCGTCCGGTCACCGCCTCGATGATGATGTTGTCGGGCTTGATGTCCCGGTGGACGATGCCCGCGGCGTGGGCGTGATCGAGCGCCTCGAGCACCGGGAGCGCCACCGAGAGCGCGCGCTCGGGGTCGAGCGGCCCCTCGGCGCGCATGACGTCGGCGACCGTGACGCCCTCGATGAAGGGCATGACGTAGAAGGCGAGGCCCTCACCTTCGCCGACGAAGTGGATCGGAACGGTGTTGGGATGGGTGAGCTGCGCGACGGAGCGCGCTTCCTGCTTGAAGCGCTGCAGCATCCCCGGGGTCCAGGCGACGTCGGCACGTAGCACCTTCACGGCGAGCCGCCGCTCGAGCTCCGTGTCGCGGATCTCGTAGACCTCGGCGAAGCCGCCGCGCCCGAAGAGGCGAACGACCTCGAACTGCTTTCCGAGCGCGGCCTTGAGCCGCCGCACGGTTTCGGTTTCCACCCCGGCAGGCGCGGGGACCTTCTCACGGATCGTCAGATCGCCACCGATCGCTCTATCTCCAGCGGATGCGGCCGAACCCGGGCCACTCCGCGGCTCGTCAGAAAAAAGGGACTCGATCTGGTTTCGAGTCCTTGGAAACTTGCACCTTCCCGGCCCACGTCAAGAGTGTAACTGACGCCCGGTCTGATGCGATCCGGACCGCAGCGCTTGACGGGTGTCGAAGGATAATCTAGCTTGCTGTACGTTCAGCAAGTAGGGGCCATGTCACTCGAGCGCGAACGGAATCCGGCGCGCACCCGCGCCGCCATCCTCGACGCCGCCGAGCAGCTCTTCGCCGATCGGGGGTACGAGGCCACGAGCCTGAGCGACGTCGGGACGCTCGCGGGCGTCTCGCGCGCCACGCCCGGCTACTTCTTCGGATCGAAATCCGAGCTGTACCAGGCCGTCCTCGATCGCTGCTTCGAGGAGGTCCGCGGGGCCGTTCGCTCGGGGCGCGAGCGCGCCCTCGCGAGCGGCCGGCAGGCGGAGGAGGTGCTGGCCGGCGCCGTCGGCGAGTATTTCGATTTCCTCACGAGTCATCCCAACTTCGTCCGGCTGATCGAGCGCGCCGCCCTCGGCGCTCCCGACCATCCGGTGGACATTCCCCCTGCCCTCGCCGCCGGCCAGGAGGCGCTCGCCGCGATCGCCGCCGAGCTCGGCCTCGACGCGTCCCCGTCCGGCGAGGCGGCGCAGCTCCTCCTCAGCATCGTGTCGCTCTGCTGGTTCCCCGTGGTGCATGCCGGCACCGTGGCTGCTGCGATCGGTGTGGAGCTCGATTCCCCGGAGCGCATCGCCCAGCGCCGGGAGCACGTGGTCGCGGTCGCGATGCATGCGCTCCGCGGCCTCCATGCCGACGCCCTCGGCGCCCAACCCTTCACCGGACATGACGCATGACCGACGTACTCGCTCCGCCGCCATCGGCTGCCCCCGTCACCGAGCAGGAGGCGCGCCAGGTTGCCGAAGATGCGCGGGAGAAGGAATGGGAGTCGCCGAGCTTCGTCCGGCAGATGTTCGAGGGGAACTACCGGATGGACCTCGTCCATCCGTTCCCCGAGGTGGCTGCCGCCGAGGCGGAGCGTGCGCGGCCGTTCATGGAGGCGCTCGAGCGATTCCTCCGGACCGAGGTGGACAGCGACCGGATCGATCGCGAAGGAAAGATTCCGCCGCACGTCGTCGATGGCCTTCGGAAGCTCGGTGCCTTCGGGATCAAGATCCCGGTCGAGTACGGCGGACTCGGGCTGAGCCAGACGAGCTACACGCACGCCATCGCCCTCGTCACGAGCGTGGACGGGAACCTCACGGCGCTCCTGTCCGCGCACCAGTCGATCGGCCTCCCGCAGCCGCTCAAGCTCTTCGGCACGGCGGAGCAGAAGGCGAAGTACTTCCCGCGCCTCGCGAAGGGGGCGATCTCCGCGTTCGCGCTGACCGAGCAGAACGCCGGCTCCGACCCCGCCGGGGTCGCGACGCGCGCGGAGCTCTCCGCCGACGGCACGCACTACGTCCTCAACGGTGAAAAGCTCTGGTGCACCAACGGGACCGCCGCCGAGCTGTTCGTGGTGATGGCGCGGACCGGCAAGCGCATCACGGCCTTCATCGTCGAGGCCGACTGGCCGGGCGTGGAGGTGGTCCAGCGGCTCCACTTCATGGGGCTCAAGGCGCTCGAGAACGGCGTCATCCGGTTCACCGACGTGAAGGTGCCGGTCGAGAACGTGCTCTGGGGCGAGGGCAAGGGCCTCAAGCTCGCGCTCGTCACGCTCAATACCGGACGGCTCACGCTCCCCGCCTCGTGCCAGACGGCCGGCAAGCGGTGCCTCGAGATCTCGCGCCGGTGGGCGGCCGAGCGGGTGCAATGGGGGGCGCCGATCGGGAAGCACGAGGCGATCGCGAGCAAGCTCGCGCAGATGGCCGCGGACACCTACGCGATGGAGGCCGTGAGCGACCTCGCGAGCGGCATGGCGGACCGCGGCGGCTTCGACATCCGGCTCGAGGCCGCGATGGCCAAGATGTG
>DASUXZ010000201.1:0-3034 GCA_036377655.1 Gemmatimonadales bacterium
CCATCGAGCTCATCAGGAGCCGGCTCGACCGCAAGGTGACGCTCCCGGACATCGCCCGCGACCTCAACGTCTCGCCGAGCCGCCTGCGGCATCTCTTCGCGGAAGAAGTCGGCCTTCCCTTCAAGACGTATGTGCTGTGGCAGCGCCTGCAGCGAGCGGTGCAGCTCCAGAGCACGGGGAACCTCACCAACGCCGCACTCTCCGCGGGCTTTGCCGATGCCGCGCACATGACGCGCACCTTCCGGCGCATGCTCGGCATGGCACCGAGCGCGTTCACCCGCGAGTAGACAGCCCCTCCGTTCAAGACGGCGCATGACCGCGGGACTACACTGCGCCCATGCATGCCTGCGATCGTTCGCTCCCGAGCTGCCTCGACTTCTCGCTGGCTCGCACGAGCGAGCTCGGCCTCTATCGCATCGAGCTGAGACCGTGCCTGCCGTGCATGTCGAGCGGGCCTCTCTCGCGCATCGAGGTCAGCATCGCCGCGCGTGACGGCCTCGCCGTCGACCACGCTGAGGTCGAGGTATCCGGCGGGATGCCTCAGCGCGGGCTTCGGCTGGCCGGGTCGCCCGTCGTCCGGCACCGCGGTGGCGGCAGCTACCGGATCGAGGACCTCCTGCTGAGCCCTCCGGGCTGGTGGCTCCTGCGGCTCACCGTCACGGCGGCCGCCGGTGTCGATATCGTGACGTTCAACCTCGTCCTGTGACGGAGATCGCCTTGCTCGATGTCATCGTGATCGGCGGCGCGCAGGCCGGGCTTTCGGCTGGCTGCGAGCTCAGCCGGCACGGCCTGCGCTTCGTCATTCTCGACGCCGAGGCCCGCACGGGAGACGGCTGGCGCCGCCGCTGGGACTCGCTCCGGCTCTTCACGCCGGCGCGCTACAGCGGGCTGCCGGGCCTCCCATTCCCCGGACCACCGTACCATCTGCCGTCGAAGGACGAGGTCGCGGACTATCTCGAGCAGTACGCCCGCCATTTCCGGCTCCCGGTGCGCCTCGATTCGCGCGTGCGCGCCGTGCGGCGGGCACCGTGGGGCTTCGAGGTCGAAACCGGCGACGAGGTTCTTCGCGCGGCGAACGTGATCGTCGCGACAGGACCATTCCAGCGGTCGCGCATCCCCGCGTTCGCGGCGGAGCTCGATCCCGGCATCGTCCAGCTCCACTCGAGCGAGTACCGGAACCCGCCACAGCTCCCTCCCGGCCATGCGCTCGTCGTCGGCGCCGGGAACTCCGGAGCGCAGGTCGCCATCGAGCTCGCCGCGACGCGCCGGGTCCGGCTCGCCGGGCGCGATACCGGCAGGATTCCGCGCCGGCTCCTCGGACGGGACATCTACGACTGGATCTGGCCGATCCTGGGCCTTTCCGTCGATTCCCGGCTCGGCCGCCGCATGGCCGCGCGGATGGCCAGGCACGGCGACCCGCTGGTCGGCATCACGCAAGACGACCTGGCCGCGGCCGGCGTCGAACGCACCGGACGCGTCGTCGGCGTGCGTGACGGGCTTCCGCTCCTCGACGGCGGAGTGGCTGCGGACGTCCGCAGCGTCATCTGGTCCACCGGCTTCAAGCCCGACCTGAGCTGGCTCGACCTGCCGGCGCTCGACGAGCGCGGTCGGCCGATGCACCGCCGCGGCATCTCGCCCGTGCCCGGTCTCTACTTCCTCGGCCAGCGCCTCCAGGCCCGCCTCGGCTCGTCCCTCATCGGCGGCGTCGGACGCGATGCGCGCGAGGTGGTCGCGCACATCGCCAACCGGCACCCGTCGGGTGTTTGAACCGCGGAGGCAATGAGGACGCAGAGGCATCGGAACCAGGATCGGCTGATCGCGGAGCCCTCTGCGTCCTCATTGCCTCTGCGGTTCAACATGCTTTTTCGCTGTTTCAGAGCTTGAGATTGAACGTGACGGAGTCCGCCGCCCCCGCCGCCTGAAGCCTGAACGTCACGACCCACCAGCCCCGCATGTTGAACTTCATGCCCTCGACGAGGTAGTCGCCGCCGCCGAGGGAGCGGGTGACGCGCGGCTTCGTGGGAAGGCCGTGGCCGTGCTGGGGCATCCCGCCCTTCACCGCTATCGTGGCGCTGTCCACCGCGGTGCCCTCGATCGTCTCGAGATGGAGACGCCAGGAGTGGAGCTTCCCGACGCGGATGCTGTCGCCCTCGGGCGTGAAGGTCATCCGGTAGGCGCCGCCGTCGGTCACGCGGGTCCGGCTCAGGTCGAGGTCGGAAGGCGCGGCCATCGAGGCGTGGAGCGCCGTGGCGAGCACCAGGGCTCCGGCGAGGATCCCGCCGGCGATGCGGATCGGAAAGCGGCGTGAGGCGATCATTGCTGGCTCCTTGCAGGGGTTGGGGTCGTGCCGCGTCTCTGGCTGCGGGAGAGGATAGGGCCCGGCATGGAGCGCGTCTTGAATGAAAAGGCTGACCTTTCCGCGCTCCGGAAAAGTCAGCCCCTTCGTTCAAGGAGTTCAGCCTTTTCATTCAAGACGCCCGGGCGCTCGCGCCGCAGATTCGTCCCCGTCAGTCGGGCACGAACCTCAGCGGCGGAGCGCACCATGACCAGCTCGTTCATCATCCGGTTGCTTCAGACCTTTCCGGCCATCCCCGCGATCGCCCTCCTCGCGTCCGTCGCCGGCCAGGATGGCGTCGCAGGCACCGGGCGCCGCGCGACTCCCGAGCTGGCGCTCGTGACCGACGTCCCGTCGCACGAGGGACGGTACGTCGCGTCGCTCGTGCCGGCTGCCACCTCGGCGTGGGACGGATCGGCGGGGTGGACCATCTCGCTTCGCGATGCGGAAGGCGACCCGGTGGACGGCGCCGCGCTCGCGCTCGAGGCGTGGCAGCCGGACGGCGGCGACGGCGCGTCACGGCGCGCGTCCGCGGAGCCGATCGGCGCCGGGACCTACCAGGTGGATGCGCTCGCGCTCGGCGCGAGCGGCTGGTGGAACGTGAAGCTCGCCATCGCCGGCGCAGCGGGCGACAGCCTCGCCTTCAACGTGGTGCTCCGGTGAGCCGCCGGATGCGCAACCGCGCGCAGCGCGCGATGC
>DASUXZ010000202.1:0-10214 GCA_036377655.1 Gemmatimonadales bacterium
CCACGCGGTGGTCGGCCGCGCGGTCCCCCATCGCCTGTTCCGGGGCCATGTACTGCGGCGTACCGAGGCTCATCCCGGTCTGCGTCATCCGGCTGCCGCCCGCCTCCTCGACGGCGAGCGCGATGCCGAAGTCCGCGACGAGCGCGTGGTTCCCCTGGAGCAGCACGTTCTCGGGCTTCACGTCCCGGTGGACCACGCCGTGCGCGTGCGCGTACGCGAGCGCGTCGGCCACCTCCCTCGCGATGCGCACCGCGTCGGGCACCGCGAGCTGCCGCTCCCGCTCGAGCCGGCGCCGGAGCGTTTCGCCTTGCACGTACGGCATCACGTAGTAGAGGAGCCCGCCGGCGTCGCCGGAATCGAACAGCGGAAGGATGTGCGGGTGCTGCAGGTTCGCGGTGAGCTCGATCTCCTTGAGGAAGCGATCCGCGCCGAGCACCGCGGACAGCTCGGCATGGAGGACCTTGATCGCCACGTGCCGGTGGTGCCGGACGTCCTCGGCGAGGTAGACGGTCGCCATGCCGCCGCGCCCGAGCTCGCGCTCGACGCGGTACCGGTCCGACAGTGCGGCGGCGATCGGCGGCGTCATGCCGGTTGTCCCGTTGGGAGGGTCACGGAAGCTACGTGGCCGTCACAGGCCACGCCAGCATGCCTATCGCGAGAGCGCGTCTCCACGGAACCGGTCGAGTGCCCCGCGGTGCTCGGCGTACTCGGGGCGCTCGAGCGCGATCTCCGCATCATACGCGCCCAGGAAGGCCTCGCGCGCGCGGGCGGCCGCGGCGCGGTCTCCGCGGCGCGCCGCGTCGGCCTCGCGAATGAGGAAGACGAAGAGGTGCTGCGGCGTCGCCGCGGCGATCGTATCCGCCTGCGCGAGGGCCGCGGCGCTCTCATCGCCCTGCACGTGCAGCATGGCCATGTGATAGCGTGCGTCGGCATCCACCGCGGGGAGCTGGCCGTACGCCATCTGCGCCATCGGCAGGAACCGGCGCACCTCGGCCGAGTCGCCGTTCTCCGCCGCCGCCATGACGCGGTTGAAGAGGCGGTCGAACCGCTCCCGCGGCGTCATGGCCGAGATGTCGGGGGGTGCGCCCGCGGCGGCGGCGGCATCGGGCGTGGCGGACGCGTTCCCTCCTCCCGACATGATCGCCCAGGCGATCGCCGCCCCCGCGACGAGCGCCGCCGCCCCCGCGAGGAGCCAGGGCGTCTGCGCCGAGCGTCCTCCTCCCGCCGGGCCTGAGCCCGTTGCCGACGCCGGGCGCCCGCACCCCGGGCAGAACCTGGCCCCCGGGTCCCGCGTCGCCCCGCAGCCGGGACAGGTCGTGGGCGCGAGCACGGCGCCGCAGTTGCTGCAGAAGCGGCCCGACGCGGCCGCCCCGCACGAAGGACAGGTTCTCGTGCTGGTCATCGTTCGCCTGATGGAAGTGACTAGTCGCGTCCCGGGATCGCGCTGCCGTGGCAGGCGGAGCACATCTGCGGATTCCGCCGGGCGAGGCGCTCCGCGTCGAAGCCGGGACCGTGCGGGCTGAAATTGCGCCCGCCGAGCACCGACGTCGCGTGGCAGCTCATGCAGTCGGTTTCGGTATGGCAGGAGACGCAGCTCTCGAGACTCTGCCGCGCCGCCTGGCCGTGCCCCGCGATGAACGAGCGCTTCGCGTCATGATAGCCGGCATCGAGCGGCAGGTCGATCGCGGTGAGCCCCACATTCGCGTGGCAGCTCGAGCAGAACTGGCCGGGATTGTGGCAGTCGCTGCACGACGACTCCCGCTGGTAGGCTTGCACGGGGTGCGTGACGAGGAACCCGACCCGATGATACCCGGGTGACGCCGCGCCGGGATCGGGCCGGTGGCAGTCGAGGCATTCCGGGCGCGCGTGGCATGCGGCACAGCTCTGCGGCCGCGCGGACGCCGCCGGCCCGTGCACTTCCGAAAAGTCGGCGCCGTGCGAAGGCGGACGCCGCCGCTCGGTGACGGCACCGCGGCCGCGGTCGGCCGACGCCACCGCGAGCGTCCGCGCCACGCCCGGCGTGCCGACGTGGCAGACGAGGCAACTCTCCTGGGTGTGGCAGGTGGCGCACCGGCCGATCCCGTCGTCCGTTTCCCGCCCATGATCGGAGAGGAAATCCGGCTCGCGATGCGACGGCGGCACGCGAAGGCTCGCCGCGCCGGCCGCAATGCGCGGATCGGGTGCGAGCGCCTGGATCGCCGCGATCTCGGGGGCGTTCACGTGGCACTCGGCGCAGAAGTTCTGCGCGTGGCACGTGGCGCACGACGCCGCGACGGCGCCGGGGCCCGCCTCCGCGAGCCGGCCGTGGCCCTCCTCGAGGAAGTCCGGCCGCTCGTGCGAAGGCGGCTCGGGGAAGTCCGCGATGTCCGCCGCCGTGAGCCGCACCGCCTGCGCGAGGGGGACGTGGCAGGTGGCGCAGGCCGAGTCGGGGGCCGCGAGGTGCGGGCCGCGCACCTTGTGACAGTCCAGGCAGTTGTCCACCACGGCGAGCTCGACCGCCATCCGATCTTCCCTGCCCGCCTGCGCCGCGTGGCAGCTCCAGCAGCGGAGCGTCGAGTCGGCCTCCTCCCGCTCCTCCGCACGGTGCATCGGATGGGTGAACGCGAGGTTGGTCCGCGGCGGCTCGGGCGGCTGCCAGTCCACCCGCTTTTCGATGGTGCCATCGTGGCACGCGGCGCACGACTCGGCCGACGGCCAGATCGAAGGATCGCCGGCCGATTCGGCCGTCACCACGCCGGCGTGGCACGATTCGCAGGTCGGGAAGAGCGCCTTGTGCTGCAGGTGGTCGAACCGGTCGCGCTCGAGCAGCGCCCGGAGCGGTACCACCGCGGCGAGTGCCACGAGCGCCGCCGCCGCACCCGAATAGAGCCGGCCCTTCATGGTGCGGCCTCCGGCCGCCGGCGGATCGCCGGAGGAAGCGGCGTCACGTCCGGATCACTCGCGAGCTGCCAGGAGACGCGAGCATTGAGCCGGAGCTGCTTCCATTCGATCGCGGCGGCATCCGGGCGATCGCGGTTCTCGTCGTAGTGCGCGGCCCCCACGGCCACACGGAGCCGCGGCTCGACCTGCCACGAGGCATCGAGGCCGAGCACCACGAGCTCCGACTGGTTGAGCCGGAACTCGAGCGGGCGCGTGAGGGTGGCGCCGTAGGCGCGGAGGCTCACGCCGTCGCGCGGCTCCCACGCCGCGCTCGCCTCGAATCCGTCCACCGAGGCGCCGGGCCCGTACTCGAGCCGGTAGCCCGCACCGAGCCGCCACCGCTCGGCGAGCCGGTACGTCGCGGACGCCTCGGAGCGCCAGCCGTCCTGCCGCACCTGCACGAGCGGCGTCTCGGTTTCCGACTCGAGGAAGCGGAAGTACTCGGTGGACAGGTTGATGCCGAGGTTCCGGACCGGTGACGCCTGCAGGCGCCCGTGCACGGCGCGGTACGGCACGGGGCTGAACGCCCCCCAGATCGTCCAGAGCGGGAAGAACGGCCGGTAATGCCGCGCACCTGCCGTGACGCTCCAGCGGCGCTCCGACCAGCGGAGGTCGATCTCGGACGTTCCGAACCAGCTGTTCGAGATGTCGTACTCCGCGCCGGCCGAGACGAGGAAACGGGACGTGAGCCGCGTGGCGCCCGACAGGGCCACCCGCTCGCTCCAGAAGTTCCGCGTGTCGCGGTCCACCTCGCGCTGGTAGTCGAGCCGGAGGTCGGCGTACCGGGTCCGCCATCCGGCCGCGGCGCCGAAGAGGATCTGGCGGCTCTGCGGCCGGAACTCGTCGAGCGGGTCGAGCGCGGGGCTCGACACAGGAATCGCCGTTGCCTCCGCGAGCCCCAGCCCGCCGTAGAGCTCGGCGTCGAGGCCATACCGCGGGAGTCGGCCCGTGACTCGGCCGCCGTCGAAACCGCTCCAGCCGAGGCGGTTCGTCACGAGCTGCCGGCCCACGCGTGCGACGACCGCGTCGGCCGCATACTCGGCGTAGCCCTCGAGCAGCTGCAGCGCCGGGTCCGTGCCGGGCCAGCTGTCGGTCGTGCCGAGCTCGATGCCGGCGCGCGCGGTCGCGTGCACACGGAGCCCGCTCACGCCGAGGCCCCACATCGTGAGGTCGGCGGTGGTGAACGCCGGCCCGCCGCGACGCCGCTCGCCGGGGCGGAAGAAATAGCAGGACGTCGTCGTGGGCGGGCAGCGGACGATGATGCCGTCCGGCGTCACCGGCCCGCCCGTCGGCCCGGTGACGACGTCCGCCTCGGCGATGCTGTCGAGCTCCACGCCGCGGAACGCCGCGAGCTGGGCGCGCGCGTCGAGGCGGAGCCGCCACGACTGCGCGTGCGCCGCAGGCGCATTCGCGAGCGCCAGGCCCAGGGTGGCCAGCACGGCGGCGCGCCTCATCGCCCTGCGGTCTCGACGAGCCGCGGCTTCATCGCCTCGGGCGTGGTCTGGAAGTGGCACGAGGTGCACTCGCGCGGTGCGTAGTGATCCTCCGATGCCGAGTGGCAGCCGAGGCAGAAGGAGCGCGTCGGCTGGAGCGCGGCCACCACGCTCACGGTATGGCACTCGGTGCACCGCTCGTGCGCATCCGCGAGCGGCTCGTGCGCGGCGAGCGTCGCCTCGGTGCGATGGCAGGTGGCGCAGGCACGCCCCGGCTCATGATGTCGCTCGTGGCAGGCGGCGCAGGCGCGCACCTCGGCGCTCGGAGCCAGCGTCACGGGCGTCACGTGGCACTCGGTGCAGCGGAGCTCCGCGTGCTCCGGGTGCTCGAACGCGACCGACCGCTCCCGGGGCGCGGGCGCCGGATCCGCGCGCTCGACCGACACGGAGAACGTCACCGGCTCGGGATCGGCCAGCTCTTCCGTCTCGTGGCACTCCGCGCAGCGGCTCCTCGCCGGCGCCTGGTGATGGCAGATCTGGCACCCGCGCGGCGGCACGAAGGTGAGCCGGGAGCGGGGCGCGGCAGGAACATGGCAGGTGAGGCAGGGGAGTTCGCGATGGCGGGCGTGCGAGAAGGTATCGGCGGCGGCCTGGGGCGGCGCGGCCGCCGGCGCATCGCGCGCCATCTCGAGCCGCACCGTCGCTCCCATCGAGACGCGCCGCAGCGCTTCGGTGGTGTCGAAGGGCTGTGGCGGCGCGATGCGCCCGCGGCTCCGCCGCTGGACCTCGGTGTGGCAGCCGGTGCAGTCGCTCGCGTCCACCCGCGCCTTGTGCGGCTCGTGGCAGGTCTGGCACTGCTCCGAGACCCGCCGGTGCGCCTGGCCGACATGGAACGGTACCGCCCGCCAGTCGGCATGGCAGCCGCCGGTGGCGCACGACTTGAGCGCGTCCTCGGGCCGAACCTGGGTGTGCGGGTTATGGCACATCCCGCAGGTCCCGCCGTGCGGATCCGCCGCCGGGTCGAAATCGGTGAGCACCTCGCGCATCGCGTGGCAGCCGAGGCATTCCGAGCGCGCGGGCCTGAGCGTTCCCGCGGCCGAGTCGCGGGTGGCGAGGAGTGGCACTTCCGCGGTGAACTGGTGGCAGACGCCGCAGTGGAGTCCCGTCTGGTCTGCCATCTTTCCGAGCCGGATGTCGATCTCCTCCGTGAGATGGCACCCCTGCTGCGCGCAGGTGGAGTCCGGCGGCTGGAACCGGTGCGCCGAGCGCGCATGGCAGGTGAGGCACGGGAAGTCCTCGGGGAGCGGCGCGGCATCGGCCGGCCTCGGCGGCGGGGGCGCCTCACCGCGATGCGCGGCGATTTCCTCGACCGTGCGCGCCTCGATCTCCATCGCGATGGCGAGCGCCGAATCGCTCTCGAAGTGGGTCCGGTGACCGGCCGTGGCGGCGATCTGCTGCCACGTCTCGCTCGCGGCCCCCTGCACGTGGCACTGCTCGCAGACGTCGCGCGGGACCTTGCCGTGGGGCGGGACGTCCTCCGGCCGGTCCATGATCCAGTAGTACATCTCGCGGGTCTGCGCCGCGATGTCGAACGGGTGGCAGGCGTGGCAGCTCAGCGTATCGTGCTTCCCCTCGAGGGCGTTCACGAGGAGGTAGTTCCCGGTATCCGGCTTCACCCAGGCGTGCCCGCTCGGCACGAAGATGTGGCAGCCCCGGCAGAAGTCGTTGTCGTGCATGACGTACTGGTTGGCCTTGTAGCCGAACATCGCCGCGCCGAGCACGAGCACCACGATCCCGCCCACGAGCGCGAGGCGCGCGGGGCGGGTGAGCGAGCGGAGGCGCCCCCGGATCGTCTCCCGCCGGCGCCAGAGCAGCACGCCGACGATCACGGCCGCGATCGCGGCGAGGACGATCCCGAGCTGCATCACCCACTGCGGCTGCTGGAAGATCCACTGGACGATGGGAACGAACGGATCGGGCACCGGCGACTCGACGACCACCGAGTCGAGGAGCGCGCCCGGCGCCGGCACGGGAAGCGTGTCCGCGGCCGTGCCCTGAAACGCCCCGCCCCCCGCAACCATCCGGAAGTCGAGACCGGGCAGGGCCGCGGAGGGCAGGGCGGTCGGACCGCGCATCAGGACCGGTTCGTCAGATGAGCCGGCGGTGCATCGGCACCGAGATGGCGGTGGACGGGATGTTGTAGGCATCCCGGAGCGCCTGGATCGACGCGATGAGCAGCTGCTCGATCAGGAACGGGTTGTGGACGTGCGAGCCCGGCATCTTCGCGAGCTGCGAGTTGAACCAGGCCCCGTCGGCGATCGTGAACCGGCCGTCGTTCTGCACGTTGTCGGGGGCGACCTCGGGCCGCGCCAGGAGCGCGTCGAGCTGGCCGACCAGCTCCTCGATCACCGTCTCGGCGGTCGTGTACGCAGACTGCGCGGCCTCCTCGCTCCCATGGCATCCCGCTGCCGTGCAGCCCGAGAACTCCCGCTGGTCGAGCGCGCAGTCGTCGGTCTCCGTCGGAACGCCGTTCGCGTCGACGCACGGGATCGCCTGGAACGTGTGGCCCACCGACCGGACCTCCGTGCCCGTCGCGTCGGTCACGGTGAACGCGAGCACGTGGCAGGTGGCGCAGAGCTTCGGATTGGCCGCCGAGCCGTGCGAGCCGAGGATCCGGTCGATCTCGGGCTCGAAGTTCGGCGGGAACCAGCCGGCGCCCTCACCGAGGAGCAGCGGGCCCTCGGGGGAGTGCGGGCCGCGGATGGTGGCCGACTCGGTCTCCGGCTCCGCGCGCTTGTGGTGGCACTTCACGCAGAGGTTCTCTTCCTGCGACGGAATGTCGATCCGGTAGCGAAGCTGGCCGATGTTGGAGCCCGGGCCCCCTTCCCCGCTGCCCGGCTCGAGGCCGCTCACGCCGCCGTGCGGATCGTGGCAGACCGCGCAGACGATGCCCTCGTGCTGCCCGAGGGGCGCATTCTTCTCGAGGTATTCAGCTCGCACGCCCCAGGCCTGGAGCGCGCCCTGGGCGGTGTGGCACGCCACGCACTCGGCGCGCCCGGCCGGCGCGGCGACCGGCGTCGCGTGGCGGGACGAGGCCCACTCCTCGACGAACGGATGGTGCACGCCGGAGTGGCACTCGCCGCAGTTGTTCTCGCCGTCGAACGCGACCTTGATCGAGGCGAGCGGGACGTTGTCCGCGTTGTCCGGATTCTCGGCGTGGTCGAGGCCGGGACCGTGACAGCTCTCGCACTGCACGTCGTGATAGGCCACGTCCTGCACCGCATCCCAGCCCACGGCGCCGGTGAGCGCGTTCCCCTGCTCGGTCACGGTGTGGCACGAGAAGCAGAACGCCTGCGCCTCGCCGGATTCCTCGAGCGTCGCGTACGCGCCGGCATGCGCCGTGTTCTCCCACTCCGCCTGCTGTCCGATGTGGCAGTTGCCGCAGGTGGTCTGGTTGTCTTCGGCGGAGAAGTAGCCGAGCAGGCCCGACGCTTCGTCAGGCGGCGGGTTGATCGGCTCGCGGAAGACGATCCGTTCGTTGGTGCAGCCCGCGGCGAGAAGCGCGAGCGAGAGGACGAGCGTCGGGGAAGGCGCGCGGAAATCGCGGACGAGAGACATCGCGACCGGCCTTGCGTAGGTGATCCTACGCTCCGTATTGGTACGGAGCACTGCATCAAGATTAGGTGGTCCGGATCGCCGCGCAAGAGGGCCGCGAGGCGTGACATAGGTCACTTGCGGGTGCGCTATCGTGAACGCACGGACCCACTTGACTCGCCTCCCGCGTGGCGGCGATACCTCCGGACATTAGATTCATCGAGCGCCCCGGATCCCGAGCCCGATCCCGCCCCCGGCGATCGCGGCCCCTATAAGGAAAGTTCATGACTTCTGTCACCTGCCCTGCCTGCGGAGCGGCCGCGACCGGCCCCTACTGCCGGGCCTGCGGCGCGGCGGTCGGCGCCGCGGCCTGTTCCGCCTGCGGAGCCGAGATGGCGCCCGGTGCTCAGTTCTGCTCGCGCTGCGGCCGGAAGGCCGGCGGCGGCGCCCCCGCGTCGAGCCGCAACCGCCTCGCCCTCGCGGCGCTCGCCGCGCTCGTCGTCGTCGCCGCTGCGGTCGGGCTCGCGCGGGCGCGGAGCGCGCCCGCTGCGCCGGGTGCGCCCGCGCCGGGAGGCGGCACCGCCGCCGTGCCGCCCGACATCAGCCGGATGAGCCCCGACGAGCGCTTCGACCGGCTCTACCGCCGGGTCATGCAGGCGGCCCGCACCGGCGATACGACGTCGGCGCAGCTCGCGCCGATGGCGCTCGCGGCGTACGACATGCTCGATTCCGTCACTGCGGACCAGCGCTACCACGCCGCGCTCATCAAGCTGCACCTGGGCGATGCCGCCGGGGCCCGCGCCTTCGGTGACTCGATCCTGGCCCACGACTCGACGCACCTGCTCGGCTACGTGGCGAAGGGCATGGCGTACCGCTGGGAGCGCGACACGCTGAAGCTCCAGCCGGTCGAAGCCGCGTTCCGCCGCCACGCCGACGCCGAGCTCGCCCGCGGACGCCCCGAGTACGAGGAGCACCGGATGATCCTCGACGAGTTCCGCCGGAATGCGGCAGGAGCAAAGACGCCATGACGCTCCTCGGGGAGGCGATGCTCTGGCTCTCGCTCCTCATCGCCTTCGGCACGGCGGCGCTCGCCGCCACGGGGCGGTGGAAGCGGGACCTCGCGCTCGACGCGATCGTCCGGCGCTCCGCGTACGCGCTCTTCGGCTGCCTCGCGGTCGCGGCGCTCGCGCTCTGGGTCGGCATCATCCGGCACGACTTCAACATCGAATACGTCGCCTCGTACACGGCGCAGAACCTCCCGACGGGCTATCTCGTCGCCGCGCTCTGGGCCGGGCAGAAGGGGTCGCTCCTCTTCTGGGCGGTCGTCCTGTCGCTCTTTGCGGCGCTCGCCCAGTGGCTCACGCCGAGGCACCACAAGCACCTCCTGCCGTACGTGGCCGGCGTGACGGCCACGGTGCTCGCGTTCTTCCTCATCGTGATGCTGTTCGCCGCCAACCCGTTCGAGCGGCTGCCGTTCACGCCGGCCGACGGGCGCGGGATGAATCCCCAGCTCCAGAACCCGGGGATGATGGTGCATCCGCCGATGCTCTACCTCGGCTACATCAGCATCACGATCCCGTTCGCCTTCGCGGTGGCGGCGCTCCTCACCGGTCGGCTCGACACCGGGTGGCTCCATGCCATCCGGCGGTGGACGCTCGTGTCGTGGCTCTTCCTGAGCATCGGGATCACGCTCGGCATGTGGTGGGCCTACGTCGAGCTCGGGTGGGGCGGCTACTGGGCGTGGGATCCGGTGGAGAACGCGAGCCTTCTCCCGTGGCTCACGATGACCGCCTTCCTCCACTCGGTGATGATCCAGGAGAAGCGCGGCATGCTGAAGCGCTGGAACCTGATGCTCATCGCCGGGACGTTCCTGCTGAGCATCTTCGGGACGTTCATCACGCGCTCGGGCGTCATCGCGAGCGTGCACAGCTTCACCCAGTCGAACGTCGGGTACTTCTTCCTCGTCTTCCTCCTCCTCGCGGCGATCTTCTCGTTCGCGCTCATCTGGTCGCGCTGGCCGCGCCTCGAGTCCGACATCGAGCTCGAATCCATGGTGAGCCGCGAGGCGGCGTTCCTCTTCAACAACCTGGCACTCGTCGGGATCGCGTTCTCCGTGCTCTGGGGCACGCTCTTCCCGATCCTGTCGGAGCTCGTGCGGGGCACGAAGATCACGGTGGGCCCGCCGTTCTTCAACCGGGTGAACGTGCCCCTCGGGCTCTTCCTGCTCGCGCTCACGGGCATCGGGCCGCTCATCGCCTGGCGGAAGGC
>DASUXZ010000203.1:0-5806 GCA_036377655.1 Gemmatimonadales bacterium
GCACGGCGCGCCACCCCTTACGATCGGTCCGCTACGCGCCGACAGCAAGGCGGCCGGGCCGCGATTCGCAGCCCGGCCGCCCGATGGTGCTCGCGACCTGACGATCCTGCGGCGACCGCCGCGGATCAGAACCCGATCACCACCCCCACTCCTGCGGCGAGGTACGACAGCGTCGCATCCTGCACCCCGAGCCCCATGTTGATCTCGCGCTTGAGCATGCGGAGCCGCACGCCCGGCGTCACCGCGATCCGGTTCGTGATCGGCCAGCTGATGCCGGCACCGGCCTCCCAGCCGAGCCCGTGGTCGGTGTCGCCGGCCGGATCACCGGCCTCGTCCTCGACCTCGAAATGCGCGAGCGTGCCGCCGGCCCGGACCCACACGGCGGGCGACGGGCTGCCGGCCGGGCGCTCCGAGCCGAATGGATGCTCGTACCGGACGCCGAAGGTGTAGCCGGTCTCCTCGACATCGAGCTCGTCGGGCGCGAGCTCCGCCGAGAAGTGATGCCACTCCCAGCCGGCGTAGGCCGAGAAGTGCGGCTGGAACCGGTAGCGGACGTTCGCGCCGAAGCCGAAGCCGGTGCCGAGGTCGGCGTTGCCGAAGTCCTGGACCGGCACGGCGACGCCGCCACCGATCTCCACCGAGAACGGCGACTGGGCCGGCAGCGAAGCCGGCACGAGGAGCGCGGTTGCTGCGATAACCAGTGCGGCGCGCATGGTCTCATCCTTCCGGACAGGTGGTGGAATGAAGGGCATCCCATCGTACGCACGCGCGCATGAGTGCCGCCTGAAGCGCGCGTGAAGGGGGATTCAGGGTCTCCCGCCCCTCTGTCGCGGGCCTATTCGGCATGCCACTCCGCGCCGAGCGCCCGATAGAGCGTAACCAGCATGGCCCCCGCCTCGCCACGCCCGCGGGCGAGCTCCGCCTCCGCCCCGAGCCGGGTCCGGTCGGCGTCGAGCACCTGCAGGAAGTCCGCCGCGCCGCTCTCGAACCTGAGCCGCGCGAGCTCCGCCGCCCGCCGGCTCGACGCCGCGGCACGCTCCAGATGGCCGAGCCGCTCGCGGGCCGCGGCGTATCGCACCCTCGCCGAGCGGATTTCTTCGCCCGCACGGCGGAGCGCCTGCTCGTACCGCCCCTCGGCCGCGTCCCGCTCGGCAGCGGCGGCATCGGCGCCCGCCTTCACACGGCCCAGGTTGAGCAGGGGCCACGTGACGACCGGGCCGAACGCGTAGCGCGAGGTCCCGGTCCCGCCCAGGCGGTCGAAATCGTTCGCCGCCGCGCCGATCCCGCCGACGAGCGACACGCGCGGCAGGTAGTCCGCCCTGGCGGCGCCATGGAAGGCGGCGGCCGCGACGGCCTGCCGCTCCGCGCTCACGACATCGGGGCGCCGGCGGGCCAGAGCGTCCACGTTGCCCGGTGCGGGAACCTCGGGAAGCGCGGGGAACGCCTGCGCCACGTCGAGCTCGGCCGCGACCGCCTCGGGGTCGCCCCCGGTGAGCACCGCGATCCGGTACTCCTGTTCCCGCACGCGCGATTCGAGATCGAGCGCGGCCGCGAGCGTCGAGCTGAGCTGCGACTCGGCGCGCTCGGTATCGAGCTCGTTGCCGCGCCCGGCCTCGAGCCGCTTCCGCGTGAGCGCGAGCGTCCGCTCCTGGTTCGCCGCATTCTCGCGCGCCACGGCGAGCTGCGACTGGAGCCCCCGGAGCTGCACGTACGTCTGCGCGAGCTCCGAGGTGACGAGCAGCTCGACGTCCTCCCGCGACGCCTCCGACGCGTCCACGAGCGCGTTCCGGCCCCGCACGGTCCCGCGCAGGCGCCCGAAGAGGTCGAGCTCGTAGCTCGCCTCGACGCCGGCATCCCAGTAGTCGTACGCCGCGGGGCGGTCCGCCGCCCCGGGCAGCGACGCGAGCGGCAGGCGCTGCCGCGAGTACGCCGCCGACGCCGTGACCGTCGGCGCGAGGTCGAGCGCGGCGCCCGTCCGCACCGCGCGGGCCTGGTCCACCCGCGCCGCCGCCGCGTGGACGTCGCCGTTCGCCGCGAGCGCCTGCCGCACGAGGCGCACGAGCGTCGTGTCCCCGACCGCGGTCCACCACGCCACGGGCGATGCCCTCTCCTGCTGCGCCGCGACCGCCGCCGGGGCGAGTGCGAGCGCCATCCCGAGTACCATCATTGTCCGCTTCATGCGTACGCCACCTCGGCTTCTGCGGGGAGGGCCTCGACGGCCTCCTCCGGTTGATGTTCCGCCGCGATCAGGGAGTAGAGCACCGGCACGACGAAGAGGGTGAACACCGCCCCCACCGTCATTCCGGCCACGAGCACGATCCCGATGCTGTTCCGCGCCTCCGCGCCCGGGCCCGATACGAAGACGAGCGGCAGGTGCCCGAAGACGGTCGCGAACGACGTCATGAGCACCGGCCGGAGCCGCGTGAGCGCCGACTCGCGGAGCGCCTCCGCCTTCGCGAGGCCCCGCTTCTGCAGCGTATTCGCGAACTCGACCACGAGGATCCCGTTCTTCGCGATGAGCCCGACGAGCGTGATGAGGCCGACCTGCGAGTAGATGTTGAGCGTCGTGAGGTCGAGGAACGTGAAGAGCAGCGCGCCCGAGATCGCGAGCGGCACCGAGCCGAGCAGCACGATGAGCGGATCGCGGAAGCTCTGGAACTGCGCCGCGAGCACGAGATAGATGAGGATCACGGCGAAGCCGAGCGTCACCGTGAGTGCCGCGCTTTCGTGCCGGATCTGCCGCGACTCGCCGGCGTAGTCGATCGTCATCCCCGGGACCGCCGCCTGGGCCGCGGCCGCCTCGAGCACGTCGAGTCCCTCCGCCTTCGTGACGCCCGGCTGCACGCCGCCGAAGACGCGCACCGCATTCTGCTGCTGGAACCGGTTGAGCGTCCGCGGCGCGACGCCGGTCTCGATCCGGGTGAACGTCGAGACGGGGACGAGCTCGCCGGAGGGCGTCCGGATCTTGAGGTCGAGGAGCGGGCCGACCGTGGCGCGATCCTCCTCGCCGATCTGCGGGATGACCTTGTAGCTCCGGTCGAAGTAGTTGAACCGGTTCACGTAGGCGCCGCCCAGGAGCGTGCCGAGCTCCTGCGCCACGCTCGCGAGGTCGAGCCCGAGGTCCGACACCCGCTCGCGGTCGATGACGACGCGCGCCTCGGGGAGGTCGATCTTGAGGTCGGTGTCCACGTAGAGGAACTTGCCGCTCGCCCAGCCGGCGCCCATGACCTGGTTGGCCGTCGCGAGCATCTCCTCGAGCGGCGCGTCGCTCGCGAGCACGAGCTCAACGTCGTACTGGCCCGGCGTCGGCAGCGGCGGGTCGAGCCGCGGGAAGACCCGCACGCCCGGGACCTGCGAGACCGCGCCGAACACTTCGCCGTACATCTCCTTCGTCGAGCGCTCGCGCTCGGTCCAGTCCTTCATGGCGATCCCGCCGAACCCGCCCCAGGGCGCCACGAGCGACCACATGAAGTCGCCCTCGGGGAACGAGGAGACGGCGCGGATCACCTCGAGCGACGCCGCGTTCGACGCGGTGAGGGACGCGTCCGGCGCCGCCTGCATGAAGAGGCTGATGTGGCTCTGGTCCTCCACAGGCGCGAGCTCACGCTGCGAGAAGGTGTAGAGCGGCCACGCCGCCACCATCACGAGGAGCGCCGCCACGACCACCGCCGGCTTCATGCCGAGCGCGCCGTCGAGGAGGCGGGCGTAGCGGTCGCGCACCGCTTCGAAGGCACGGTTCACGATGGCCGTGAGCCGTCCCTCCCCGCCGTGGGCGTGGACCAGCTTCGCGCTCATGGCCGGCGAGAGCGTCACCGCCACGAAGCCGGAGACGAGCACCGCGGCCACGAGCGTGATGGCGAACTCGAGGAAGAGCGAGCCGGTGAGGCCCCCCTGGAAGCCGATCGGCGCATACACGACGGCGAGCGTGATCGTCATCGCGATGACGGGCGCCACGAGCTCGCGCGCCCCCGCGATGGCCGCGTCCACCCGGGACTTCCCGAGCCGCACGTGCCGCTCGACGTTCTCCACCACCACGATCGCGTCGTCCACCACGAGGCCGACCGAGAGCACGAGCGCCAGGATCGTGAGGAGGTTGAGGCTGAACCCGAACGCGAGCATGAGGAGCCCCGCGCCGATGAGCGACACCGGCATCGCCACGAGCGGCACCATCGCCGTCCGGAGCGAGCCCATGAAGAGGAACACGACGAGGCCGACGATGAGGATCGTCTCGACGAGCGTCTTCGCGATCTCGGAGAGCGCGTCGCTCATGAAGCGGGTGCCGTCCCAGACGAGCCGCATCTCGACGTCCGCCGGCAGCGTCGTGCGGATCCGCTCCATTTCGGCCTTCAGGTTCTTCGCGACGTCGATCTCGTTGGCGCCCGCGAGCGGCCAGACGCCGAGGTACACGGCGGGCTGCTCGTTGTACTTGGCGATCATCTGCGCCTCTTCGGCGCCGAGCTCGACGCGCGCCACGTCCGAGAGCCGGACGATCGCGCCGTCGCGCTCGCTCACGATCAGGTCCTCGAACTCGCTCACCGCCCGGAGGTCGGTGTTGGCGAGGAGGTCCACCTGCACCAGGTCGCCCTTCGTCTGGCCGACCGCGGCGAGGTAGTTGTTCCGCTGCAGCGCCCGGTGCACGTCGCCCGGCGAGAGGTTGTGCTCGGCGAGGCGGTCGGGATCGATCCAGATCCGCATGGCGATCTGGCGCGCGCCCTCGAACGTCACCTTCTGCACCCCCTCGATCGTCGCGAGCTGGGGCTGGAGCGTGCGCGAGAGCCAGTCGGTGAGCGCGGGCGTCTCGCGCTGGCCCGAGGCGAAGCTCAGGTAGAACGAGGCATACGGCCGGTCGGCGCGCTGGATGTCCACGACCGGCGGCTCCGCCTCCGCCGGGAGCTCCGCGCGCACCTGCTGCAGCCGCGCGGTCACCTCGGCGAGCGCCGCCGTGCTCGAGTGGTCGAGCTTGAGGCGCACCGTGACGGTGCTGACGCCGGCGCGGCTCGTCGATTCGACGTGGTCCACGCCGCTGATGGCGCTCACCGCGCGCTCGATCGGCACGGTGAGGAAGCCGCGCACCGCCTCGGCGCTCGCGCCGTAGTACACGGTGGTGATCACCACCGACGTGCTTTCGATGTTCGGGTACTGCTGCACCGGCAGGCTCGTGAGCGCGCGGGCGCCGAGGAGCACGATGCCGAGATTGAGCACGATCGCGAGCACCGGCCGCCGGATGAAGAGGTCGGTGATCGCGCGGGTCTTCGAGGATGTCATGGACGCGCTCCTGCGCTCGCGACGTCGTTCGCCGCCTTGACCTGGACGAGGGCGCCGTCGCGGAGCTTGAACGAGCCGCTCGTCGCCACCTGCTCGCCGGCGGCGATGCCGTCGGCGACGATCACTTCGTCGCGCACCACCTCGCCCGCCACGACCTGCCGGAGCGCGGCGCGCGTGGTGCCCGTGCTGTCGGCCGCGACGACGAAGACCTGGTCGCCGCCCGGGCCCTTGCGGAGCGCGCTCACCGGCACGAACACGGCGCTCTCGGCGGGCCCGGTCGGGATCCGCACCCGCACCGACGCGCCGGGCGCGGGCACGCGGTCGTGGCTCGCGAGCCGCGCGCGCACCGTCGCGTTCCGGGTCTCCTGGTCCACGAGCGCGTCCACCGCGACGACCGACGCCGCGATCGGCGTCGAGTCCGCGCCGGCGAAGATCTCGACCTGCTGGCCGACGCGGAGCGAGCCGGCGACGAGCTGCGAGACCTCGAAGTCCACGTTCACCGGATCGGCCACGCCCTGGAGCGAGGTGAGCCCGGTCCCCT
>DASUXZ010000204.1:0-6936 GCA_036377655.1 Gemmatimonadales bacterium
GCCCCGGCGCGGGGAACACCAGGCCGCCTCCCTGGGCGGTCCGGGTGATGACGATCCCGGTGCCGAAGAACCCCTTCACCTCGATCGAGCCGATCTTGGGCGATTCGCGGAGCAGGTCGGTCAGCCGCTTCACGTCCTTGAGCTCGATCGCCTTGATGCCCGGCATCCTCCCGAGCAGCTCGGCGAGCTGCGCCATTTCGTCGGGCTTCATACGCGCGTCAGGTACTTGTCTTCGCGGCGGTCCACACGGATCACTTGGCCCTCCTCGATGAAGAGCGGCACCTGGACCGTCGCGCCCGTCTCGAGCTGCGCCGGCTTCGTGCCGCCTGTGGCGGTGTCACCCCGCGTCCCGGGGTCGGTCCGCGTGACCATGAGCTCGACGAACACCGGCAGGTCCACCTGGAGCACCTTGCCGTCGTGGACCAGGCCCTCGCACTCCATGCCCTCCTTGAGGTACCGGAGCTGCTCCTCGCCGATGACCTGGTCCGTCAGCATGATGTCGTCGTACGACTGGAGGTCCATGAAGTGGTAGAAGTGCCCGTCCCGGTACGAATACTGGATGGGCCGCCGCTCGAGGCGCACGTCGGTGACGCGCTCCCCGGCGTTCCAGGTGCGGTCCAGCACCGCGCCCGTCAGGATGTTCCGCAGCTTGGTGCGGACGAAGGCGCCGCCCTTCCCGGGCTTCACGTGCTGGAAATAGACGATCTGGTACAGGGTGCCGTCGATTTCCAGCACCAGGCCGTTCCTGAAGTCGGCGGTATTCGCCACGCAGGCTCCTACGCGAGTTCGATCAGTTCCGTACGGTTATCGGAGAGGCAACGGGGACCGTCCGGCCCGAGGTACACGTCGTCCTCCAGCCGGATCCCGCCCCAGCCCGGAAGATAGATACCCGGCTCCACCGTGACTACCGCGTGGAGGGGGAGGATCGCCTCGGCGGTGGGCGACAACCGTGGCGCCTCGTGGACCTCGAGCCCGAGCCCGTGTCCGAGCGAATGTCCGAACGCCTCACCATACCCTGCCGCCGCGATCGGGTCCCGGGCCAGGGCGTCGGCTTCCCGGCCGGTCATGCCGGGCATCACGTGCGCGAGAGCCCGCGCCTGCGCCCGCCGCACCACGTCGTACACCGCCCGCTGGCGCTCGTCGGCCGTGCCGACGACGACGGTCCGGGTCAGGTCGGCGCAGTACCCCGCCACCTGCGCACCGAAGTCGAGCAGCAGGAGCTCGCCCCGCCCGATCTCGCGGCTCGACGTGCGGGCATGCGGGAGCGCCGCGCGCGGTCCCGACGCGACGATCGTCGGGAACGGATGCCATTCGCTGCCGCGCCGCCGGAGTGCCGCCTCGAGCCGCGCGGCGACGTCGAGCTCCCGCTCGCCCGCGCGGATCGAGGGAAGGATCTCCGCGAGCGCCTCCTGGGCGAGCGCCGCCGCCTGTGCCACGAGCGCGACCTCCGCCGGCGCCTTGGCGGCGCGGAAGCGCTCGACCAGGTCGACCGTGGGCACGACCGCGAAGCGGCCGAGTGCCTTGAGCCGGTCCACGTCGCGCACGGTAAGGCTGCCCGCCTCGATCCCGACCGATCCCGGCGCCTCCGCCACGAGCACCCGGCCGAGCCGCGCCCACACGTTGGCGCGGTCCACCTCCACCTCGGCGGCATTCCCGACTTCCTGCGGCGCCTGGGCCGAGTACCGGAAGTCGGTCACGAGCACGGCCGTGTGGGGCAGGACGAGGAGCAGTCCCGCGCTGCCGCTGAAGCCGCTCAGGTACCGGATGTTGGGAAGGTGCGTGACGAGGAAGGCCTCGAGCCCGTCACGCGCCATGACCTCCCGGACCGCCGCCTGCCGTTCTCCCCGCCGGTCAGCCGTCACGCAGGCGCCCTACGAGCGCGTCGAGCGCGAGCACATATCCGCGCGCGCCGAGCCCCGACACGATCCCGACCGCGATATCGGCAAGGTGCGACTGCCTTCGCGCCGGCTCGCGCGCGAAGATATTCGACAGGTGCACCTCGATGAACGGGAGGCGGACGGCGAGGAGCGCGTCCCTCAGCGCGAGACTCGTGTGCGTGAGCGCGGCGGCATTGACGAGGGCGCCGTCCGCACGGCCCGCGAGGCGCTGGATCGCGTCGACGAGCTCGCCTTCATGGTTGGACTGGATCCATTCGACGTCGGCACCGAGCCGCCGCGCCGCATCCCGCACCTGGGCCTCGATCTCGGCGAGCGTGGCCCGGCCGTACACCTCCGGCTCGCGGCTGCCCAGCAGATTGAGGTTGGGGCCGTTGACAACGGCGATCAGCATTCAGCGCTTCAGGTTCTGCAGCCAGGCGTGGAACTGGTCGAGATCGTCGTCCTCGCGCGATGCGGCGCGCTGGCGCGGTGCCCCGCCCGACTGCTCGCCGCCGAAGAAGGCGTCGAAGGAGATCCCGTCGTCGCCGGCGACGGCCGCCGGCGTCGCGGGCGGAATCGGTGAGCCTTCCTCGCCGAACACCGCGCTCAGCGAGAGGTGGTCCGAGGCGGGGCGGGTCGGCGCTGCGTCCGCGTCCGCAGGAGCCGGCGTCTCGGCGGCGAGCGTCTGTGCGGTGCCCGAGGCGCCTTCCCAGCCGGCAGGCGCGTCTGCCGGCCGCGCCTGCAGGACGCCGGCGAGGAACGCCGCGACCGAGCGCGCGGGATCCGGCGCCTGATAGCCCGGCACCGGGCGCGGCGGCGCCTGCTCCGCCGCGAGCGCGGTCTCGAGCTCGTCCACCTTTTCCCGCAGGCTCAGGTTGCCTCGGTTCTGGCGGTAGAGCGCGCGATAGACGCGAAGCGCCTCCCCCCGGTGTCCCTGCCGGAGGAAGAGCTCGGCCATCGACTCGGTGACGACGAGATCCGCATCCGCGTCGTCGTCGTCCGTATCCGATACGGCCGCCTCCGATTCCGGCTCCGCCTCCGCGGCAACGCCGGCCGGCTCCGGCTCCTCCTCCATCCCGGAGACGGCGTCGGGCGCCGCGACCGGCGCGAACTCGACGGGCGGCTCGAAGGCCACCGCTTCCTCGAAGGCCACAGTCTCCTCGGAGTCCGCCGCGGCCTCGTCCGCGTCGGCGGCACCTCCGTCGACGGGCGCCGCCTCGCCGGAGCCGACCGCGTCGTCGAGGTCGGCGACGGCGCTCCCGTATTCGGCGGCGAGGGGATCGATGAACTCGGCCTCTGCGCGCTCCCGATTCTCCGCCGCGAGCTCGTCGGCGGCGCTCGGAAGCTGGTACTCCGAGCCGCCGGCGCGCTCGGCCGTGGCGTCCCAGTCGTCGGTGGCGCTCGTGAGCTGGAATTCGCTGCTCCCGGCGACTTCGAGCTGGATCTCCTGCGAGCTTTCGATGTCGCCGAGCGACACGTTGCCGGGCGAGAGGTCCTCGAGCGGGGTGACGCCCGCGCTGTGCTCGTGGAAATCCTGCCCGACGAGACCGGCCATCGTCGGCGCGTCGGCGCTGTCGTTCGAGATGGCCGGGACCTCGTCGATCTCGAGGTCGGGAAGCTGCTCGACCTCCTCGTCGATCCGGAGGTTGTCCTCGAGCTCGACCATCGGCTCGGCGGCTGCGAGCGACGGCTCGACCTCCCGCTCGAATTCGTCCGCGGCCGGCACGACCGCAGCCGGGGCCTCGGCGGGGGTGCCGCCCGAGGCGCGGAGCGCCTCCACGCGCGCGAGCTGGATCCGGGCCTCGTCGTTGTTCCGGTCGATCTGCAGGAGGGACGTGAGCCGCGCACCGGCCTCGTCGAGCCTGCCCTGGCGCTCCGCGATCTCGGCGAGCGCCTTGAGCGCGATCACGTTTTCGTCGTCGAGCTCGAGCACGCGCTCGAATGCCGCCTGCGCCTGCTCGTCGTTTCCGAGGTCGAGCTGGCACCGGCCGAGAACGATGCTCGCCGGGATGTAGTCGGGATGACGGCCAAGGCCCTCGGCGAGGATCTCGAGAGCGCGGGGGATGTCCCGCATCTTCCGGTAGGCTTCGGCGAGCGGCGCGAAGGTGAGCCCCTGGGGGTTCTCCCTCCACCGGCTTTCGAGCTTGGCGATCTCGCTGCTGGACATCCGGATCCCGGTATGATGTTCGCGAAGGAGCGGCTGTGACGGGGCCGTAAGTCGTTGTGGGGCTTGTCACAACGTTAGCGAGACGAGGACCGGGTGTCAACACGCGGCGGCCCCGGCCCGCTTCACTTTTCGCGTTGCGGCGCTTAAACTTATCGCTCTTTTGGGCCCTTCCGGGGCCCCTCTCCCGCACAGCACTGGAGTACCGGCCGGACATGATCCAATTGTTCCGCAGCAAGATCGCCAAGCAGATCACGGTGGTCTTCTTCGCGCTCCTGATGGTGGCGTTTCTCCTGACCGGCGTCGACTACAGCGCGTTCGGCTCGTCGAGCGACGTCGGCTCGATCAACGGCACGGGCGTGGACGCCCGCACCTACGAGTCGATCGTCCAGCAGCAGACGGAGGTGGCGCAGCGGCAGTCGCCGACGCCGCTCACCCTCGAGGACCAGCAGGGCATCCGCGACCGGGTGTGGGAGCAGCTGATCCAGCAGCGGGTCATGGAAACCGAGTACAAGCGGTACGGCATCGAGGTCACCGAGGACGAGGTGGCCGAGGTCCTGCAATCGACGCCGCCGCAGCAGCTGCTCACGGCCCCCGACTTCCAGACGGACGGGCAGTTCGACCTCGCGAAGTACCAGCGCTGGCTCACCTCGCCCGGCTCCGGCCCGTACGTCGAGGCACTCGGTGCCGAGATGCGCGAGCAGATCCTGCGCACCAAGCTCCTCACGCTCGTCACGTCCGACGTCTTCCTCTCCGACCCGGCGCTCTGGCAGCAGTATCGCGATCGCAACGAGAAGGTGAAGATCCAGCTCACGGCGATCATTCCGCGCAACCTCGTCCCCGACAGCGCGGTCAGCGTGACGAACGAGGAAGTCGAGGCGTACTTCCGCGAGCACCGTGACGAGTTCCGCCGGGAGCGCACCGCGTACGTGAGCGGCATCTCGATCCCGCGCGTGATCACGCCCGCGGACAGCGCCGCCGCCCTCCAGCGCGCCCGGGAGCTGCGCCAGGAGATCGTGGACGGCGCGCCGTTCGCCGAGATCGCCGCGCGCGAATCGGCCGACCCCGTCTCGGCGCAGCAGGGCGGCGACCTGGGCGAATGGGTCCGGGGCCAGTTCGACCCGGCCTTCGACAGCGTCGCGTTCCGCATCCCGCTCAACACCCTCTCGGAGCCGGTGCTGAGCTCGTTCGGCTACCACCTCATCGAGGTGACGAGCCGCCGCGGCGACACCGCGGCTGCGCGCCACATCCTCGTCCCGATCGAGGTGAGCGGCGACAATCGCGATCGCCTCGAGGCCCGGATCGACACGCTCGACCGCTTCGGCGCAGGCCAGACCGACCCGGCCGCCCTCGACACGGTCGCGCGCATGCTCGGCCTCCGCGTGAGCCCGGCGCTGCCGATCCAGGAAGGAAGCCGCGCGCAGCTCGGCAACCGCGTCGTGCCCGACGTCGGCGTCTGGGCGTTCCAGGCGCGCCCCGGCGAGGTCGGGGAGGTCATCGAGACGCCCGATGCCTATTTCCTCTTCCGGCTCGACAGCGTGGTGGACGCCTCGGAACCGGTCCTCGCCCGGGTCCGCCCCGCCGTCGAGGCCGCCGTCCGGGACCGGAAGCGCTTCGAGCGCGCGCGCGAGATCGCTGCCGACTTCCTGAAGCGGGTGGGCGAGGGCAGCAGCGACGAGCAGGCGGCGCGGGCCCTCGGGCTCGCGAGCCGGGAGTTCGGCCCCTTCTCGCGCGTGCAGCCGCCGCTCGACATACCGGAGCTCGTCGGCGTCGCGTTCGGGCTCGAGGTGGGACAGCGGAGCGGCGTGATCGACACCGAGGAAGGCCTGTACGTCATCCGCTCGCTCGAGCGGATCCCGGCCGACTCCGCGGCGTTCGCCGCCGGGCTCGACGACTTCCGCGCACAGGCCGTCCGCGATGCGCGCCAGGCGCGGGTGCGGAATTACCTGGCGGCCCTCCGCAGCAATGCCGACGTCGAGGACCACCGCGTGCGGGCCATGCAGCGCGCCGCAGAAGCGGCGGAGCAGCAGCAGCAGCTATTGCAGCAGCAGCAGTCCCTCTGATTCCGTCGCAGGAAACGACGAAGGGGCGGGCACCTCGGTGCCCGCCCCTTCGTCGTTCCGGCCGTCCGCTACTGCGAGAGTCGCTTCGGCTCCCCGCCCTGCGGCGGGGCCGTCGGCGGCGCGTCCATCTGCCGTGGCGGGAGCGACGAGCGCTGCCGCTCGTCTCCCATGATCGCGTCCGACGTGTCCGTGAGGCTCCGCTTGAACTCGCGAATGCCCTTGCCGATCGAGGAGCCCACCTCCGGCAGCCGCTTGGCCCCGAAGACGAGGAGCACGACGACCATGATGAGCAGGATTTCCCAGACACCGAGATTGCCGAACACGGGGACCTCCTAGAAGAGCGACCGGGCGATCAGGTAGGCGACGAGCACCCCCACGAGGCTCAGGAGCGACACGTGCAGCCCGATCGGGCCGAGGGTGAAGTCTAGCACGAGGAGGTCCGCCGAGACAGGGCCGAAGGTCGGCGTCCAGGTGCTCGTGAAGAAGGTCTTCGGCGGCCCCTCGGGCAGCCAGCGTCGCAGGAACGCAGTCAGGAACCCGCCCGTGATGAACCCGGCGATCAGGACGCCGAGATAGAATCTCGGCCGATGGGGTCCGCTCGGCATCAGCTCCTCCGTTCAAGCACGTAGGTGATGCTGGCCCGGAGGCTCTCCCGGGCCGGGGACGGGGGCAGGCGGTCGAGCTCGGCGTCCGCCTGCTCCGCAAACTGCTCCGCACGCTCGCGCGCGTATTCGAGCCCGCCCGCTTCGGTCACGAGCTCGACCACCCGGGCCACCTGCGCCGCATCCGGCTCCTCGGTGCGCATGAGCTGGCTCACGTCCCGGCGTCCGGC
>DASUXZ010000205.1:0-7463 GCA_036377655.1 Gemmatimonadales bacterium
TCGCGCGAAGGGAAGTTCTCCTTCACGCTCGGACGGGGCGGCGCGCGCATCGAGATCGAATCGTTCCAGGGCCCGATCCGCCTCGTGCGGCCGGGCGACATTCCCAGTCGCTGACCATTCACCGTGGAGAAGACCATGCTGATGTTGACCGCCGCCGTGCTGGCAGCGCTGCAGGGAACGGCGCAGGATCCCGAGTTCCGCTGGACCGGCAACCTCGCCGCCGGGAAGACCCTCGAGGTGCGAGGCATCAATGGCAACGTGTCCGCCGCCGCCACGTCCGGTCGCGAAGCGCGCGTCACCGCGATGAAGCGCTCGCGCCGGAGCGACATCAGCTCGGTGGAGATCCGCGTCGAGGAGCGCGCGGACGGCGTCATCATCTGCGCCGTCTATCCCGCCCAGCGGGACAACGAGGGGTGCAGCGAGCGCCGCCACCGGAACGGGGGCGACAACGACAACAACGACGTCACCGTGAACTTCACCGTCGAAGTCCCGGCCGGCGTGAAGTTCGTCGGGCGCACCGTGAACGGGAACGTCGAGGGCACCGACCTCGCGGCCGACGCCAGCATCTCGACGGTCAACGGCAATGCCGAGGTCTCCACGAGCGGCATGGCCGAGGCCACGACCGTCAACGGCAACGTGACGGTCACGGTCGGCCGGGCGGACTGGAGCGGCCTGGCGGAGTACCACACCGTGAACGGCGACGTCACCGTCATCCTTCCCGGCTCGACGAGCACCGAGGTCTCCGCGAGCACCGTCAACGGTGACATCTCCACCGATTTCCCGCTCACCATCCAGGGACGCTTCGGCCCGCGGCGGGTCAGCGGAACGATCGGGAACGGTGGCCGGAGCCTTTCGCTCAAGACCGTGAACGGGAGCATCGCCATCGAGCGCGGCGGCTGACCGGCGGCACCGCAGGGACGACGCCCCGTGGACCTTCACGGGGCGTCTTCGTTTGAAACCCGCCCCGGACTGCAAACGTTCTGCCCGTTGGCGGCATCACACAGCCATACGGCAATTTCCCGCTCCGGAGCCCCTGTGCGCGCCTCGCGGATTTCCTGCATCATCGCCCTGCTGGCCGGCACCGCTGCTTCCGCCGGCGCGCAGGAGACGGCCGACAAGGCCTTCACCGCCCGCACCCGGCCGGCGGACAGCCCGATCACCGCCGATGGCCGGCTCGACGAGGTCGCCTGGCAGACCGCGACCTGGCGATCCGATTTCCAGCAGAAGGTGCCCACGGAAGGCGGGACCCCGTCGGCGCGCACCGAGGTCGCGTTCCTCTACGACGACGACGCGCTGTATGTCGGGGCGCGGATGCGGAGCACGCATCCGGAGGGGATCCCGACCACCGTCGCCCGCCGGGACCAGTTCACGAACGCCGAGCACCTGATCGTGGCGCTCGACACCTACCGCGACCGGCGGACCGCCTATGTCTTCTCCATCTCCTCCGGCGGCGTCCGCGGCGACTACTACAATCCCTCGGATAGCGAAGGGGACCGTGAGATGGCCTGGGATCCCGTCTGGCGCGCCGGCACGACGGTGGACTCGACGGGCTGGTACGCGGAGATGCGGATTCCCTTCTCGCAGCTCCGGTTCGCATCCGGCGGCACCCAGCTCTGGGGCGTCCAGGTCAACCGGTGGATGCCGCACGCCGACGAGGATGTCTACTGGATCGTGATCCCCGCCCGCGAGACCGGCTGGGCCTCACGGTTCGGCGAGCTGCGCGGCGTGACGGTGGCGCATGCGCCGCGGCGACTCGAGGTCACGCCCTACGTCGCCGCGAACGCCACCTTCGCGTCCGCGGATCCGGGCGACCCGTTCAACGACGGCAGCCTCACCTCGGCCCGAGGCGGGGCGGACCTCAAGATGGGACTCGGCCCGAACCTCACGCTCGACGCCACGATCAATCCCGACTTCGGCCAGGTCGAGGCGGACCCGGCCGAAGTGAACCTCACGGCATTCGAGACCTTCTTCAGCGAGCGGCGCCCCTTCTTCACCGAAGGCAACCAGCTGCTCGTCGGCGGCGGCGCCAACTTCTACTACTCGCGCCGCATCGGCCAGGCGCCGCGAGGCTTCGCCGGCGGCGATTACGTGGACCGGCCGTCCAACAGCACGATCCTCGGCGCCGCCAAGCTCTCCGGGCGCCTCCGCTCCGGACTCTCCGTGGGCGCGCTCACGGCGTTCACCGGCGCGGAGGAGGCCCGCACCTTCTCCGCCGGATCGGGGTTCGGGCAGGTCCCGATCGAGCCGTTCACGGCATACGGGATCGGCCGGGTGCAGCAGGAGTTCGGCCCGAACGCCTCGACGGCCGGACTGTCGCTCACCGCCGTCCACCGCGACCTCGAGCCGGGATCGCCGCTCGCGGCGCTCCTGCCCCGCACCGCCGTCACGGGTGGCGGCGACGTGAACCTGCGCACCGCCGGCGGTGCATATCAGTTCGGCGCGTCGTTCGGCTTCAGTCATCTCGCCGGTGATCCCGAGGCGATCCTCGGCGTGCAGCTCCATCCCGCGCATTTCATGCAGCGCCCGGACGCGACCGAGTTCACGCTCGACCCGACCCGGCGGTCGCTCGACGGCTGGGGACTCGGCCTCGAGGCGCGGAAGGCGTCGGGACGCCATTGGGTCTGGGAGGTGGACCTGAGCGCCGAATCGCCGGGATTCGACCTCAACGATGCCGGCCAGCTCGGGAGCGCGAACGACATCAACGTGGACGCGAGCCTCGTCTGGCGGGAGACGCAGCCGGGACCGCTCTTCCGGCGCCATTCGCACGACTGGTACGTCGGCCGGGGCTGGAACTTCGGCGGCGTGCACACGGGCACGGCGAGCTCGCTCGGGAACAGCTTCCAGCTCCGGAACTTCTGGAACCTCTTCGTCGGCGGCTACGTCGAGGCGCGCGCCATGAGCGACGACCTCACCCGCGGCGGCCCCCTCATGGGCACCGCGCTCGGGCACGGGTTCGACCTGAGCCTCAATGGGCGGGAGGGCGCGCCGATCACGTGGCGATCGAGCGCGAGCTACTTCGGCGACGAGCACGGGGGATGGAGCATCTCGCTCCGCGGCGGGATCGCGACGCGGCCCGCGCCGCGCTGGAGCGTCAGCATCGACCCGCGGTGGAGCCGCTCGGTGACCTCACGCCAGTACGTCACGGCCGTGGCGGATGGCCCCGCGGCGACGTTCGGGACCCGGTACGTCTTTGCCTTCGTGGACCGGAACACCCTCTCCGCGCAGCTCCGCCTCAACTACGCGTTCACGCCCGACCTGACGCTCGAGCTCTACGCCGAGCCCTTCGCCGCGAGCGGAACCTTCCGGGATTTCGGCGAGCTGCTCGCGGCGCGGAGCCGTGACCTGCGCACGTACGGCACCGACGGGACCTCGATCACCCGCACCGACGGCGGCTACACCGTCACGGCGGACGGCGATACGTTCGGGCTCCCCGATCGTGACTTCAGCGTGCTCTCCTTCCGGAGCAACCTCGTGCTCCGCTGGGAATGGCTGCGGGGCAGCACGCTCTACCTCGTCTGGCAGCAGGATCGGTCGGGGCTCGCGGAGCGGCCGGTGGGCATCGGGTCGCTCTTCGACACGTTCGACGCGGACGGGCGGAACTTCGTGGCGCTCAAGATGACCTACTGGATGGCGGCGCGCTGAGCGCCCCCCGTCTCAGGGCGCGGCGGCCGGCGCCGGCGCGAGGCGGATTTCGAGGGGCGCGGGCCCGGTGCCGTCCGGCGTCACGAGCACGTCCACCGGCTCGGCGGCCTGCCTGAGCAGCTCGAGCGTCCGGTTGCCGATCCGGAGCTCGTAGCGGCCCGGCGGGACGCCCAGCAGGTAGAATGCGCCGTCGGTGAAGGTCGAGACCGTGCGCCGGTGGCCGGTGCGCGTCTCGCGGAGCTCGAGCGTCGCGCCGGGCACGCCCTGGACTCCGCCGCCGAAGGCGCGCACCACGCGCCCCTCGATCACGGCGCCGTTGCTGAGCGGGAGGTCGATGAGCGTGAAGCGGTTCGGAGCCGGGAGCACCGCCACGCCCTGCTCCGATCCGACCCAGAGGGGTGACTCGAAGCTGAGCGAATCCGCCGCGACGAACACCGGCTCGAACGGCACGATGTCCCAGACCCGGTAGGTCCCCGTCGAATCGGTCACGGCGCTTCCCGTGCCGACCTGCACCCGCACGTTCGCGAGTCCCTCCTCCCCCGCATCCCGCACACCGTTTCCGTCGAGATCCAGGAACACGACCCCGCCGATGCCCGCGCGCTGCAGCGACGGTCCCGCGTCGAACGCGATCCCGCCCCGCGTCCGGTCATAGAGCACCGAGCCCTGCACGTACTGCGTCACCGACGTCGCCGTCCCCGACTGCGCGGCGACGCTCGTGAACGTCCGGACGGCGTCGAAGGCCGACGAGAGGGTCAGCGTGAACGATGGCGCCCCCGCGCCGCGGATCCACGACACGCCGGTCTCGATGCGGAACGCGTCGAAGAGCGGGCGCGCGATGCTCAGCGTGGCGAGCCGCGGCGCGCCGGGGCCCTGCCCTTCGTAGCTCGCGCGGATCCAGGCGTTGCGGAGCACCGGCCCGACGCGTCCGCTCGGAACGTAGAACGCGGTGAAGCCGGTGAACGCGCGAGCGGCGGCCGGGACGGCGTCGGGCGTGTCGCGCTCATAGCGAACGTACGGCTGAACGCGAAGGCTTCCGAACTGCGCCGACAGCCCGCCGTGCAGCCGGAGCGTCGATCCCTCATCGCGCGTGGCGAGCTCCGCGGTGCCGTCGAAGTAGAAGTAGTCGCGGTGCACGTCCGGCCGGACGAGGGTGGCCATGCGGAACTGGTTGCGCCGGCCGAGCGGATTCGCGAAGGAGGCCACGACGTCGCGGTCGAACAGCGTGAAGTCGGCGCTCACGCGCAGGTTGAGGTTCGGCTCGAAGGCCGCGCCCCCGCGGGCGAGCGCGTCGGCCATCACCTCGGCCTGCACCGTCCAGGCGTGGGTGACGCTGCCCGTCGCCGACAGGTACGGATGCGAGAGGTCGGGAAGCGTGTCACGCCAGATGCGCTCGAAGCCGGCGTTGGCGGTCCACCGCGTCGAGAGGCCGCGACGCAGGTCCACGTTGGCCGAGGCGTCGCACGCCGCGAACCGGCAGGCGCCGGCCGACGCCGCATACTCCGTGCTGCCGGCCGGGAGGAGTGCCGAGTTCGCGCGATAGGTCCGGCTGAAGGTGCGCCGCTCGCCGAAGGGCCCGTAGGCGACGAATTCGACGGGGTTCTCGCCGAACAGCACCGGCACCTCGACTGCGTAGGATCCGTCCGGCAGCACCGAGTCGAGTCCGACGAGCTGGCCACCGCGATACGCCTCGACTTCCCATCCCGCGGGGAGACGGCCGTTGTACGCATAGGACCCGAGGAGCGACGGCCGGACGTAGGGCGCATTCGTGACGTAGGCGCCGCGCACCGTGCGCGGCCTCGGTCCGCTCGTCGGGCCGTCGCCGAGCCGGAGCTGCCGGAGCCAGGGGTTTCCGCGCCACACGCCGAGCCACGAGCCGTCCAGCATAACGCCGCCGTCCGCCGCCCGCCCGGTGCTCCGCACCGATGCCTCGAGCGATCCGCCGAACACGTCGGCGCCGGCCGCCACCGAGTAGGAGCTCCCACCGATGGGGTCCGAAGTCGGGGCGAGCCAGGAGTAATCGAGCACGAGGCCGTCCCATCCCGTCCGGGACGGGGCCACGATGCGCGAGGCCGCGGCGAGCGGCGCCTCGAGCGCGAGCGCGGCCCGGGCGCGGGCGCGGCGCTCCCGGTCGGCCACCGGAAGCTGCGAGGGGTCGAGCACCTGCGCCTCGAGCGACGACCAGTCGACGAGGATCTCCGACTCGATGAGTGCGGCGAGCACCCCAGCGCCGAGATAGAGGTCGCCGTCGCGGAAGGCGAGGTGCCCCTCGGGGATCACGACGAGCCGTTCGTTTGCACGCGCATGGGACGCGCCGGGCTCGACGGCGATCGTCACGCCCTGCGGCTCGAGCGCCGCGGTGAGCCGGCCGGCGGAATCGAGCGTCGCTCGCACCTCGGCGAGCTCGAAGAACTGCCCGAGCGGAAGGAGCGCTTCGTCTCCCACGCGATAGGCCGGAAGCGTGCGCCCGGCGACCTGACCCAGCCGCACGTCGAGCAGCGACGCCTCGGCTTCCTGCGCGGCGAGCCGGACGGTCAGGGGCGACGCGAGCAGGAGCGCCAGGGCGAGGGCAGCGGTCCGGCTTGCGCGCATCGTCAGGGGAGGTGGATCGAGGCCGAGTCGCGCACCGCGCGGAACGGCAGGAGCGCTTCGGGCGGCAGGTCCCTGCGCTCGGCGGAGACCTCCATGCGCAGGGTATAGTCACCGGCCGGAAGCGAATCCGCGGGAGCCACGAATCGCGGCTCGAGCGCGAGATAGGTGGACACGGGCTGGGAGAACGACGCCCGCACCGTGCCCGCCGAGTCCACGAGCTCCCCACGGACGGTGCCGATCATCGCCGCATTGCCCTGCCGCTCGAGGCGGCCCCGCACCACCACCGAGTCGGCGAGCCGCTCGGCGCGGAGCGCGCTCAGCGCGACGCCCGTCTCCACGCGTCCCTTCCGGTAGAGCACCGGCAGCAGCGTCCGGACCTCGATGGAAAGCCCCACATGCACGGAGGTCGTGTCGGCCGTGGTCTCGAGCGGGACGCGGCCGCCGCGCGCCAGCACGGCAAGGCGGGCCCAATACTCCCCGTCGGGCAGGTTCGCCGGCGGCGAGACGAGGAGGCGCACGGTCTGCTGCGACTTCGGCGCGATCGTCATGCGCCGTGGATAGGCGCGGATCCACTCGGCGGCGGAGACGAGCCCCGCGGGCATCGTGTCGGGCGTGAAGAGCTGGAGCTGGCCCGCGCTGTCCGTGACCGTGTAGGCGAAGAACGTCGAGATCTCCACCTCGGCCGGCTCGTCACCCTGGTTGGCGAGGAGCACCGAGCTCGTGCGCGAGCGGGCGTCGATGATCACCGTCGTCGGCGCGACGAGCACGCCCTGCGCGGGAAGCGGGGAGACCGGGATCGCGAGGGCGATCGCCGGCAGGATCGAGCGCAACAGCTTCATGGATAGGCGACCGTAAGGGTGATGACGCCGGTATACGTCCCCGGCTGCTGGCTGAATCCCGGTTGTGCCCGGCCGCCGAGATAGACCGATCCGCGGCCGTTCTGCGAATTCGTGATGACGACCGTCGAGTTGCGCGGATCGAACGCGGCCTGGCTGCCGATCGCGCCCTGCGCCGAGAAGCCGGCGTCGTTCGCGCCGAAGACGAGCGGGATGGTGGCTCCGAGCGGACCCGTCATCGCGGACGGCAGCGAGAGCTGCAGGATGATCGGCGACTGCGGCTGCGCCGCGATGTTGATCTGGCCTGCGCGCACCGGGTCCGTCCGCACGATCGCCGCCGGGGTCCCGGCGAGGATCGTCCCGAAGGCGAGCGGCTTCACGCCCTCGACGCGAATC
>DASUXZ010000206.1:0-25450 GCA_036377655.1 Gemmatimonadales bacterium
GGTACTCGAGCCTGAACTCCGGCCACGACTCCGGCACCCGCGGATCCACCCGGAACCGATTGCCCCGGCGGGTGAACCCGAGGATCGCCTCCAATCCCACGCGGTACATCCAGCTCGCGGAGCCGGTGTACCACGTCCAACCCCCGCGTCCCTCGTGCCCTGCCGCCGAGTACACGTCCGCGGCCACGACGTAGGGCTCGACCTTGTACGTCGCCACCTCGTCGGCGGTCCGCGCATGCGTGAGCGGGTTGATCATCTGAAAGAGCTCGAACGCCCGGTCCCCGGCGCCGCGGAGCGCCGTGGCGAGCACCGCCCAGAGCGCCGCATGCGTGTACTGTGCGCCGTTCTCCCGCACGCCCGGGAGATAGCCCTTGATGTAGCCGGGATCGAGCGGCGTCGCGTCGAACGCGGGCGTCAGCAGCATGATGAGCCGTGCGTCCTCCCGCACGAGGTGCTTCTCGAGCGACGCCATGGCCTGGGCCTGCCGCGCCGGGTCGCCGGCGCCCGAGATCACGCTCCAGCTCTGCGCGATCGAGTCGATCCGGCACTCCTCCGCCGCCGCGGTGCCGAGGGGCGTCCCATCGTCGAACCACGCGCGCCGGTACCATGCACCGTCCCAGGCATGCTCGTCGACCGCCGCCCCATAGGCATCCGCCTGGCGCGCGCATTCCGCCGCCGTCTCGGAGTCGCCGCGCGCTTCGGCGATCGGGATGAACCGGCGGAGCGTCGCGATGAGGAACCAGGCGAGCCACACGCTCTCCCCGCGCCCCTCCACGCCGACCCGGTTCATCCCGTCGTTCCAGTCGCCGATCCCGATGAGCGGCACGCCGTGCGCGCCGGTGGTGCACGCCCGGCGGAGCGCGCGGACGCAGTGCTCGTAGACGCTCGCCCGCTCCTCCGTCACCGAGGGCAGGTCGTAGATCTCGTGCTCGTCCGGCTCGAGCTGGCGCATCGAGAGGAAGGGGGCCTGCTCGTCGAGCACGGTCGTGTCGCCCGTCGTGGTCACGTAGTGCTCCACGACGAACGGCAGCCAGGCGAGGTCGTCCGAGAACTTCGTCCGTACGCCGCGGCCCGTGTGCGGATGCCACCAGTGCTGCACATCGCCCTCGAGGAACTGGCGCGACGCCGCCCGCACGATGTGCTCGCGCGCGAGGGCCGGCTCGGCGTGGAGGAACGCCATCGAGTCCTGCAGCTGGTCGCGGAAGCCGTAGGCCCCGCTGCTCTGGTAGAGGGCGCTCCTTCCCCACATGCGGCACGAGAGCGCCTGGTAGAGGGCCCAGCGGTTGACGAGCGTGTCGAAGAGCGGCTCGGGCGTGTGCACCTGGACCGCCGTGAGCCGGCGCCGCCACGCCTCGACCGACCGGTCGAGCGCGGCCCGCGCTGCCTTCGGGTCGCGGTGCTCCCGCAGGAGGCGGTCTGCCTCCTCCTGGCTCGCGGCCGCGCCGAGGAGGAACGAGATCGTGCGCGACTCGCCGGGCTCGAGCTCGAGCACGCACTGGAGCGCGGCGCACGGGTCGCGCCCGACGCCGGTGCGGCCGCCGAGCGGCCTGTCCTCCTCGAGAGCGTCCGGCGCCGCCGGCGTCCCGTTCCTGCCGAGGAACTCGCGCCGGCTCGCGGTGAACGAGGCGACTTTCTCGCTCATCGCATGGAACGCGACCCGGCTCGCGAAGGCCGGATCGAAGGAGTTCGCCGCGAACACCGCCTCGGCGGCGGCATCGTACCAGGTCCGGACCGTGTGCTGCGTGTGCTCGCGCAGCGCGCCGAGGCTCCACTCGAGATAGCTCGTCACCGAAATGCGCCGTGCGCGCGCGCTCGTGTTGCGCACCTCGAGGATGCCGGTGCGGACGGGTGCCTCGCCCGCCATGCCGAGCATGAGGCGTGAGCTCACCTCCGACTGCGTCGTCTCGAAGGTGCTGCAGCCCTGGGCGTGCGTGACGCGATAGGCGGCATCCGTTCCCACCGGCCCCGGCGTCGCGGACCAGAGCGTCCCCGATTCGTCGCGCAGGTAGATCGCGTCGGTGACCGGATCGCTCACCGGATCGTTGTGCCACGGGGTCAGCCGGTAGAAGTAGCTGTTCTCGGCCCAGGTGCAGCCTCCGCCGCGCTCGGAGACGAAGAAGCCCCCGGCCTCGTTGGCGATCACGTTGATCCACGGCGCTGGCGGGACATGGTCGCCGGCAACCACGATCTCGTAGCTCGCGTCGTCCGTGAGCCGGCCGAATCCATTCTCCATGCCGGCCACGAGCGCGTCCGGAATGTCCGTGTCGCCCGGGGCTCCGGTGACCCGTTGACCGATGAGCGGGAGCGATGCGCCGAGGCGCCGCATGACCTTCCGCACCCGGGACCGCTTCCTCCGCTCGGGGCTCCGCGGCTCCGACGGCGCGGGCTCCGTGGTCTCCTCGTCCGCCTCCTCCGCCGCGCCGTTCGTCGCTGCCGCATCCGTGATGCGTCCGAGCGCGCGCCCGTCGCACGTGATGTGCAGGCGGGCGGTGGCGCGGAGCATCGCGAGCTCCTCCCTTCCCATCTGGTCCGCCTGGCGGATGAAGACGCCGCCCGGCTGGTCGAACACGGCCGATTCGCCGGCGGCGTGGAGGAGCGCGGCCGCGCGGTCCGAGAGATCGCCGATGTACTGTGACGGCAGGGTCTTGAGGATCACGAGGTCCACCGTCATCCCGCGGCGGCGCCAGTACCGGTGCGCCTTGAGGAGCTGGTGCAGCGTGGGCAGGCCCTCCGCCGCGTCGATCGTGGCGAGGAGGATCGGCCAGTCCCCCGACAGCCCGATGCTCCACAGGGTCGGCTGCGAGCCGCGATTGGCGCGGCGCTCCTCCTGCGGTGCGCCGAGGCCGGGGCCGCCGTAGAGCAGGTCGGCCGCGAGCTCCTGGAACACGGCCGCCTCGCCCGGCGTCACGCCGAGCTCCCGAAGCTCGATCTGCGTGGAGGTCCACGCGAGGTCGAGCGCGCGCTGGGCGGCGTGCGGGTCGTTGTACCGGTCCGCGAGCTCGAAGGCGCGCTCCCGGCTCGGGGCGACGAGCGTGGTGAACGACGCGCTCGCCGACTGGCCCGGATCGAGCCGGAGCCGCGCGCGGAGCGCGAAGATCGGATCGAGGACCGCGCCGGTCGTCATCGAGAGCGGGCCGCCCTCGAAGACCGCGCGCGGATCGGCCGTCGAGCGCCCGCGGCCGAGGAAGCGCGAGCGGTCGGTCTCGCAGGTGACCGGCTCGACGAGCTCCCGGCCCGCCGCCGCGACGTGGACGCACCAGACCGCCGCCTCCGTGCCCGAGCGGGGCCGGCGCGTCGCCGTGATGGCCGAGCACCAGGCATGGAATTCCGTCTCGACGAAGAGGTTCGCGAAGGCCGGGTGGGCGCGTTCGGTCTCCGGCGGGGCGAGGACGATTTCGCCGTAGCTCGTGACCTCGATCTCCCGCGCCTCGTCGGCGTTGTTCGTGACGGTGACGCGCCGCACCTCGGCCGAGTCCTCCGGGACCACCGCGATCTCGGTGCGCGTCTCGATCGGCCCGTCGACGCGGTGGACGGTGATGCGGTCGGTCGCGAGGTAGGCGCGATACCAGTCGGCCGGCGCGCCGACGGGCTGGTGGAGCGCGGACCAGACGTGGCCGCTCTGCGCGTCGCGCACGTAGCAGAACTGGCCGGTGGAGTCGCGCGTGCCGTCCGACCGCCAGCGCGTCACGGCGAGCTTATCGTACCGGCTGTAGCCGCCGCCGCAGTGGCTGACCATGATCGTGTACGGGAGATGGCCGAGGAGCGCGATGTGCGGCCGCGGCGTGTCGAGCTCCTCGATCTCCCGGACCGCCGGCCGCTCCATCTCCGCCTCCGGGAGCGCCTCGTCCACGCGCGTCCCCTGGGCCGGGCGGATGACGAGGCGCCGCGGGATCCGCTCGTGGAGGAGAAGCTCGGCCGCGCGCACGAGCGGGTCGGCATGGAAGCGGCGCTGCCAGGCGCGCTCGGCGAGCAGGTTCGTGAGCGCGACGAGGCTCATGCCGATGTGGTGGGCCATGTAGGCCCGCACCACCGCGAACGCCTTGTCGGGCTCGGGCCGCGTGAAGTCCGCCGATTCCCGGAACCCGTACGGACCAAGCAGGCCCATCCGCTCGAGCTGCCGGAGGTTCGGGAGCGCGCGGCGCGCATCGACGAGCGCCGCGAGCAGCGACGCGTAGGGCGCGACCACGAGCTCGCGTCCGAGGCCGCGCTTGAGGGCGAGGTCCGGGACGCCGAACGCGCGGTACTGGTAGGTGAAGCTGCGGTCGCGCACGTTGTACCCGCTCTCGCTGATGCCCCACGGCACGTTCCGCTCGGCGCCGTACGCCGCATGCCGCTGGACGGCGCTCTCGTACGTCTGGGCGAGCACCGTGAAGGGGAACGACCGCATCACGAGCACCGGCATCAGGTACTCGAACATGCTCCCGCTCCACGAGACGAGGGCGGGCGCGCCTGCCGCGCGCGTGAGCGTCCGGCCGAGCCGGAACCAGTGCTCCACCGGGATGTCGTCCTTGGCGATCGCGATGTAGCTCGCGAGCCGCGCCTCCGAGGCGAGGAGGTCGTAATAGGAAGCGTCGAGGGTGTGGCTCGATTGCTGGTATCCGGTCGCGAAGAGACGCCGCTCCCGGTCGAACAGGAAGCCGAAATCCATCTCCATCGCATAGTGGAACGCGCGCTCGCCGAGCGTCTCGAGGCGCGAGACGAGCCGGGCCGCCTCGGGCGATCCCTCGGCGAGCTCCCGCAGCGTCGCGCGAGGCCGGTCGGCGGCGAGCCTCACCCACGGCTCCCGTGCCGCCAGGAGCCGGAGTGCCCAGGTGATCCACCAGGCGTCCGCTTCGCGCCGGGATGCGAGCGCGGCCTCGAGCGGCCGGAGCGCATCCGCGAGCGCCGCGAGCGAGGCCACCGAGAGCGGCGCGCGCCCCGCCTCCCGCGCGGCGATGCGCGCCGCATCGAGCTCGGCGGGAACCGGACGGATCGTCGCCTCGCTGCCGTCGCCGGCCGGCTCGGCGGGCGCACGCGCCGCGAGCCCGGCGAGATCGATCGCCGCCTCGACGGCCCCGACGAGCCGCCCGTCCACCGCGCGCGAATCGACGAGCTCGAGGCACGCCTGCCGCAGCGCCACGAGGTGCCCGGCGAGGTTGCCGCTGTCCACCGTCGAGATGTATCCCGGCTCGAGCACCTGGAGATCGGCAAGGCCGTACCAGTTGTAGAAATGCCCGCGGAACCTCCGCATGCGCTCGAGCGAGCGGAGCACCCGCTCCACCCGCTCCGCCGCCTGCTCGAGCCCGATGAAGCCGAGGTCGGCCGCGCTCACGATCGAGAGGAGTTGCAGCCCGATGTTCGTCGGCGACGTGCGCATCGCGACGACGGGGGAGGGGTCCTCCTGGAAGTTGTCCGGCGCGAGCCAGTTCGTCGCTTCGGTGACGAAGGTCTCGAAGTAGCGCCAGTGCAGGAGCGCGTAGCGGAGCGCCTGGGCCCGCGACTCCGGGGCGAGCCGCTGCTCGCGCTCGATCGCCGGCGCGCCGAGGGCGTAGGCCACGGCGGGGGAGACGGCCCACGCGACGACGAGCGGCAGGATCCCGGCGAGGAGCTCGGGGAGCGGCGCCGGAGCGCCGGCGCCGGGGGCTGCGCGCCAGACCACGACGAGCAGCGCGACGGTCGCCACGAGTGCCGCAGGCCACATCGCGCGCCAGATGACGCTCGGCACGTCGCCCACGGCTCGCTCGGCCTGGACGGCCGTCTGCCATTCCAGGAGGTGCTTGCGTGACACCGCCATCCGCCAGAGCGCGCGCAGGATCGCGTCGGCGGAGTTCCATGCCTGGTGGGGCAGGAAGACGACCGCGAGCGCGACCTGCTGCAGGCTCGTGAGCGCGTCGCGTCCCACGGCCGCGTAGTAGGCCCGCCACGACTTGTCGAGCGGGGGGCGGACGAGGGCGAGGAGCATCGCCACGATCCACGGCGCCGCGATGGCCCCGAGGCCCACGAGCGTCCAGCGGACCGGCGAGACCGGGAGGAAGAGCCACCCGGCGAGGAGGAATACCAGCTGGGCGATCTCGACCACGCTCCGCCGCAGGTTGTCGATGATCTTCCAGCGGGACAGGAGCGAAAGCCGGTTGCGCTCCCTTCCCTCGGGACCCGGCACCGTCGGGCGGAGCCAGGGGAGGAGCTGCCAGTCGCCCCGGGTCCAGCGATGCCGGCGCCGCGCATAGGTCAGGTACCGCGCCGGGTAGTCGTCGTAGACCATCACGTCGGTCGCGAGGCCGGCCCGCGCATAGTTGCCTTCGATCAGGTCGTGCGAGAGCAGCGTATTCTCGGGGAAGCGGCCGCCGGTGGAGCGCTCGAACGCCTCGACGTCGTACACCCCCTTCCCGGTGAAGCTCCCTTCGCCGTAGAGGTCCTGGTACACGTCGGACACCGCCGTGGTGTACGGATCCACGCCGGGGTGCCCCGAGTGGACCGAGGCGAACACCGACCGGTGCGCGCTCGGGAGCGAGACGCCGACCCTCGGCTGCAGGATCCCGTACCCGCGGACGACGCGCCCCCTGGCCGGATCGAATTGTGCGCGGTTGAGCGGGTGCGCGAGCGCGCCGACGAGATTCGCCGCCGTCTCGGGCGGCAGCACCGTGTCGGAGTCGAGCGTGATCACGTACCGCACGGTGCGGAGTGGCGTCACGTCGCCCTCGATCGCGGAGAACGCCTCTCCCGCACCGCCGAGCACGAAACGGTTGAACTCGGCGAGCTTGCCGCGCTTCCGCTCCCATCCCATCCAGACCCCTTCGTGCGGGTTCCAGCGGCGCGGGCGGTGGAAGAGGTAGAAGGCGTCCTGCGTCGCCGGCGCGTACCGTGCGTTCAGCGCCCGGATGCCTTCGACGGCGGCGGAGAGGATCTCCGCATCCTGCGGCATCGTCTCCGCCGGGGCGTCGGTGAAGTCGCCGAGGAGCGCGAAGTGGAGGTGCGCCTCGCGGTTCGCGAGGTACTGCACCTCCAGATTCTCGAGCGCCTCCTCCACGGCGGCGACGCTGCCGAAGAGCGTCGGCATCACGACGGCGGTGCGGAACTCGGCGGGAATCCCGTGCTCCTGGAGGTCGAGCTTGGGGAGGACCCTCGGCGGGAGCAGCGCGGTGACGAGCTGGTTGACGAGGTTGACGGCGATGTCGTTCGCCGGGACGAGCCCGAGGAGGAGCACGGCGAGCCATTCGGCCCGGGCGCCCGCGCCGCCGAGGAGGAAGAGCGCCGCGATCGCCGCCGCCGTGAGCGCCACGATCCCGCCGACGAACACCACATCCGGATGGCGGTGCACCCACCGGTGGATCCCCTCGCGGACGTGCGGGCGGTATCCGGTCTCCCGCTCGACCTCGGCAAGGCCCTCGTCCACCAGGTAGTAGCCGACGTGGGCCCTGCGCCGGTCGTCCGGATGCGCCTCGGCACCGCGGCGGGCGCACTCGATCGCCAGCTCTGCGACCGCCACCTCGGGTCGCTTCGTCCGCCGGGCGATGTTCTCGACCACATGGCGGTACCGGTCGCGCGTCGCGAACGTCATGCGCTCGTAGTCGCCGGACGGGTCGCCGCGGAGCACCTGCTCGATCCGGCTCTGCTCCTCCACGAACGACTTCCAGTCCATCCGCCCGATCGCGCGCAGGCTCGAGATGCTGTTCGCCATCGCGAGCTGCGTGAGCGCGAGCCGGTGCGTCGAGCGCGAGGTCGCCTCCTCGGAGCCGAACGCCTCTTCGGTCACCCACTCCTCGACGCGGCGCGTCGTCGGGTGGGCGCTTCCCTCGGTGCGGAGCTGATGGAGGAAGCGGGCGACGAACATCGCGTCGAGCTGCGGCGGCCTCGAGACGAAGGCCTGGAGTGCGCGATCGAGCGCGTCGTCGTCGTCCCCCGCGGCGGTGAAGGCGGCCGCGGCCGCATCGGCCGCCTCGACGCTGTCGAGCCGCTGCACCGTGCGGAGCGCCATGCGGCGGACGTTCTCGATGAGGCCGAGCCGGAGCATGGCGGGAATGGCCCAGAGCTCGCCGATCGTGAGCGGCACCCGCTTCTGGAAGGCGCCGATGAAGCTCGAGGTGTTGGAGAGGTCGATCCGGCCTTCGGTGTGCGAGATCAGCGTGATGGCGAGCTCGTAGACCCTCGGGTAGCCGGCGAGTGGACCGTTGGCGAGCTCGGGAAGCTCGCGGTAGTAGCCGCGCGGCAGGCTCTCGCGGACTTCCGCGATGTGCTCCTGGACCACGAAGTAGTTGTCGAGCAGCCAGTCGCCGGCCGGACCCACTTCGCGTCCGTCGTCCGCGGCCTCGAGGAGGCGGCGGTGCGCGTCGGAGAGGATGCCGCGGGTATCGTCGAGGCGGGCGAGGAGCGGCGTCTGCCGGCGGCCTTCCGCGGCGATCCGCTGCGTCTTCGCGAGCGAGGCCGCGCGCTCGGCGAGGCGCTCGGCGCCGAGCAGGTCGCCGCGGATCGGGCCGGCGAGCGCCGTTTCATGGGGCTCACGGCGGCGACGAAGGAATCGGGCGAGAGCCCGGGGCATCTCGATCGTGGGGATGGCGCAGTCCTCGGTTCGCGGTCGTCGGCGGAACTTAAGCTACGTCAGGATCGCCACGACGAGCGCCACGATCGCGAGCACGAGCGCGCCGATGGCGATGGTCGCGATCTGCCGGTCCCGCCCGGTCGGCGCGAGCGCCGCGTCCCGTGCCTCGTACAGCGACTGCGTCATCACGCTCTGCGCCGCCATGACGTCCTCCATGCCCCGCATGAAGTGGCGCTGGTGGATCCGCTTCTCCGCGTCGTCGCCGGGCTCGAAGGTGGCGAGCTGGGCCGCCTTGAGGACGGCGTTCTTGATGTCGCCGCCGCTCCGGGGATACTTCCCGGCGAGCTCGCGGAAGTCGACGTCGGCGGCGAGCGGCGTCTTCGTCGCGTGGAGCTGGGCCCGCCAGATCCGCTCCCGCTCCTCGGGCCCCGGCAGGTCGAAGCGGATGTGGGTGCGGATCCGGCGCTCGAAGGCGGGATCGAGGTTCACCGCGAGGTTCGTGGCGAAGATCACGACGCCCGGGAAGCGCTCGACTTCGTTGAGGAGCACGTTCACGGTGGCATTGGCCTCGCGCTCGTACCCGTGGCTCAGCGAGGTGAACCGCCGGCTCGCGATGGCGTCGGCCTCGTCGAAGAACAGCACCGCGTCGTCCCGGGCGGCGTCACGGAACACCGATGCCACGTGCTTCGACGTCTGCCCCACCCAGCGCGACTCGAGCTCGGCGTAGCGGACCACGAGCAGCTTCCGGCCGAGCGTCGCGGCGATCGCTTCGGCCGCGATGGTCTTGCCGGTGCCCGGCGGTCCCGCGAAGTGGAGCGCAAGGCCGCCGGTGCCGCCGTGGCGCTCCGCCAGCCCCCAGCGGTCGAAGATGAGGCTCTGCTTGCGGATGAGGGCGAGCGCCTGGCGGATCGCCTCGAGCGTGGGCGGGGGGAGGATCACGTCCTGGAAGGTGCGCCGCGGCTCCACCACGTCGAAGAGGGGGCGGCCGAAGATCAGGTCCCGCAGGGAATCGGACACCGGTCGCATTCCTCCTTGTCACCGGGGCGGTTCTGCCCCTAACGTAAACCGGGAAGCCGCCCGTTCCTGCGGCGCCGGTCACGGCGCGGCGCCGGAGCCGGGCCCCGCACCTTTTCCGCCGGCCGATGGATGACGTCACCGTTCGGTAACCCCGCCGCCAGCGCTCTCGAGGACGCCCAGGCCTACAGCGCGGCACTCCTCGACCTCCTCGGCGACCGCGACGCCCTCGCCGTGCTCCGGGAGATGCCGGCCGCGCTGCGGGCCGCCGTGCACGGGCTCGACGTCGGCCGGCTCGCCGCGGCGGAGGCACCGGGGAAGTGGTCGATCGCGCAGGTGCTCGACCATCTCACCGACTCGGAGCTCGTCGGCTCGTTCCGCTTCCGGATGGTGCTGACCCAGGAGCGCCCGAGCCTGCCGGGGTACGACCAGGATGCGTGGGTGGCGCGTCTTCACCCCCCTGCGGCCGATGTCCTGGAAGGCGTGGAGAAGGCACTCCGGCGGTTCGCCGTGCTCCGCGAGGCGAACCTCGAGATCCTCACGCGAGCGACCGCCGAGGAGCGTCGCCGCGTGGGCCTCCACAGCGAGCGCGGCGAGGAAAGCCTCGAGCGCATGATGCAGCTCTACGCGGGACACGACCTCGTGCACCGGCGGCAGCTCGACCGGATCCGCGCGGCCGTGACCGCCACCTGAACCCCTGGCCCAAGGAACGACATGCTTTCACGATTCTCGCCGGCAATCACCCTGGCACTCGCGCTCGGCGCCTGCGCCGGTGATGCCGATGACCGCGCCGCCGCCGGCACCGACACGATGCCCGCCGCGCCGGCGCCCGCTGCCGCGCCGCCGGCCGCCTCGGGGATGCTGGACCCGGAGGCCGCTTCGGAAGCGGAGCTCGTCGCCGCCGGGCTCGACAGCGCCACTGCCGCCGCGGTCGTCGCCGGACGCCCGTACGCCGACATGCGCGCGGTGGATGCGGTCCTCGCCCGGACGCTGAGCGAGGCCGAGCGGGATTCCGCCTACACCCGCATCTGGAAGCCGATCGCCCTCAACTCCGCGACGCCGGAGGAGATCGAGCTCATTCCGGGCGTCGGCGCACGGATGCGCCACGAGTTCGAGGAGTACCGGCCCTATACCTCCATCGAGCAGTTCCGCCGCGAGATCGGCAAGTACGTCGATTCGACCGAGGTGGCGCGGCTCGAGCAGTACGTCGAGGTGCGGTGATGCGCCTCGGCCGGGGCGTGGCACTCGTCGCTGCACTGGGTGGAATGGCCGGCCCGCTCGCCGCCCAGGCGGGCCACGGGCACGGTGCCCCGCCGGCCGCCGATTCGGCTCGCGCGGCGGACAGCGCCTTTGCCGCCGTGCAGGAACGGGGAAAGCAGGCCATGGGCGTGGACCAGTACACCTCCGCGCACCGGTTCGATCCGTTGCCCGACGGTGGCCGGATCGTGCTGGTGCGTGACGCCGCGGACACCGCGGGGGTGCGCACCATACGCGAGCACATGCAGGAGATCCGGGAGGCGTTCAGGAAGGGCGACTTCACGATCCCCGGCTTCGTGCACGATCGCGACGTCCCCGGGACCCGGGTGCTCGCCGCGAAGCGGAGCGAGCTCCGCATCGTGTACCGCCCGGTGGCGGGAGGCGGCGAGCTGCAGCTTGCGACGCGGGACCCGGAGGTGGTCAAGGCCATCCACGAGTTCCTCGCCTTCCAGCGGATGGACCACAGGGTCGACCACGGGCACTAGCCGCCATGACCGCCGAGCTCGTCCCGCCGCAACCGCCGCCGCCGACGATCCTCGTCGTCGAGGACGAGCTCACGGTGCGCCGCATGGCGTGCCGGATGGTGCGCGGTCTCGGGTTCGAGGTGGCGGAGGCGGGCGACGGGCGGGAAGCGCTGCGCCTCATCCGGCAGCGTGAGACGCCGTTCGCCCTCGTGCTCACGGACGTGGTGATGCCGGTGATGGATGGGCTCGAGTTGTCGAGGGTGCTGAGCACCGAGCGGCCCGGCCAGGCGGTGCTCTGCATGTCGGCGTATCCAACGACGACGCTCGCGGGCCACCATCTCCTCCCCGAGCGGCCGTTCATCCGGAAGCCGTTCCTCCCCGCGGCACTTTCCGCGGCGATCAGGGAAGCGATGACCGGCCCCGGGGCCTGACCGACTCCCCCTTTCCATCGAGCTGGTCCATTCCGCACTGCCGGGGCGCCTTGTCGGGGCGCCACCGCAGAAAGCGCGTTCCGTGGCGGAAGCGGCCGCCGCTCACGTGATCGAATCCGACCTCCACGACGAGCTCCGGGCGGAGCGGCTCCCATTCGGCCGACCGCTCGGTGCTCCAGCGGCTCGGGCCGCCCGGCGCCTTGCCGGTGAAGCCCGGCGGCTCGACGAGCCGCTCGAGCCGCGGCGTCATCGCCTTTCGCTCCTTTTCCGCGATGCTCGAGCAGAAGCCGACGTGGTGCAGCAGCCCCTGGCCGTCGTAGAGCCCGAGGAGCAGCGACCCGACGATCTTTCCGCGCGACGCGTACCGGAAGCCGCCCACCACGCAGTCCGCCGTCCGCAGCCGCTTCACCTTCACCATGCCGTCGCGCTCGCCGGACCGGTACGCCAGGTCCACCCGCTTGGCGATGACGCCGTCGAGATCGCCTTTCCCGCCGCCGGCGAGCCACTTCACCGCGGCCGGGCGGCTCCGCGTGACGCGGGAGAGCCGCACCGCGCCCCGCGCGGGGAAGTAGCGGTCCGCGAAGGACTCGAGCCGCTTCCGCCGCTCGCCGAGCGGCTTGCCCACGAGCGAGTTCCCGCGCTCGTCCACGAGGAGGTCGAAGACCTCGAGGCGCGCGGGGTGGGTCGCCGCGAGCTTCTCGACGCGGCTCGCGGCGGGGTGGATGCGCTGGAGGAGATCGTCGAACGAAAGGCGCCCGTCCACCGGGATCACGATCTCGCCGTCGAGCACGAAACGGCGCGCGCCGAGGGCGAGCGCCGTCGCCACGACGTCGGGGAAGTAGCGCTCGAGCGGCTTGCCCGCCTTGGACTGGAGCCGCACCGTGTCGCCGTCGCGGAAGACGAGGCACCGGAACCCGTCCCACTTCGGCTCGTACTGCCATTCCTTTCCGGAGGGAAGCTCGTCCACCGATTCGGCTTCCATCGGAGCGTAGGGGAACCGGAGCGGCAGGCTCACAGCAGCTTCGCGAGCGGGAAGCGGCCGCGCCGCTCGAGCAGCGGCTGCCAGAGGTCGCCGAGCGCGCGGACCCGCTCCGGCACGTTGTCGATGCGGAAGTCCTCGATCCGGAAGCCGCGCTCGACTTCCTCCCACGTGACCGGGGTGGACACGGGCGCCTTCGGCTTTGGCCGCACCGAGTAGACCGACGCGAGGGTGCGGCCCCAGGCGTTCTGGTTGTAGTCCACGAGCACCCGGCCGTACGGCCGGTCGGCGATCCGGTACTCGGCGGTGATGGTGTCGGGGTGCTTGCGCTCGAGCCGCTTGGCGAGGGCCTTCGCGAAGGTCCACACCGCTTTCTGGAGCGGGCCGCGCTCGATCGGCACGTAGACGTGCACGCCGCTCGATCCGCTCGTCTTGACGAGTGGCGTCATCCCGTACTCCTCGAGCGCGCGCCTCACGATGCATGCGGTCTCGAGCACGCGGCCGAATCCGGCGCCGTCACCCGGATCGAGATCGAAGTGGAGGTAATGCGGCCGGTCGGGATCGTCACAGGTCCCGTACCACTGGTTCAGGTCGATGCAGCCGAGGTTGATGAGCCAGAGAAGCGAGGGAACGTCCTGCGCCAGCGGGAAGGCGATGAGGCTCTTCGACTTGTGCATGATCGAGCAGGTCTCGACCCACGCCGGCCGGTGCTCCGGCGCCCGCTTCATGAAGAAGAACTCGCCCGCGATCCCGTGCGGGTAGCGCTTCATCGTGATGGCGCGGTCGCGGAGGTGTGGCAGGATGACATGCGCCACGCTGGCGTAGTACTGCAGGAGATCGCGCTTGGTGTATCCGTCGTCCGGCCAGAAGACCTTGTCGAGGTTGGTGAGCTCGACGGTGCGGCCGGAAATCGTGAGCGTTGCGTCGTTGACGCCCTGCGGGATCTCGACGTCGGGAACCGGGCCCGGTCTCGGGGACGCGCGCCGCGCCGATTTCTTTGCCGGCCGCGCGCCGGCGGGCCGCTTCTTCACTGGCATCACATGTCTCCGATCCGCGCCGCGCGCGGCCCGCGCCGCACGGCGCCCGCGACCGGCTGGTAGTCGAGCTCCGTGCCGTCGCGCGCCGCCCGGAGCATGAGCGCGCCCCGGCTCATGTCGCCGCGGCCCACGAACTGGCTGGGAAAGAGGAGCCGGTCGCCGAAGGCCTCGAGCAGCACGTCCACGTATTTCCCGGTCGCGACGCTGCCGAGCAGCACCACCGACGCCCCCGGAACCGCCGCCACCCGCGCGGCGTCGCGTGCGAGGGGGCCGCGATAGCGCACGTCGTCCGCGCGGATGTCCACCGTGCCGAACTCGCGAAGGTCGCTGAGCCCGATCCGGTCGGACGCCGGCAGGAGTCCCCGGTTCGCGGTGATCACCAGGGACCCGGCCTCGCCTGCCGGCGGCCGCCCGAATCGCGAGGCGTAGGCCAGCTTTCCCCGGAAGTAGAGCCCGCTGAGAAAGCTGAAGGCCTCTCCCAGCTCGACGCCTTCCGGAGAGCGCAGGCGCTCCGCGAGTGGAAAGGTGGCGCGCTCGTTCATGAGGACCTGCGCCCGCCTTCCGCCGCAGTGCGCCGGGGACAGGAGAAAGATGCGGTGCGGGGGCTCGATCGGCATGGCCCACGGTAGGGCGCTCGGCCGGCGGCGACCGTGCCGGACGTCACGGCCCGCCCCGATCCTCTCGGCGCTGGCCCGGTCAGTTCTCGATGCCGAGCGCACGCGCCACGTTCAGGCGTCCTTTCCCATAGTACGGGTCCGTGCCCGGCTGGCCCAGGTCGGTCGCGGCGCTCCGGAGGCGGTCGTGGATCGCGGCCGGATTGCGACCGAGCTCCGGAACGAGCAGCGCGACGGCCCCTGCCACGTGCGGGGCCGCCATGCTCGTGCCGCCGAGCCCGATGACGAACGCCCCGGCCTGGCAGACGGGAACGAGGACGCTCGTGCGCGAGCACGCCGCCCAGACGGGAGCTGCGCTCGTCCCGCCGGGGGCGGCGAGGTCGATCGCGGACCGGCCGTAATTCGAGTATGCCGCGCGTGCGTCCGCGTCCGTCCAGGGCCCGTTCACTCCCGCGGCTGCCGCCGGTCCGGTGGCCGAGGCGCAGATCACGCCCGGCGCGTCGCAGTAGCTGGCATAGGCGTTCCCGTTGTGATCCAGGTCGGTGCTCGCGTTGCCGGCGGCGACCACGATGGTCGAGCCCTTCGATGCCGCATGGTTGAACGCGGTGTTGACGAGGCCCACGAGCGCGCCGTTCGCGGCCTTCGCGAAGCCGCCGCCGAGGCTCAGGTTGATCACGTCGGCGCCGTTGTCCGCCGCATGGAGCACGCCTCGAAGCACCGAGCTCAGGGGGCAGGTGTTGAGGTAGGCGCACACCTTGACGGCGACGAGCGTGGTGCGCGAGGTGACGCCCGCCGCAGCGACCGCGTTGCTGCTGATCGTCGCCGCGACGTGCGTGCCGTGGTAGAAGAGATCGGTGGACGGATGCGCGCCCGGGAAGTACCTGGCAACCGTGTCCGATTCCGTGAAGGACGTGGCCACCCCGCCCGCGGTGACCGTGAACGTGCCGAGCAGGTCGACCGACTTCGTGAGGTCCACGAGCCCGGCGAGATCGGGGTGGGTGCCGTCGATGCCGGTGTCGAGGATGTACGCGGTCACCGAAGGCCGCCCGAGGTTGCCCGCCGCCCAGGCCCGATCGGCGCCGACGACGCGAAGGTGCCATTGCCGTGCAAAGAAGAACGCGGCCTGCGGCGCGGCCGGCGTCATCGGCAGATCGGCCGCCGACCGTTCCGCCGCAACCCGACCGAGGGGCTCGTCGAGCGGGATCGCGACGTCGTCGAGGATCGCCGCGATGTCCTTCCGGCCGGCGAGCGCGGTCGCTCCGGCGGCGTCGAGGCCGCTCACGGTGGCGAGGCCTGCGCGTAACCATTCGACCCTCCCGCCGAGCGCGGCTACCCGCTCCGCGAAGCCGCGGGCGGGCACGCCGTGGAACCTGATCAGGTGGCGGCCGGTGACCCCGGCACCTTCGGCCGAGGTCGCGCTGCGCACGGCCACTGGCGCACCGGGGTTCGGCGCCGACGGATCGGCGCATCCTGTGGACAGCGCGGCGATGAGGATGGTGGGAAATGCGTACAGGCGCATGGCGACCTCGGGCCGGGAAGGGGACCCGGGCACGATGCCGAACACGGCTCAACCGGAGCGCAACGGCGACCCGTACCCGTCTTCCATCTCCACCCTCGAGGACCGATAATTCCGCCCCATATGACGCTCAACCTGCGGAAGCACGGCCTCGACCGCACGCGGCTCGAGAAGAACGTGGCCCTCGCCCCGTTCACCACGTTCCGGATCGGGGGCCCCGCGGACCTCTTCTACACGGCCACGAGTGCCGACGACCTCGCCGCCGCCATCACCGCCGCGAGGGACGCCGGGGTGCCCTTCTTCGTCCTCGGCCTCGGCGCCAACATCCTCGTCGGGGACCGCGGATTCCGCGGCCTCGTGATCCGGAACGGCGCCGATGCGCATGCCTGGAGCGCGGGGGGGTACCTCCGTGCCGAAAGCGGCGCCATCGTGCAGGACCTCGTGCTCGAGTCGGCACGGCTCGGCTGGTCGGGGCTCGAGCACTACATCGGGATCCCGAGCACCGTCGGCGGCGCGATCTGGCAGAACCTCCACTTCCTCTCCCCGGCGCCCGAGCGGGAGCGGACGATGTTCATCGCCGAGATCTTCGAGTCGTGCGAGATCCTGTCGGCGGAAGGGGAGCGGGGCACGGTGAGCGCCGACTACGTCCGATTCGGCTACGACGACAGCGTCTTCCATCACCGGGCCGACTACGTCCTCGCCGCGACGTTCCGCCTCGAGCAGGGAGACCCGGCCGTCCTCCACCGGATCCATCAGGAGAACCTGAGCTGGCGGGGCGCTCGCCACCCGTGGCTCCACGTGCACCCGAGCGCGGGCTCGATCTTCCGGAAGATCGAGGGCGTCGGGGCGGGGCGCCTGGTCGATCAATGCGGACTCAAGGGCGCGCAGGTCGGCGGCGCGCAGATCTCGCACCTCCACGCCAACATCATCGTGAACCTGGGAGGCGCGACGGCGGCGGACGTGCGGGCCCTCATCGCGCTCGCGCAGGCCGAGGTGGAGAAGAAGTTCGGCCAGCGGCTCGTGCCCGAGATCGGGTTCATCGGCGAGTTCTGACGCGCTCCTGGCGGCGACGCGTCCGCGGCGTCGCGCATCTCCCGGATAGGCCGCCCCACAGCGCTCGTCCCCCCGCTCGGAGTCCTGCAATGGAGCCCCGCCTCTGGCCCCTCGTTCCCGGGCTGCTCGCCCTCGCCGCGTGCACCGAGGCCGGCGCCCGGCAGACCGCCACGATCACCGACAGCGCCGGCATCACGATCGTCGAGAGCCGGGAGCCCGCCTGGCGCGACGGCGAGGCGTATGTGCTCGACTCGGTCCCGGCGCTCCGGATCGGCGGGAACGAGCAGGCCGAGCCGGCGTACGACCTCCTCCGCGTGGCGGATGCGATCCGCCTCTCCGACGGTTCCATCGCCCTCATCAACGGCGGCACCTCGGACGTCAGGATCTACTCCGCCGACGGGCATCACCTCCGCACCGTCGGGCGCGCCGGCGAGGGCCCGGGCGAGTTCCGCGCAATGGAAGTGCTCGACCGCACGCCGGGCGACACGCTCTTCGTCTACGACTATCTCCTGCGGCGGCTCACCACCGTCGCGCCGGACGGGACCCTCCTCGAAACCCGCCCGCTCCTCGCCGGCACCGAAGTTGGCTTCGTCCAGCCGCTCGTGCGCCTGAGCGACGGCTCGTGGGCGGCGACATCGCAGGTGTTCAGCGGCGATGCGGGGGAGGGGGCCCGGCGCGACACGCTGAGCGTCATCCGCATCGCGCCCGGGCTCGACTCGATCGCCGATTCGATCGGCGCCTTTCCGGCGAGCGAGATGTTCATCAGCCGTGGCGGCGAGGGATCCGGGCGCTTCATCACGTTCAGCCTCATCCCCTTCGGCCTCACCACCCGCATCAATGCCGGCCGCGACCGGATTTACGTCGGCAACCCCGAGCGCTACCTGATCGAGGTCTACCGTCCCGACGGCACCCTGGAGCGGAGCATCCGCCGGCCCGTGGAGCGCGCGCCCGTCACCGAGGAGGACGTCGCCCGGCTGCGGGAATCGGAGCTCGAGGGCGGCGAAGCCGATCCGCGGTTCCAGCGACAGATCGAGCAGAAGTGGGAATCCGCCCCGGTGCCCGCGCTCAAGCCGGCCTATGGGCGGCTGACGGTGGACCGGGACGGGTTCCTTTGGGTGGAGGTGCCGCGAGTGCTCGACGAGGACCCGGGAGCGGCGGACGTCTTCGACCCTGAAGGACGGCTGCTCGGGCGGATCCCGCTGCCTCCCTCGTTCCGCATCACCGAGATTGGCCGGGACTATGTGCTCGGCGTCGCCGAAGATGCGGATACCGGGCTCGAGCAGGTGCGGCTCTACCTGCTGCACCGGCCGGAGCGCTCCGACGGATGAGCCCGATATACGAATGCACGGAGAGCGTGAGCCCTCCGTGCATTCGCCCTTCACCGCGAGGGAGTCAGTTCGCGGCGGTCACGGTGAAATCCACGGTGGCGGTCCCGCCCGACGTGACCGTGACGCCGGCCGGCGAAACGGGGTCGAGCGTGAGCGTGCCCGCGGCTGGGGTCAGGAGCACCTTGTAGCTGCCCGGCGCGAGGAAGTCGAAGCTCGCTTCGAATACGCCGTCGCCGTCGCCGTCGGTGAGCGCCACCGGCGATCCGACCGCCACGTCGCTGTCGTCGGTGAGCGACGCGCTCGCGGTGAGCAGGTCGAAGGTGACGCCGTCGGCCAGGCGGGCGGTGACGTCGATCCCGCCGGTCACGCCGATCTCCCCGCCGTTGATCACCGGGTGCATCACCCACTGGCCCGACCCGCCCGCCGCGCGCCCGAAGCTCTGCGACACGTCGAAGTCCACGAGCAGGATCTTCTCGTCTCCCTCGAGATCGAGCGCGCCGTCGGCGAGGTTCACCTTGAGGCCCGACTGCCCGAAGCTCGGCATCTGCAGGGCGCCCGCGACGGTCGCGCCGTCGGGAAGGCCCTCGTAATCGGGGCTCGAAGCGTAGATGCTCGTGGACCCATCCTCGTTCTCGACCTCGATGTAGGCGCCCGTGATCACGAACCGGAGCTGGCTGTACGTGCCGGACGGCACCGTCGCATCCGCCACCAGGTCCATCGTGGTGTTGGCGAGGGTGAGGAGGTCCACTGTCACCGGATCGTCACGGAGGACGACGCCTCCCGAGCCGGCGAGGCTCACCTCGGAGATCGTCACCATCGCGGTGTGGATGTCGCCCGGGGCGTCCTTGAGCCGGATGGTGAGCTGGGTGGTGTCGCTCACCCCGCCGTCGCACGCGGCGAGCGCGAGCGTGGAGGCGAGAGCGAAGGTGGCAAGCGGCTTGAATCGATGCATGCAGTATCTCCATCGGGTTGTCGTTCGGCGGCCCGGCTGGCGTGGCGGGCGTCACCCGCGGTAGCCCCGCAGCTTTGCGTCCCCCGCTTTCGCGGGGTTTGCCGTTGTCGCGGCCCGGAAAAAGGCAGCGTATGGACGACGTTCAGACCCCGGACGGGCCGGGGAGGTCACATCCCCGGGACGTCAGCGGGACGCCAGCGAGAAATGGGCCTCCGCCGCCGCCCCGAGCGGGACGGACACCTTCGAGGCGAGCGGCGCGAGCGACGACGCCCCGCCCGGGGGCGATACGACGACCCGGTACTCGCCGGGCCGGAGGAGGCCGAACATCGCCTCGTAGACACCGTCATCGTCGTCGTCCGTGAACCCGTGAGCCACGCCGACGAGGTTGCGGCGCTCGTCGAAGAGCTCCGCGCGCGCGGCGTCGAGCGGGATCCCCGAGTCGGCGGGTTTCTCGAGGGTGACGCGGATCCCGCCCATCGTCTCGAGCTCCGCACCGCGGATCACCGGCTCGAACGCCACCCGCCCCGGTCCGGTCGGCTGCCCGAGGCTCTCGAGCGCGTCGAGCTCGAGCACCAGGATCGTCTGGTCTCCGCGCAGGTCGAGCGTGCCGCTCGCGAGGCTCACCGCGCCGCCCGCATCGCGCCAATGGGCCAGGTCGATCTCGCGGTCCACCTCCGCCGCGGGGACCGCGGGATACGCCGGCGTCGCGTAGCGCGTGACCGTGCCGTCCGGGTTGCGCACGGCGAGGTACATTCCCCTCACGTGCACGCGGAGCTCGTGGTAGGCGAGCGCCGGCACCGCATAGTCGTTGACGATGCCGAAGGGGGCGGCCGCCGGATCCATGAGGTCGACGACGCGCGGCTGGTGGAGGAGCGGGATCGTGCCGTTCGGCCCGAGGAGCTCGATCGCCGACACGGTCACCACCGCGGCCTCGATCTGGCCGGGCGGTTCCTTGAGGAGGACGGAGAGCGACGTGATGTCCGCCGTTTCCGTCTGGCACCCGGCGAGCACGAGGAGCGCCGGGATTCCGGACCTGCGGAGACTTCCGTACTTCATCTTCCTGGCCTCATCTATGACTGCACGTATGACCTCGTTCGCGTTCCTTCCCTGTGCAGACCCTTGCACGCCGGGCAGGGTCACACACTGGAGGGTCCGGTACCGCCGGTGCAGATTTCCCGGGTGGGCGGTGCCGGTGCGCCGGCGTGACGTTTCTCGAGCCGACGGGGTCTGCACAACGTGAGTGACGATGGCGCCCTTGTCCGGCGGGTCCTGGCCGGGGACGTGGACGCCTACCGGATCCTCGTCGGGCGGCACCGGGATCGCTTCGGGCGGTTTGCCTTCCGGATGCTCGGGAACCGGGAGGACGCGGAGGAGGCGCTCCAGGACACCTTCGTCCGCGCCTACCGCGCGCTCGCCCAGTGCGCGGACCCCGACCGGTTCGACAACTGGTGCTTCCGGATCCTCGCCAATCGCTGCCGCACGCGCGGGGCCCGGCGCAGCCGCTACGAGGCCACCTTCGTCGGCGACGAGAGCGCGATCCTCTCGGCTCCCGCCCCGTCGACGAACGGTGCCGGGTCCGAAGAGGCGGACGCCGTGCTCAAGGCCCTGGGGGAGCTCGAGCCGGCGGCACGCGAGGCCTTCCTCCTCAAGTACGTCGAGGAGCTGACCTACGACGAGATGTCCCGCATCACCGGAGACGGCGTGTCGGCGCTCAAGATGCGGGTCAAGCGCGCCTGCGACCGGCTCCGCGAGGTCCTCGGAGAGATGAATGACTGACGAGATCCTGCACGACGACGACGGCGAGCTCCGCGATCCCGTGATCGCGCGGGTCGTCGCGTTCGCGCGCGCGGCCGTCGCGGTGCGCGAGGATCTCGCCGACCGCGTCCTCGCGGAGATCAGGTCGGGACACCTCGAGGCGGTGCCCGCGCCGCGCGTGCATCGGAGCGCGCCGCGACGGCTCGCCCTCGCGGCGGCCATCGGTGCGCTCATGCTCGGCAGCGCGTGGATCGGCCGGCTCACGGCGCCCCGCGACCCGGTACCCGCCATCGCCGCGGCGCCGGCCGTGACGGAGGGGAGCGCCGTGCGATTCGTCGTCGCGGTGCCCGGGGCGGAGCGGGTTGCCCTCGTCGGTGACTTCAACGCCTGGAACCTCGAGGCGACGCCCCTCGCGGCGACCGAAGAGGAAGGCGTCTGGAGCGTGACGATCCCGCTGCCCGCGGGCCGCCACGAATACTCCTTCGTCGTGGACGGGGAGCGCTGGCTTCCCGATCCGAATGCGCCGAGCGCGGGCACCGCCGATTTCGGCCCGGCCAACTCGGTCGTGACGGTGGCGGGACGCACATGATCCGCCTGGCCGTGGTCGCCGCCGCGATGCTCGCCATGGGAGGCGCCCCTCTCATGGCGCAGGGAGTCGCCTCCCTCGAATCGCGGCTCGATCCCGGCACGGCGGGCGCCGTCCGCCGGATCGTCGATTCCGCGTCCACGGCCGGCCTTCCACCGGGCCCGCTCGTCAACAAGGCGCTCGAGGGTGCGAGCAAGGGCGCGGCGCCGGAGCGGATCGTCGTCGCCGTCCGGTCGCTCGCCGCGGATCTCGGCGCGGCGCGGGCCGCGCTCGGGTCGAGTGCGACCGAGGCGGAGCTCGTCGCGGGCGTCGGCGCGTTGCGCGCCGGCGCCGACGGCGACGTGCTCGCGCGCGTCAAGCGGGCGCGCGGTGAGAGCTCCGCGCTCCTTCCCCTCGCCGTGCTGAGCGATCTCGTCGCTCGCGGCATCCCCGTCGACCGCGCCCAGGCCGTGATCCTCGGCCTCGCCGAGCGACGGGCCGAGGATGGACAGTATCGGGCGCTTCCGCGCGCCGTCGGCCGGGGCGGGGAGCCCGCGTACGGGCCGCCCGAGTCTCCCGGGCGCTCGCGGTCGGGAGGCGAGGCCGACCCGGCGCCCCCGCCGCGCGGCCGCCCCGAAGCGCCGCCCGCCAAGGGCCGGCCGCAGGATCTTCCCGGGAAGGGATCTCCGGCTCAGCCGCCGGTGCGTGGCCGTCCCGTGCAGCCCTGACGTGGAGATCCCGGCTTCGGGGCGTCTCGGCGTTCGTCTCATCCTCGCTCTGCTTCTCACCGCACAATCGCTCTCCGCACAGGTCGCCGGGACGCTCGACGGCACGCTGACCCGCATCGCGTACGATGAGGGCGTGGCCGTCACGGGGGCCTCGCTTTCGCCGTCCGTCCAGCTTCTCCGCCCCTGGCAGGCGTTCTATGCCGGCGGCTCGATCACCCGGTTTCCCGACGACGTCTGGAGCGTGCAGGGGCACCTGGCGGGCTCCGCATTCCTGGCGCCGGTCGCGGGACTCAGGCCCGAGCTCGATGCGCGGGTCAGGGGCACGCGGCACGAGGACGGCGGGGGGAGCGGCGAGCTCGCGGGCACGGCGCGGCTCCATTGGCTCGGCGTGGATCGCGGGCTCTGGCTCGGCGCCGGAGGCGGCCGGGCATCCGACGGAAGCGACTGGCGGGGGACGATCGAGGCGGAGATCGGCGGCTGGATGCGCACCGGGCCGGGGACGCTTTCCCTCTCGCTCACGGGCTGGCGCGTCGGGAGCGCGTACCGGTACGCGGAGATCGAGAGTGCCTACCGCCTTCAGCGCGGGCCGCTCGAGTTCACTGCGTTCGGCGGCCTTCGCCACTGGCTCCGGCCGGGCGATGCGAGCGCGGACGGCTGGGGCGGCGCGAGCGCGAGCTGGTGGCTCGGTGACCGCCTCGCCGTCACGCTCGCCGGGGGCGCGTATCCCGCAGACTTCGGCCAGGGACTTCCGGCGGGAACCTTCGGGTCGATCGGCGCGCGCATCGCGACCGGCCGGCTCGACCGGGCACGTCGCGCTTCGGAGCCGCTCGACCTCATCATCCCTCCGGCACTCGCCGGTGAGCGCGGCACCGCACTCTCGCACCAGGCCGACGGCACCGCGCGCCTCACGATCGGAGGCGTTCCGGGCAGCAGGCTGGAGCTGATGGGGGACTTCACGAGCTGGGAGCCCGTTCCCCTTACGCGGGAAGCGGCAGGCCGGTGGATGCTCGAGATCCGGATCCCGCCCGGCATCCATCGTGTCAACATCCGTGCGGACGGCGGGGCATGGGTCGTCCCGCCTGGCCTTCCGGTCTCGGAGGACGAGTTCGGCGGCGCGGCAGGCGTCCTGATCGTTGCGGAGCCGGGGAAGTGACCTGAGCCCGGCCTCCGGGGGTCTTCAGGAGGAACCCTGGAGAATCCCAATGACGGTCATCGGTCTGCCCCGTGTGGTACTGCCGTCGATCGCGGCTGCAATCTTCTGCACTGCGCCGCTCGCAGCGCAGGATCTCGGGCCGGCGCTCGCCGCCGAGTCGCGGCTCGTGGCCGTCCTTCCGGCCGAGGTTGCCACGCGGATTCTCGAACGGATTGCGTCGGCCCGCGCCGCGGATCTTCCGGCGGAAGCACTCGAGCACCGCGCGCTCGAGCTCGTGGCCAAGGGAGTCGAGCCGGCCCAGGTCGAGGAGGGTGTCGCGCGCCACGCCGAGCGCCTCGGCGCGGCGCGGGCGGCGCTGGTTCGCGCGGGACGGGTGGCGCCGGACGGCGACGAGACCGAGGCCGCCGAGCTCGCGATCCGGAGCGGTGCCGACGGCGCGGCGGTGAGCGCGCTCGCGCAGGCCGCTCCGTCGGGGCAGTCGCTCGCGGTGCCGCTCTTCGTGCTCGCGGGACTCATGGACCGCGGGCTTCCCTCCGATCAGGCGATCGCGCGCGTGCACGCCGCTCTCACGGCGCGTGCCGCGGCTGCTTCCGCGAACGGTCGGCCGGCGCACGCGCGCGGGCGTCCCGAATCGATTCCCGCCAACGGCGGCCGCTCGTCGCGCCCGCGGCCACCGGGACGGACGTAGGTCGCGGCCCCGGCGCGTCGCTACGCCGTCCGTACCTCCCACGTCCGTCCCGTCGCCGGCCTTCCGCTCGTGAGGTGGGGGAACTCCTTCTCCCAGTAGCACCAGAGATGTGGACGCTCGCCGTTCACGTCCGTGAAGCCGTACAGCTCCGAGAGCTCCCACGTGCTGTAGAGGCCGCCTGACTTCCGCATGATCTCCGGATCCGCGGCGAGAGCGGCGACGGCCCTTCCCAGGAAGCACGGCGTCTCCGATCCGGCCCATCCGAATCCCCTGGGAACCGGCTCGTTCACGGCATCCCGCCAGTTCTCCTCGGTCACCCCGAACTGCTCCAGGATCGCCTCGGTGCGCATGAAGCCGGGCGTGAGCGCGACCGCAGCGACGTTGTGCGGCGCGAGCTCTTCGGCTGCGGCGTAAGCCAGGCGCTTGAGCGCGATCTCGAACGCGTCGAGCCAGAGCTGCCCGTGATGGCCCAGGGTGTGCTGCTCGACGATCTCGACGATGAGCCCCGAGCGGCCGGCGATCATGAGCGGAGCGGCGTGCCTGAGCGTGAGGGCGTGCGGCCCGAGCCACCCGGTGAGCTGGTCGAGGCCGTCGGCGACATCGGCCTTCCAGAAGGGCCCCCACGCCGTGACCGGGCGGCCGGTGAGCACGTTGGCGAGGACGTCGAGCCGCTTCGACCGGCGCTTCACCGAGCGGAAGAGGGCGGCGACGTCCTTCTCGTTCCCGTGATCCACCCGGACCGGGATCCCCTCGCCACCGGCCGCGTCCACGAGCTCGGCGGTTTCCTCGATCGTCTCGGGCCGGCCGGCGTAATGGTGGCTGCTCGTGTTCGGCGCCGTCCGGCTGCTCCGGCCGGTGCAGTACACGATCGCCCCCGCTTCCCCGAGCATGCGGGCGATGCCCCGTCCCGCCCCGCGGGTGGCCCCGGCGACGACCGCCACCTTCCCGGCGAGCGGCTTCATGCGGCTGTCCTCCTCTCCCCGCGCAGTTATACTGAACCGCGATGCAGATATTATCTAAATCACGGTTTAGATACCGTCAATCCCGGTGAGCCCGCGACCCCGGAAGGCGTCGGATGCCGAGATCTTCGCCGCGGCCGGCCGCGTCATGCAGCGCGCGGGTCCGGAGGAGTTCACGCTCGCGGAGATCGCGGGGGAGGCGGGCCTCACGGCGGGCGCGCTGGTGCAGCGCTTCGGGTCGAAGCTCGGGCTCCTGCGCGCGCTCGCGGGGGCGCTCACCGAGGGGTCCGCGCAGATGCTCGCGCAGATCCGTGCGGCCCACCGCTCGCCGCTCGCGGCGGTGCGGGACTACGCCGACTGCATCGCGAAGATGGGCGAGTCGCCCGGCGGGCTCGCGCATCATCTGGCATGGCTGCAGCTCGACCTCACCGACGCCGAGATG
>DASUXZ010000207.1:0-8408 GCA_036377655.1 Gemmatimonadales bacterium
GTCGGTCATGGCATGGTGGACGAGTGGGCGAGCGCATGCGCCACTGCGAGCGCATCGCGGGTGGCGGCTGCATCATGCACGCGGAAGATGCGCGCGCCTCGCTCCGCAGCCAGCGCGCACGCCGCCGCCGTCGCTGCGTCACGGGCGCCGACGTCGCGACCGGTCGCCTCGCCGAGAAAGCGCTTGCGCGACGGTCCGACCACGACGGGGCGGCCGAAGGCTAGGAGCGCCTCGAGCTGATCGGTGAGCTCCAGGTTCTGGGCCGCCGACTTCGCAAAACCGAGGCCCGGGTCGATCGCGATGCAGTCGGCCGCCACGCCGGCGGCGGCCGCCCGGTCGATTCCGGCGCGCAGCTCCCGCATCACGCCGGCGACGACCCCGTCGTCGTAGCGCGCGTGCTCGAGACTCGCGATCGCGAGCGGATCGCCCCGGGAATGCATGAGGACGAGGCCCGCACCGGCCGCCGCCGCCACGGCGCCGACCTCGGGATCGTGCCGCAGCGCCGTGACGTCGTTCACGATCGCCGCGCCCGCGTCGAGCGCAGCCCGTGCCACCGGGGCCTTCATCGTGTCGATCGACACGAACGCCTCCGGCAGCTCGCGCGCGATCCGCTCGATCGCTGGCGCCACGCGCCGGAGCTCCTCCTCCGCCGGGACGAGCGACGTCCGCCCGGGCCGTGTCGATTCCCCGCCGACGTCGATGATCGCGGCGCCATCGCGCAGGAGCCCCTCGGCATGCCGCACCGCGGCGTCGGGACCGGTGTGCGCGCCACCGTCGCTGAAGCTGTCGGGCGTGACGTTGAGGATGCCCATGATGACCGGGCGGTCGAGCGGGATCGGTCCCCGTGCCGTCGTCCACGCGACGGCACGCTCGGCAGGGAGCGCGATGCCGAGCTGGTACGCGACGTCGCGCAGCGGCTCGGGAACCGTCCACGGCCTCGCGAGCGCGCTGAGCCGCGAGCGCGCGCCGGCGATCACCGCCCAGCCGGCCCCGGTCACCACGTCGAGTCCGAGACGCCCGCCGAAATGCACGAGGGCCTCGAGCGATGCTTCGTCGAGACCCTCGATCCGGAACGCCGCCGGCGCGAGCCCCGCCGCAGCCGTCGCCGCCTCGCCGCGCTCTAGGCCGCCCCGGATGAGCGCGCCGGCGACGCCCCGCTCGGAGCGGGTCGACAGCGGGAGGACTTCGAGCGGTCCCGCGCCCACGCCGGCGCTCAGGCGCCGGCGGGCTCGGCGGGAGGAACCCCGAGGATCGGGGCCCGGCCGGGCGCCGGCGACTCCGGACGCGGGCGCTGGGCGCTGGCCGACACCTCCGGCGCATCGGGCGGCCGCGGCGGCAGCGTCCGCCCCTTGAAGAGGAGCTGCACCTCTTCAGCGTCGATCGTCTCGCGCTCGAGGAGCGCCTGCGCCACGCGGTCGAGGAGGTCGCGGTGGTCGGTGAGGATCTGCCGCGCGCGCTCGTACGCCGCGTCGAGGAGGCTCTTCACTTCCTCGTCCACGACCTGCGCCGTGTGCTCCGAGACCTCGCTGCGGCGCGCGAACTCACGGCCGAGGAAGATCTCCTGCTCGCGATCGCCGACCGCCATCATGCCGATCCGGTCGCTCATGCCGAACGTCGTCACCATCTGTCGCGCGATATTGGTCGCGACCTGGATGTCGCTGCCTGCGCCGGTCGTGACCTTCCCGGGACCGAAGACCAGTTCCTCGGCCACGCGCCCGCCGAAGCTGATGGCGAGGCGCCCGATGAGGAATTCACGCGTGTGCCCGTACCGATCCTTTTCCGGGAGCGAGTACATGATGCCGAGCGCCCGGCCGCGGGGAACGATCGTGACCTTGTGCACCGGGTCGGCGCCCTCGGTGTAGAGCGCGACGACGGTATGCCCGCCTTCGTGATACGCCGTGAGCCGCCGCTCGTCCTCCGTGAGGACGAGGCTCCGGCGCTCGAGGCCGAGCGTCACCTTGTCCTTCGCGTCCTCGAAGTCCTGCATGTCCACGAGGCTCTTGTTCCGCCGCGCCGCGAGCACCGCCGCCTCGTTCACGAGGTTGGCGAGGTCGGCCCCCGCCATGCCCGGCGTGGACTTCGCGATCGTCTCGAGCTTCACGTCGCCCGCAAGCGGGATCTTCCGGGTGTGCACGCGGAGGATCCCTTCCCGCCCCTTCACGTCCGGCGCGTCCACCACGATCTGGCGGTCGAAGCGCCCGGGCCGGAGGAGCGCCGGATCGAGGACGTCGGGGCGGTTCGTCGCCGCGAGGAGGATCACGCCGTCGTTCGACTCGAAGCCGTCCATCTCGACGAGGAGCTGGTTGAGCGTCTGCTCGCGCTCGTCGTGGCCGCCGCCGAGCCCGGCCCCGCGGTGGCGGCCGACGGCGTCGATCTCGTCGATGAAGATGATGCACGGCGCGTGGGCCTTGCCCTGCTCGAAGAGGTCCCGCACGCGGCTCGCGCCGACGCCGACGAACATCTCGACGAAGTCCGAGCCCGACATCGAGAAGAACGGCCGGCCGGCCTCGCCGGCGACCGCCTTGGCGAGGAGCGTCTTGCCGGTGCCCGGCGGCCCGACGAGGAGCGCGCCCTTCGGGAGGCGGCCGCCGAGCCGGGTGAACTTCTGCGGGTCCTTGAGGAACTCGATGATCTCCTGCAGCTCGACCTTCGCTTCGTCGGCGCCCGCCACGTCGGCGAAGGTGATCTTCGGCGTGTCTCCCGCGAGGAGCTTGGCCTTCGATTTCCCGAACGCGAACGCGCGGCTGCCGCCCTGCTGGAGCTGGCGGAGGAAGAAGAACCAGAGGCCGATGATCACGATCCAGGGAAGCGCGGCGATGATGATGGCGGTGAGCCCGCCCCGCTGCTCGCGCGCCTTGATCACCACGCCGGCGTCCTCGAGGCGCTTCACGAACTCCTCGCTGTCCGCGACCGGCAGGAGGACCTTGAACGCCTTGACCGGGCGCCCGGCCACCGGGACGGCGGTCTTGAACTCGCCCTCGATGTACTTCCCGTCGAAGATCTCGACGTTCCCGACGTTCGCGCCGTCGAGCTGTTCGCTGAACTGGGTATACGAGATGTCCTGGGCGTTCGTCCGCTGGCCGTTCATCAGCTGGAACAGCGCGAGCGCGAGCAGGGCCACGAGGACCCAGAGCGCCAGGTTCTTGCTCACGTTGCCCCAGCTCGCCTTCGGCGGCCGGGGAGGGGTGCGGTCAGCCATCTATTCCAGATCCCCGATGAACGGGAGGTGACGAAAGTTCTCCGCATGGTCGAGCCCGTAGCCGACCAGAAAGGCCGGCGGGGCGTCGAATCCCACGAACCTGAGCTCGGCCGGCGGATCCGGCGCGAGGTGCTTGTCGAGCAGCGCGCAGATCGCGAGGCTCCGCGGCCGCCGCTGTGCGAGCAGGGCGCAGAGCCGCTTCAGGGTGCGCCCCGTATCAATTATATCCTCGACGAGCAGGATGTGTTTCCCCTCGAGCTCGGTCTCGGGGTCGTAGAGGAGGCGCACCTCGCCGCTCGAGACCGTGCCGGACCCGTAGGAGCTCGCCACGAGGAAGTCCACCTGCATCGGCCGCTCGATCTCCCGGACGAGATCGCTCAGGAAGATGAAGCTCCCCTTGAGCAGGCCGAGGACGAGGAGCTCGCCGTCCGGATACGCGGCGGTGATCTCGACGCCGAGCTCCTGGACACGGCGGCGGATCGTCTCCTCGTCGAAGACGATCGACTTCATGCGGCGCCCGCCTGTCCGGCGGAGGACCTCACTCGTGCGTGACATCGATGCGCACCGCCTCCGTGCCTGCAGGGGGAACGAGCGAGCTCGAGCGGCAGACGCCCGGCACCCAGACCACGCTGTCTCCAGCCGTGAGGAGCGGCCAGCCGGCCCGCTCGAGTCGTGGAATCCGCGCGTCCTGGAAGCACCGGACGACGAGCCGTCGTCCCGAGCCGCCGAGCGGGGCGATCCGGTCGCCCCGGACCGGCGGTCTCGCCAGGTCGGGCGCCGCCGTGAACCACGCGGTCATCCCGTCCCTCGGCTGCCGCGCCGGTGCGCGCTCTCGGGTCCGGAAGAAGCGCCAGCGGCCCCACGCCTGCGCCCCTTCTCCGCCGAGGCGCACCGGTTCCGGCACCTCGAGGGTCCGCCGGATGTACAACCGCCCGAACGCGACCTCGGCGATCCAGTCGGTGCCGAGCGGCACGGTGCCGCCGCTCCGGCCCGCTCCCGCCAGCGCGGCGACGCGCCGGGCGCGACTGGGCCCGACGGGGCGCCCGGCATGCCGTGCCGCGGCCTGAACGAGTGCCTCGGCGAGGGCGGAATCATAGCCCGCAACTGCAGGCGCAGCAACGGAAACCGCGCCTCGCTCGACACGGAACTCGAGGTCGGGCAGCGACCCGAGGAGCGCGTCCCAGGCATCGGCATTCCGCGCCGCCTGGGCGCCGGCTCGTGCGATCCGCTCCGCCACGTCGGGGAGCCGCGATTCGATCGTCGGCAACACCGATCGACGCAGCCACGATCGCAGGTGGCGCGAGTCTTCGTTGGCCGGGTCCCTCCACGCCTCGATCCCACGCTCGTGCAGGTACCGGGCCAGCTCGTCCCGCCGGAACGGCAGGAGCGGCCGCAGGATCCCGCCGGCAAAGGCGCGCATTCCGGCGAGGCCGGCAGGACCCGAGCCACGCAGGAGGCGCATGAGCACGGTCTCCGCCTGATCGTCGGCGTGGTGCGCCGTGACGATGACTCGAGCCCCGCGACGCCGGGCCATGCGGCGGAGCGCCACGTACCGGGCGGCGCGGGCCCGGGTTTCGGTCGTGCCACCGCCGAGCTGGAGCCGTTCGATTTCGAACGGAACCGAATACCTTTCCGCGAGCGCCTCGACCCGCGCGGCCACCGCGCCGCTCTCGGCGGCGATACCATGATCGGCGTGCCCCACGACGAGCTCGAGCGCGTGGTCCTCGCGGGTCAGGGCGAGCAGGTCGAGCAGCGCGAGCGAGTCGGGACCGCCGGAGACCGCGACGATCGCGGCACCCGGCGGCGGCGCGAGCGCACTCAGGTGCTGTCGGAACCGCCCGGCGAGGGTCATGCCGGAAATTAGCCGTGCCACTGGAGAGACGCCCGGGAATGAACGAACGACGCGGAGTGGTGGACTGGGGAGCGCGACTCGCGCGGATGGTCGAGGGACTCGAGCGCAGGTTCGATTCGGCGCTCGGCGGAATCGGCCTGAGCAGCGGGGTGCCCGATCCGATTGCGGCCTTCGTGTACCGGGGCTTCGGGACGCCCGAGCGGGTCCGGGTGATGGGCCGCGTGCTCGAGATCGGCCAGACCGCGCCCGCCGGCGCCGGCGATCCGCGCTGGCGCAATGTCTTCGCCGCCATCGGACGCTTCGAGAGCGACGAGATCCCCGGGGCGCGGGTCGCCGTCCGCTACGGCGCTGCCCGCCGGGAGCTGGTCGCCGACGACGAGGGCTATTTCACCGGCTGGATCGACGGCAGCGCCCCCGACCCGACCGGCTCCGGATGGCGCAGGGTGGCGGTGGATCTCCTGAGCCCCGACGGTGTCGGCAGCGAAGGCCAGGTGCTCGTGCCGTCCCCGGCAGCGCGCGTCGGGATCATCAGCGACCTCGATGACACGGTCATCCGCACCGGCGTCCGCCGCCTCATCCGGATGCTCGCCTCGACGTTCCTCGAGAACGCGCGAACCCGGCTTCCCTTCCCCGGGGTCGCGGCATTCTACCAGGCGCTGCACGCCGGCCCGCCCGGCACGGCGCCTTCCCCGATCTTCTATGTCTCGAGCAGCCCCTGGAACATGCACGACTTCCTGCTCGAGTTCATGGAGGTGCGCGGGATTCCCGCCGGCCCGCTCCTCCTGCGCGACTGGTCGATGAGCCGCCAGACGTTCATGCCGCGCGGCCACCATTCGCACAAGACCGACGCGATCGAGCTCCTCTTCTCGACCTATCCCGAGCTCCCCTTCATCCTGATCGGCGACAGCGGGCAGCAGGATCCGGAGATCTACCGCGAGATGGCGGCGCGGCATCCGGGCCGCGTGCCGGCGATCTACATCCGTGACGTCACGGCGAACCCGATCCGCTCGGCGCAGGTGCGCGAGCTCGCGAGCGAGATCGCCGGACTCGGAAGCAGGATGCTGCTGGTGGAGGACACGCTCGCCGCCGCGCGCCACGCGGCGGAGCACGGCTGGATCGCTCCCGAGCGCGTGGCGGCGGTCGAGCGCGAGATCCGGGCGGCCGGCTGAGCGGTCAGCCGATCGGCGCGCCCCGCTCGAAGTCGTACAGGGTGAGCCGGCGGAGCCGGTAGTAGGCCAGCCAGTGCGCGCGGAGTGACTGGACGTACTGGCCGAGCGCCTGGTCCTTCTCGCCCTGCGCCATGTACAGGTTGTCGATCGCGATGCGGCCGATGACGTAGCGGTTGTACGCCACCTCGAACCGCTTGGCGGCCACGGTGTCCGCCTTTGCGGCGATCTCGAGGGCGCGGCGCGTCTGCAGGAGCTGGAGGGCGGCGAAATGCGCGTCCTGGGCCGCCTGGTCGAGCGCAAGGCGCGAGGTCTCCTCGATGCCGTCGCGCTCGGCTTCGGCCGCTTCCACCGTTGCCCGCCGGGCCCCCCACTGGATGAGCGGAATGTCCACGCTCACCGAGACCTGCCGCGCCTCGAGCAGGTTGCGGTAGGCGAAGTCGAACTCGGACGCGGTCGCGTTGAATCCGAAGCTCGCCTGGACTGAGGCCCCGAACCCGTTGTTGAGGCGGGCCTCCGTGACCCGGCGGTCCGCCTGCATCCCCTGGAGCTCGACGCTGGTCGCCGTCGAGCGGTTCCGCTTCGCCTCTGCGACCGCGACGGCCGTATCCACCGCGAAGGTGGGCACCACGACCGGGATGCTCAGCTCGACCGGCGCGTCCGCCGGGAGCCCGACGGCGAGCCGGAATGCGGCGCGGGCGCGATCGAGCTCGAGGCGCGCGCCGTCGAGCGCCGTGCGCGCGCGAAGCAGCGCGAGCTCGCTCTGGAGCAGGTCGTTCTCGCCGATCTTGCCGACCTCGTACCGTCCCTTGTTGAGCGTATAGAGGGTGTCGTTGACGGCCACGTTGGTCGTCGCGTTGGCGAGCCCGACGGCGGCGGAGTGCACGTCGAAGAAGAGGTTGGTGACCTGGAGCGCGATCTCCTCTCGCGATTCGAGGTACACCCGCTCGGCGAGCTCGGAACGGAGGGGCTGCTCGCGGCGGTCGAGGCGCGTCGCGTTCGGGCGCAAGAGGTCCTGCCGGATCCCGAGCGAGATCGGCGTGGACGACCAGGTGCGCAGCGACTGCTCGCCGGTGACCGAAAACGTCGCGAGCGACGAGGACACGAAGAAGCTGCCCCCGGTCGGGAGCTGCTGCGTCACGGTGGCCGACAAGTCGGCGTTGGTCTGGTTCTGGGGGCGGAAGAGCGTGCTTCCGTCGGGCTGGACGACCGGGATGATCGCGCGGTTGTACTGCGGCAGCGTCCCGCCGAACGAGAGCTGCGGGAGCTGACGGGCGGAGAAGGCCTGGTCGCGGTACCGGGAGGCATCCCGGGTGGCCCTCGCAGCCACGGCGCCGCCGCCGCGCTCGAGGGCGAGGTCGACTGCCTGCTGGAGCGTGAGCGGTTCCTGGGCAGCAGCGGGGCTCGGCGCGATGGCGAGCAGCAGGGCCGGAACGATGGCGATGCGCATGGGGTCACTCGTAGCGGAGGCAGACGACGGGATCCTGGCGCGCCGCGCGGTAGGCCGGCACGATGCCGAACCCGACGCCCACGGCGAACGAGACCCCGAATGCGACGGCGATCGAGAGATAGGACACGAGGGTGGTGATGCCGGCGAACCGCTCGATCCCGTAGCTGAGCAGCGATCCGACGAGGATCCCCGCGATCCCGCCGGCCACGCTGATGAGCACCGCCTCGCTCAGGAACTGGAGGAGGATCTCCTTCTGCGTGGCGCCGACGGCGCGGCGGACGCCGATCTCGCGGATCCGCTCGAGCACCGAGGCGAGCATGATGTTCATGATCCCGATCCCGCCGACGATGAGCGAGATCGACGCGATGGCGCCGAGGACGACGTTGAAGATCGTCTTCGTGCGCTGCTGCTGGCGGAGGAGGAGCTCCGGCACGCTGATCTCGAAGTCCACGACGCCGTTGTGCCGGCGCGTGAGCGACCGGCGGATCACGTCGGCCACGCCGCTCACGTGCGAGGCGTCGGCCACCCGCACGATGATCCGGTCGAGCTGGTTCCGGTTGCTCCGCTCGGCGCGCTCTTCCTCCGAGGCCGTCTCCTCCTGGTCGGGCATCGCCATGTCGGGACGGGCCGCGAGCTCGATGTCCCGCTGGGTGACGCGCGCCCGGTCGCGGAAGCGAAGGAGCATGGTCCGGGTCGGCACGTACACGTCCATGTTCGCATCCCGGATGCCGAGCGCCTGGA
>DASUXZ010000208.1:0-3156 GCA_036377655.1 Gemmatimonadales bacterium
GACGTCCACTACTCGCAGTACGGCCGCATGTGCCCGATCGAGACGCCGGAGGGCCCGAACATCGGCCTCATCACGTCGCTCTCGACCTACGCGCGCATCAACGAGCTCGGCTTCATCGAGACGCCGTACCGCGTGGTGAAGAACGGCCGCGTCACCGACGAGATCCGCTGGCTCTCGGCGAGCGAGGAAGAGGAGATCGCGGTCGCGCAGGCCAACTCGATCATCGACGACGAGGGGCGGTTCACGGAGCCGCTCGTCCTCTCGCGCAAGGGCGACGACTACCCGCTCCTCCCGCCCGACCGGATCGAGCTGATGGACGTCGCGCCGGAGCAGCTCGTCTCCATCGCCGCCGCGCTCATCCCGTTCCTCGAGCACGACGACGCGAACCGCGCCCTCATGGGCTCGAACATGCAGCGGCAGAGCGTGCCGCTCCTCTTCCCCCAGGCGCCGCTCGTCGGCACCGGGCTCGAGGAGAAGGTGGCGCGGGACTCGGGCGCCGTGATCGTGGCGCGCCGGGCCGGCGTCGTCACCCGCGTCACGGCGGACGAGATCATCGTCGACGCCGGCGCCGACGGCGCGCCGCTCGGCGACCAGCCGCTCGCGCGCCTCAACCAGCACGACCGCTACCGGGTCAAGAAGTTCTGGCGCACCAACCAGGACACCGCCATCAACCAGCGGCCCCTCGTGCAGCAGGGGGAGCGGGTGGGGGCGGGGCAGATCATCGCCGACGGCGCGGCCACCGAGGGCGGCGAGCTCGCCCTCGGCAGCAACGTGCTCGTCGCGTTCATGCCGTGGTACGGCCACAACTTCGAGGACGCGATCATCCTGAGCGAGCGCCTGGTCAAGGACGACGTCTACTCGTCGATCCACATCCAGGAGCTCGAGCTCCACGTCCGGGACACCAAGCGCGGCCAGGAGGAGATCACCCGCGAGATCCCGAACGTCTCCGACGAGTCGGTCGTGGACCTCGACGAGCGCGGCATCGTCCGGATCGGCGCGCACGTGAAGCCGGGCGACATCCTCGTGGGCAAGATCACGCCGAAGGGCGAGACCGAGCTCTCGCCCGAGGAGAAGCTCCTCACGGCGATCTTCGGCGAGAAGGCCAAGGACGTGAAGGACTCGTCGCTCAAGGTGCCGCCGGGCATGGCGGGCGTCGTGATCGACGTGAAGATCTTCAGCCGCGTCGAGGACCGCGTCGTCGAGAAGGACCGCGGCGAGCGGATCGGCGAGGTGCGCCGCGTCGAGTCGGACGAGAAGGCGCGGATCACGAGCGTCATGATGGACGAGGTGAAGCAGCTGCTCGCCGGGCAGGAAGTGGCGCTCATGCTCAAGGTCGGCACCGTGGAGGAGTTCCTCCCGGCGGGCACGAAGCTCGCGCCCTCGGTGCTCGCCGACCTCGACCTCGCGGAGATCGACCGGAAGACGCTCCGGGTGGCCAACAAGGCCGCGAACGAGCGGATCCGCGCCGCCATCGACATGGCGGAGCGCGAGCGCGCGCGGGTGGAGGAGAAGGCGGAGGACCAGATCGACAAGATCCTCCAGCCGGACGAGCTCCCGCCGGGCGTGATCCAGCTCGTGAAGGTGTACATCGCCGAGAAGCGGAAGATCTCGGTGGGCGACAAGATGGCCGGCCGCCACGGCAACAAGGGCATCGTCGCCCGGATCGTGCCGGAGGAGGACATGCCGTTCCTCCCGGACGGCTCGCCGGTGGACATCGTGCTCAATCCGCTCGGCGTGCCGAGCCGCATGAACGTGGGCCAGATCCTCGAGACCCACCTCGGGTGGGCCGCGCGGATCCTCGGCTTCGAGGCCAAGACGCCGGTGTTCCGTGGCGCCGACGAGGCGGAGATCGGCGTGCTCCTCCGGCTTGCCGGGTTCAAGTGGGCCGGCGAGTCGCTCCGGCTCCCGACCCGCGCGCCGGAGGTGGACGCGGCGCTCACGCGGCGGATGGTCGAGGACCTCAAGGTCGTCGCGCCGTCGGGCGAGCGGACGCTCCTCACCGAGGCGGGCATCGGCCTCCTCGAGGCGAAGGGTGCGTCGAAGGAAACGCGCGAGTTCGCGAAGCGCCTCCGGGCGTTCCTCGCGGACGCGGCCGAGGAGCTCGCCGGCCGCGCCGTGCGGCAGCGCGCCCAGGAAGTGGAGATCCAGAAGGCGCTCGCCGCCGCCGGCGACAAGGCCGCGGCGAAGCTCGTGAAGGACCTCGAGAAGCGGGCCGGCGGCTCCCCGGCGGACGCGCTCGCGGAGGCCGGCCAGCCGGCGCTCGCGGCCCTCCTTGGCGGCAAGGGCGAGGGCGACCTCGACGCGGCCGGCACCGAGCTCCTCCGCGCCGCCGGGCTCACGCCCGCCGGCAAGGCGCGGCTCCGGGACGGCCGGAGCGGCCAGGAGTTCGAGGGCGACGTCACCGTCGGCGCGATCTACATGCTCAAGCTGAGCCACCTCGTGGACGACAAGATCCACGCGCGCTCGATCGGGCCGTACTCGCTCGTGACGCAGCAGCCGCTCGCCGGCAAGGCGCAGTTCGGCGGCCAGCGGTTCGGCGAGATGGAAGTCTGGGCGCTGGAAGCCTATGGGGCGGCGCACGTGCTGCAGGAGATGCTCACCGTCAAGTCCGACGACGTGAACGGCCGCAGCCGCGTGTACGAAGCGATCGTGAAGGGGCAGAATCTGCCGGAGCCCGGGATCCCCGAATCGTTCAACGTATTGGTGAAGGAACTGCAGGCGCTCGGTCTCAAGGTGACCCTCGGGACCACCGAAGCGGGAGATGAATAAATCATGATTGATTTTCGTAGCGGTCGCGAGCCCAAGAGCTCGAGTTTCGACTACATCAGCATCAGAATCGCCGCGCCCGAGGAGATCCGCGGGCCGCGTGACACCAAGGAGCGCGAGCGCCTGGAGCTTCAGGGGCAGCGCACCTGGTGGTCGTGGGGCGAGGTCACGGTCGGCTCGATCTACATGCTGAAGCTGAGCCACCTGGTGGACGACAAGATCCACGCGCGGTCCATCGGCCCGTACTCGCTGGTGACGCAGCAGCCGTTGGCGGGCAAGGCGCAGTTCGGCGGCCAGCGTTTCGGAGAGATGGAAGTGTGGGCGCTGGAGGCCTATGGGGCCGCGCACGTCCTGCAGGAGATCCTCACCGTCAAGTCGGACGACGTCAAC
>DASUXZ010000209.1:0-10306 GCA_036377655.1 Gemmatimonadales bacterium
CAGCAATTCGTTCGGCTTCGGCGGCATCAACGCCTCGCTCCTCTTCCGCCGCGCCTGAGCCCCGGCGTCTGGCGGGGCCCGCCTGCCGTTCCTAAGATTCCTCCTTCCCGACACCACTCCCGACAGGAAGGAACCTCATGCCCTCTGCCAGTCGTCGGTTCGTCGCCGAGCTGCTCGGCACCTTCGCGCTCGTCTTCGTCGGCGCCTCGGCGTCCATCGCGGCGGTGTACCCCGGCTCCGGCGTGGGGCTCACGGGCGTCGCGCTCGCGCACGGCTTCGTGCTCGCGATCGGCGTCACGATGACGATGCACATCTCGGGCGGCCACCTGAACCCGGCAGTGTCGCTCGGCCTCCTCGTGGTGCGGCGCATCGACGCGCGCACCTTCGCGGTCCACCTTGCGGCCCAGCTCCTGGCGGCCGTCCTCGCCGGCCTCGCCCTCAAGGCGGCGTGGCCTGCGGCGCTCGCGCGCGTGGCGGCCTATGGCACGCCGCAGCTCAACCTGAGCGTCAGCGTCGGCCAGGGGATCCTCCTCGAAGCGATCATGGGCTTCTTCCTGATGTCGGCCGTGTTCGGGACCGCCGTGGCCGCCGCGTCGCACCGGGTCGGAGGCTTCGGCATCGGGCTCTCGCTCGTGTTTCTCATCATCGGCCTCGGACCCCTCACCGGCGCCGCGGTCAACCTGACCCGCGCCCTCGGCCCCGCCATCGCCTCGGGCACGTGGACCGGCCAGGCGGTGTACTGGATCGGCCCCGCGCTCGGCGCGGTGGTGGCGGCCTTCGTGTGGGACAAGGTGCTGCTGCGGGGAGAAACGACCGCGGTCTAGCGCTCCACCCGGGTCCAGGGTGTGTCAGGCCAGGCGGCTTGGCGCTATCGCCGCCTGAACACCGAGAAGGCTCGAAACAGGAAAACACGAAGGCTCCGGATTGCCCGGAGCCTTTCGTCGTTTCCAGATTTCCAGTCGTCGGTGATTCCGGTCGCCCAGGTCGCGCCGCGTCACGCCCCCCTCTCACCGCCCACCTCTTACCTCTCACCTCTCACGTCTCACCTTTCATCTCCACGTCTCACCCCTCACGTCTCACCTCCCACGCCGCCGCCCCGCATCCCCCCCACCCGCCGCCCGACGCACCAGCCTGATCGTGTTCCCGACGTAGACGGCGATCGCGATCAGGTACGCCGCGATCACGTACCCGGCGTTGCGGGGCAGCTCATCCATCGGACACCTCGAGGCGGGCCGCTTCGGCGCGGGCGATCCCGTACCGGGCGAGGACGAAGCCGAGGCCGAGGAGCATGTGCACCCCGAGCGAAAGGAGCAGCACCTCGAGCATCGAGCCCGGCAGGGACGGGGCGCTCGGCTTGAGGACGACCGGCAGGGGATGGATCGTCCGGAAGAGGTAGACGCTCAGGTGCACGAACGGGACGAGCACGAGGCCGAGGATCGCGACCACCGCGCTGAAGCGCGCGCGCTCGGCGGGATCGTGCAGCGCCGACCGGAGCGAGAGGTAGCCGACGTAGAGGAAGAAGAGGAAGAGCGTGAGTGTGAGGCGCGCATCCCACTGCCACCAGGCGCCCCACACCGGCTTTCCCCAGAGCGGCCCTGACGTGAGCATCACCGCGCTGAACGCCACGCCCGTCTCCGCCGCCGCGGCGGCGAAGTGGTCGAGCCGGGCGTCCTTGAGCCAGAGGTAGAGCGCGCTCACGATCCCCACCACGGAGAAGATGAGGAGGGCGCACCAGGCCGCGGGAACGTGCAGGTAGAAGATCTTCTGGGCGAACCCCTGCGCCGCCTCGGTCGGCGTGCGCCAGATGGCGAGAACGTACACCACCGCGAGCGCCGCGAGCGACACGAGCGTGATGCGCATGCCGATGCGCGTGAGGCGCGCGGCTGCCGCGGCCTCCCGGGACGGGGCGGTGCCGGTCACTCGTCCACCACCGACGGGAACACGAGCAGGCAGATCGTCACGAAGATGAGGTCATAGACGGCGAGTAACCTAAGCCACCCGGCGACCTCGCTCAACGGCCGCTCCGCGAGGAGGCGGGCCGTCACCTGCACGGCGCCGATGAGCGGGGGCACCATGAACGGGAGGAGGAGCACCGGCAGCATGAGCTCGGCAAAGCGGGTCCGCACGGTCATGGCGCTGAACACCGTCCCGACCGCGACGAAGCCGATCGTCGCGAGCGCGCTCGTGAGCACCAGCCCGCCCAGCACGCCGACGATGCGCGCGTTGAAGAAGATCGCGAAGAGGGGCAGCGTCACCGCCTCCACCGCGAAGACGAACGCGAGGTTCCCGAGGAGCTTCCCGAGGTAGATCGCCTCGCGCGGCACGGGCGCGAGGAGGAGCGCGTCGAGCGCGGCATGCTCGCGCTCTACGCTGAACGCCCGGTTGAGTGCCGTCATCGCCGCGAAGGCGAAGGTGATCCACAGCGCGCTCGGGGCGAGGTCCGCCGGGGCGAGGCGGGCCGGGTCGCGCGAGAAGCTGAACACCACGAGGATGAGCGCCGCGAAGACGAGCGCGGAGACGAGCGCGGTCCTGCTCCGGAGCTCCGCGCGGAGGTCCTTCCCGGCGACGATGAGCGCCGCGCGGATCACGTCACCCATCGAGCAGCGCCTCCGCCCGCGCGGTGAATTCGGCGAGGCTCCCCGCGCGCGGCCCCTCGAACACCCAGCGGCCGGCCGACAGGACGGCGACACGCGTGGCGAGCTCCCAGGCCTCGGCGAGCTGATGCGTCACGAGCACCGCCGCGCGGCCCTCGCCTGCGCGGGCGGCGAGCGATCCGCGGAGCCGCCGCGCGGAGGCGCTGTCGAGGCCGGTGAACGGCTCGTCGAGGAGGAGAAGCGCCGGGTCGTGGATCAGGGCGCGGGCAATCGAGACGCGCTGCTGCAGCCCGCGACTCAGCGAACGCGGGCTCTCCCCGGCGCGCTCGCCGAGGCCGGCCGCCCCGAGCGCCGCGCGCGCGGCCACCTGCGGCGCCGCGACGCCCTGGAGGCGCGCCGCGAACACGAGGTTCTCCTCGAGCGTGAGGTCGTCGTACAGGAAGGAATGGTGCGAGACGAGTCCGGTGGCGCGGCGCGAGGCGGGATCGCCCGGGCGTACGATGCGCCCGGCGATGCGCACCTCCCCCGCGGTCGGGCGCATGATGCCGGCCAGGAGCCGCAGGAGCGTGGACTTCCCCGCCCCGTTCGGCCCGAACACGACGAGCGTCTCGCCCGGATGCAGCTCGAGATCGATCCCCCGCAGCGCGTGCAGGGCGCCGAAGGAGCGGGAGAGTCCGGTGGCAGCGAGGAGCGGGCCCTCAGAGGGCCGCATCGATCCGGGCGCTGAGCTCTTCGAGCCGGAAGGGCTTGACGATGTAGTCGGAATAGGGAACGTCGAGCAGCTGGAGCTGGGGCTCGATGCTCATGTATGCGGTCGTGATGATGACCGGGAGGTCGGGATGGGTGCCGCGGATCGCGCGGAGCAGCGCCACGCCGTCGGTGTCCGGGAGCCGCATGTCGAGCACGGCGATGTCGGGCGTGTCCTCCGAGAGCCGCGCGAGCGCCTCCGCGCCGGTCGCGGCGAGCACGAGGTCGTACTGCGAGGAGAAATGCCGCTCGTAGTGCACTCGGAGGGCACGCTCGTCCTCGACGATGAGCACGCGCCGCCGCTTCGGATGGTCCATGTCCGCCGATCGCTGTCGTGTGCCGGGCAGCGCCCCGGCAGGCGGCGACCGCCGCCGGGAATGCGAGAGCCAGCGTGCCACGTCTCGCGTTACGTTAATGCGGCTGAGCGGCATCGTCCATCCCGGCAAGGGCCTAGGCGGCGTCCAGGTCGAAGAGGTCGTCGAGCTTGGTGAGCGCGAGCAGGAACCGGAGCTCGTCGTTCGGGCGGCGGAGGACCACCCTGAGCCGCCGCTCCGCCGCATGGCGCTGGACCAGCATGAGGACGCCGAGCCCCGCCGAGTCCACCGTGCGGGTGGGCGTCAGGTCGATGACGAGCCGGCCACCCGGCTGGGTCATCGTCTCGATCAGGTCCACGGCGGCTCTGCGGAATTCGATGCGGGTCTCGAGGCCCAGGTTGACCGGGGCCGTAAGGACGCGCGCCTCCACCTGCGTGGCCATCATGCTGCCTCCCACGCCCGATGAACAACGCGCTCTGTCGCGCGGCCGGTCCACCTTCGGCACCGAGCTATCCTGGCGGCGCGGAACGCGCGCGCAGGACCTCTAGTTTTGCGGCCCCGGATTACTCCGGGTGTGCTCTTATCGGGCAGATCAGGTTGTGTGCAGCCGCCGATGCGGCCGCATCCCACCCAGAGGCGAGAGCGGTGCCAGTCGCGTAACCCGTTGGGAGCACTGCGGCTGGAGCGCGCCAGCGCCATTCTTTGCAGACCTTCGCGCCGCACCCTGCGGCAGCAATTGGAGATTCGCACTACCTTCCCTGTTCCCCGACCACGTCCCCTCTACCCGCACGGTCATGAGCGAGCAACTCGACACTCTCCTCTCCGAGCAGCGCCGCTTCCCTCCGCCCGACGGATTCGCGCGAGCCGCCGAAGCGCAGGCCGACCTCTACGACGCGGGCCGCGATGCCGAGGCCTTCTGGGAGCAGGAGGCGCGGCGGCTCGACTGGATCGAGCCCTGGACCCGCGTGCTCGACTGGCAGCCCCCGCATGCCCGCTGGTTCGTGGACGGCAAGCTCAACGCGAGCGTCAACTGCCTCGACCGCCACCTCGCCGGTCCGCGCCGCAACAAGGCGGCCCTGGTCTGGGAAGGTGAGCCGGGCGACCGCCGCGTCCTCACCTACTGGGACCTCGCCCGCGAGGTGTCCCGCTGCGCCAACGGGCTCAAGTCCCTCGGCGTCGGACGGGGCGACCGCGTCGCCATCTACCTGCCGCTCATTCCCGAGGCGGTGATCGCGATGCTCGCCTGCGCCCGCATCGGCGCGGTCCACTCGGTGGTGTTCGGCGGCTTCAGCGCCGAATCGCTGCGCGACCGGATCAACGACGCGGAGGCCGTCGCCCTCATCACCGCGGATGGCGGGTACCGCCGCGGCCAGACCGTGCCGCTCAAGCGCTACGCCGACGAGGCGATCGCCGGCTGCCCCTCGATCAGGCACGTGATCGTGGTCCGGCGCCGCGCCGGCGCCGAAGGCGACGAGGCCTTCGCCACCATGACGGAAGGGCGCGACCACTGGTGGCACCGCCTCCTCGAGCACGCCGCGTACCGGTGCGAGCCGGAGGCGATGGACGCGGAGGACCTGCTCTACATCCTCTACACCTCCGGGACCACCGGGAAGCCAAAGGGCATCGTCCACACGACCGGCGGCTACCTCACGCACGTCTCGGCCACCACGCGCTACGTCTTCGACCTGAAGGACGACGACGTCTTCTGGTGCACCGCCGACATCGGCTGGGTCACGGGGCACTCGTACGTCGTCTACGGGCCGCTCTCCGTCGGCGCCACCGTCGTGATCTACGAAGGCGCGCCCGACTGGCCGGAGCGGGACCGCTTCTGGAGCCTGATCGCCCGATATGGGGTGACGGTATTCTACACCGCACCCACCGCGATCCGCGCCTTCATGAAGTGGGGACCGTCGCACCCGGCGCGCCACGACCTCTCGACGCTCCGCCTCCTCGGCTCGGTCGGGGAGCCGATCAATCCCGAGGCGTGGATGTGGTACCGGGAGCACATCGGCGGCAACCGCTGCCCCATCGTGGACACCTGGTGGCTGACCGAGACGGGCGGGATCATGATCACGCCGCTGCCCGGCGTCACCGTCACCAAGCCCGGCTCGGCAACGGTGCCCTTCCCCGGCATCCGGGCGGAGCTCGTGGATGCGGCGGGAAAGGTACTCGAGGCGGGCGGCGGGTTCCTCACGCTCGCGGCACCCTGGCCCGGCATGCTCCGCACCGTCTATCGCGACGACGAACGGTATCGCCAGACCTACTGGAGCCGGTTCCCGGGCCGCTACTTCGCGGGAGACGGCGCCAAGCTCGACGACGACGGCTACTGGTGGATCCTCGGGCGCGTGGACGACGTGCTGAACGTCGCCGGCCATCGGATCGGGACGATGGAGGTGGAAAGCGCGCTCGTGGACCACCCGTCCGTCGCCGAGGCAGCCGTCGTGGGCAAGGCGCACGAGCTCAAGGGCCAGGCGATCGCGGCGTTCGTGACGCTCAAGGAGGGAACGAGCGCCACCTCCACCCTCAAGGACGACCTGCGCGACCACGTCGCACGGAAGATCGGCGCCATCGCCAAGCCCGACGACATCCTCTTCTCCGCCGACCTCCCGAAGACCCGGAGCGGCAAGATCATGCGCCGCCTGCTCAAGGACATCGCCGAAGGCCGCACGCTCGGCGACACGACGACGCTCGCCGACCCGGCGGTCGTGGCGCGGCTCAAGGCGATGTACGAAGAGGAATAACGGGGTGAGGTCCGCGGACTAGAACTGCAGCTGTGCCCCCAGCTCGACGACGCGATTCGGCGGAAGCCCGAAGAAAGCCGTCGCGGGCTGGGCGTTCCGGGCCATGAGGATGAAGAGCTTCTTCCGCCACCTCGGCATCATCTCCACGCGCGTCGCGGCGCCGCCCGGCGCCTTTCCCCGCCCGAAGGCGATGAGTGTCTCCCGGCCGAGATAGTACGTCGTGTCCATCGGCTTGATGACGGTCCCGTCCTCCGGGGAGCCGAGCCGGCCGAGCGACGCGAGCACGCTCGGCACGTCGGGCGTCTCCATGAACCCGAACTTCGCGATGACCTCGTAGAACCCCTCGCCGAGCTCGCGGCAGCTCACGCGGTCGGCGGGATCCACCTGCGGAATCTCCTCCGTCACGATGGACATGAGCACCACCGTCTGGTGCAGCACCTTGTTGTGCTTGAGGTGGTGCAGCAGGACCGGCGGGGCGCCGCCGGGGACCGACGTAAGGAAGACCGCGGCGCCGGGGACGCGGAGGGGCTTCCGCTGTGCGATGTCATGGATGAAGAGGTCGAGCGGCAGCGCATTCTCCTGCACGATCGCGCTCAGCCGGACACGACCCTTCTTCCAGGTGGACATGAAGAGATAGACGATGATCGCGACGATGAGCGGGAACCACCCGCCGTCCGGCACCTTGAGAAGGTTGGCCCCGAAGAACGCGATGTCGACCACGAGAAAGAGGCCGGCGAGCGCCCCGACCCGCCACCAGGGCCAGCCCCAGAGCCGGTGCGCCACGCCGATGAAGAGGATCGACGTGATCGCCATCGTCCCGGTGACCGCGACGCCATAGGTCGCCGCGAGATTGCCCGCCGTCCGGAAGCCGAGCACCAGGCCGATGCACGAGAGCCAGAGGAAGAGATTCACCTGCGGGATGTAGATCTGCCCGATCTGCTCCTTCGAGGTGTGCACGATGTTGATGCGCGGACAGAAGCCGAGCTGCACCGCCTGGCGCGTGAGGGAGAACGCGCCCGAGATCAGCGCCTGCGACGCCACCACCGCTGCGCCGGTGGCGACGCCGATCATCGGGTAGAGCGCCCACATCGGAACGAGGCCGTAGAACGGATTCGCGGCGGCGGCGGGGTCCTCGAGGAGGAGTGCGCCCTGGCCGAAGTAGTTCAGCACGAGCGCCGGCAGCACCACGGCGTACCAGGCGATCCGGATCGGCCTCCGGCCGAAGTGTCCCATGTCCGCATAGAGCGCCTCGCCGCCGGTCACGACGAGCACGACCACCGCGAGAATCGCGATCCCCTGGCCTCCCTCGCGCATGAAGAACTCGGCCGCGTACCAGGGATTCATTGCGGCGAGCACGCCCGGATGGCTCACGATGCCCCGCACCCCGAGCAGGGCGATGCACACGAACCAGACCGCCGTCAGCGGCCCGAAGATGCGGCCCACGCCCGCCGTCCCACGCCGCTGCACGGCGAACAGCGCAGAGATGATCACGATCGCGATCGGCACGATCCACCGCTCCAGCGCGGGAGTCGCCACGCTCAGTCCCTCCACGGCGCCGAGCACCGAGATCGCCGGCGTGATGATCCCGTCGCCGTAGAGGAGCGCGGCCCCGAAGAGGCCGACCGCGATGAGCAGCCGCTGGGCGCCGCGCGGCACGCCCGCCGGCCGGACGAGGGCCAGCAGGGCGAGTATGCCGCCTTCCCCCCGGTTGTCGGCTCGCATGATGACGCTCAGGTACTTGAACGTCACGACGAAGTTGAGCGACCAGAAGACCAGCGACAGGACCCCGAGCACGTTGTCCTTCGACAGGGCAACCGCGTGCGGCCCGATGAACGCTTCCTTGAGGGCGTAGAGGGGGCTCGTGCCGATGTCGCCGTAGACCACGCCCAGCGCCGCGAGCGACAGCGCGGCCAGCGCCTTGCCGCGTGGCTCGGCCCGGGTCCCGTGCGTGTGCGGCGCGTCCGTCACGGGGCGGGAGCGGACCCCGCGCGCCGGGCGTCCATCAGCGACAGCAGGAAGATGGCAGTGATGATCACGGCCGACCCGACGCACCAGCGGCAGATCGCGTGGATCACGAAGAGCTCGAGCCAGGTGAGGTAGACCGCGAAGAGCACGCCGATCCCGCTCAGCAGCGCGAGCAGCCGTGCGGGGCGCGGGTCATGCGCGAAGCGCGGCTGGAGCGACACGAGCGCGAGCGCCAGGAGCCCGGCATAGCCGGCCACGCCGATGAGCGCCACGTCCACGCCGAGGAAGCTGCTCCACTTGCTGAGCTGCACGGTCTCGCAGCCCCCGGTGCCGCACATGACGGAGCCGATCCGGCCGATCTTGTAGAGATACAGGTACGCGGCGACGAAGATGCCGATGAGGCTCAGGAGCGCCACGCCCATCCGGCGCGTCATTGCCGTGGCAGGGCCGCGATCGAGTCCACGATCTTCCGCATTTCGTCGTAGCTCATCCCGTTGTAGAGCCGGTCGCCGATCAGGAACATCGGCGTGCCGCCGACGCCGAGCGCGACGCCCTCCTGGTAGCTCGCCTGGATGCGGCCGGCGTAGCGCGCCGACTCCATGCACTCGCCGTACCGCGCCATGTCGAGCCCCGCCGCCTGCGCATAGCTGCGGAAGCGGCCCTCGGCCCCGCCGTTCGCCCAGTCGGGCTGGCCCTGGAAGATGAGGGAGTGCACCTCCCAGTACTTCCCCTGCTCGTCGGCGCAGGCGGCCGCGTGGGCGGCGAGGCGGGCATACTGATGGATGTTGTCGAGCGGGAAATCGCGGTAGACGAACCGCACCTTGCCGGCGTCCACCAGCCGCTGCTTCACGTCGGGCAGGGTGACGATGTCGAAGTTGGCGCACCCCGGGCACTGGTAGTCGCCGTACTCGACGATGGTGACCGGCGCCGAATCCGACCCGAGCACGTAGCCGCGGAAGCCGGCGGTGTCCGCGGGAAGGACGGCGACGTTGGCCGGGATGCTGACCGCCGGCTTCGACACCTGGTAGAGAAGGATTCCCGCGCCGATCACGGCCACCGCCGCGAGCGCAAGGTAGAAGCCCTTCATTCCTCCGGGCGCTGCCGCCATGGTTCGTCGTCCTCCGGCTCGTCAGGGAAAGTCGGCCGCTCCCGCGACGCCTCCTCCACGATGCGGCGGCTCTCCGCCACTTCGGGAGTGTCGTACGTGGAGCGGACCTCGTAGTGGAACAGCTCGCTGCGTACGTCTCCCAGCCGCTTCAGCAGCTCGGGCACCGACTTGAGGAGCAGCCCGGCCTCGTCGAGCTCCCGGAGCCGCGCCCCGAGCTCCCGCAGCATCCCCTCGAGCCGCGCGGCCCGCTCCTTGCCATAGATCTCGTCGTGCTCCGCCATGCTCCGCCCTCGTCCGCCGCGCCCGGAGGCGCCGGACCCTGTTCCGTTGAGCGGGTAATCTACACGGAGCGCGTTGCGATTGAAGGAGAAGCACCGATTGCACCAAATAGTGCAACCTGATTATATTCCGGGGTCCACTTACTGTCACAAAAAAGGACGGTGCATGAGCAAGAAGAACACCCGGCGTGCCCCTGCGGCTCCTCCCCCCTCGTCGTTCGACCAGGCGCGGGACGAGATGTTCAGCCACATCCTTCGCTGCGGCGTCATCGAAGCGCTGCCGGAGCACCAGAAGGATTGGTTCGACGACACGATGCAGTACATCGCCGATCGCTACGAGGACCTCGCCGACGAGCAGCTCGGCCAGCTCCGCCAGCTCGGTGAGCGGTACTGCCAGCCGGTGCAGCGTCGGGCGGAGCCGGTCGGATCGGCCTGAGCTCCGGATCCTGAACAAGCGCTGAACGAATCGCCCTGGGGGAAGTGTCTCCCGGGGCGTTCTGTTTTCAGTCACCCGGCCTTCGCCTGGCCGCGAAACCCGCGCCAGCGCCAACCCGCCGCG
>DASUXZ010000210.1:0-8540 GCA_036377655.1 Gemmatimonadales bacterium
CTCGAGGCGCTGCGGCGGCACTTCAGGATCGAGAGACTCACGCTCGTCGGGCATTCATGGGGCCCCGGGATTGCCGCGCTGCATGCGAAGAAGTACCCGGGGCGGATCGGCCGGCTCCTCCTCGTGAGCACGCTGCCGCTCCGGCGGAGCGCGCTCGTCGCCGCATTCGAGGCCATGGAGCAGGGCCGCGACACCGCCCAGCGCCGCGAGATGGCGGAGGCGATGGCCGCGCGCGAGGCCGATCCCGCCGACGCGGCTGCGTGCCGCGCGTACTACGTCCTCTGGTTCGACGCCTTCTTCGCGGATCCTGCGGACATGCGGAAGAGCCGGGGCGACTTCTGCGCCGGCAGCGCCGAGTCGCGCCGCAACAAGATGGCGGCGGTGGACCGGTACACCTTCCCGTCGCTCGGCGACTGGGACTGGGGCGACGCGGTGCGCACCATCGACGCGCCGACGCTCGCGATCCACGGGACGGAGGACCCGCTGCCGCTGGAGGGCGCGCGGGAGTGGGTCGCTGCGATTCCCGGCGCGCGCATCCTGGTCCTCGACGGGGTGGGGCACTTTCCGTATCTCGAGGACCCGGACCGGTTCTTCCCGGCGGCGGACGCGTTTCTGGCGGGCAGGTAACCACAGGGGCACGGAGAACACAGAGCACACAGAGAACAACCAATCGATCCTCTCTGTGCACTCTGTGTTCTCCGTGCCTCCGTGGTTATCGGCTGGCTGCAGCCTCGGCGAGCTCGGCCGTGAGCGGATCGATGACCGCCGCCACCTCCAGCACGCGGTCCGCCGGGAACCCGCCGCGGCGCGCGTGCTCGCGCACGATCTCGGCGTTCGGCGCGAGGTATACGCAGGTGATCTTGTCCTCGGTCACGTAGCTCTGCACCCACTGGATCGACGGCCCGAGCTCGCTCAGCACCCCGCACGACTTCGCGGCGATCGCCTGGAGCTCCGACGGCGAGAGCGCGCCCGCGTCGGGGATCTCGCGCTCGATCAGGAAGCGTGGCATCAGTGGTGGCTCCTCGCCGACTCGGTCGTCGGGGCGTCGGCGCAGCTCACCGTCGGGTTCCACGGCTCGAAGATCCCCTCGGGATTGTCCTTCCAGAGCCAGACGTGGAGCGCGTAGAGGTCGAACCCGTTGAGCTCGAGCGGCTGGCCGAAGAGGGTCGGCAGTCCCTCCCCCTCCCACGCGTCCTTCGGGATCACGTACTCGAGGCCGACCAGACGACGCTCGCCGTTCGGCATCGGCTCGTACATCACGGCCTCGGGATGCTCGATCTCGACTTCTCCGTCGAGGAGGCCGAGATTGACGTAATGGTATCCCATGCCGCCGGCCGCGTCGTCCATGCACATGTTCATGAACAGGAAGTCGTACCGCTCGCCGTGGGCGACGTCGAAGCTGTGGTACTTTCCCGTCGCGGCCCGGGCGCGCGCGAGATCGCGCATCAGCTCGGGGGACCGCAGTTCGGAGGTGATCCCGCGCGCCGCCTCGACGGCGGGGGCCGCCGCCGACGCCTCGGTCGGGACGGACGATCCGGCATCGCAGGCGGCGAGGAACACGGAAACGACGAGGAGAGGCATTGACGATCTCATGTGTTGCTCCGGCAGGGGTGAAGGGGAACTGCAACGCGCGCCCAACATGCCGGTGGCCGGTTAGCCCCCGCTTGCCTTCCGGGTTAGCCGGGAATTAGCGCCCGCATGGTCTCGATCCAGCTCCTCGGGGGCGTCGCCCTCCGCTCGGACGGTGGCGTCCTCGGCGGTCCCCCTGCCCAGCGCCACCGGATCGCGCTCCTCGCGCTCGTGATGGACGCGTGGCCGAATCCCCTTCCGCGCGACCGCGCCCTCGCCCTCCTCTGGCCCGAGCGCGACGACGCGGCCGCCCGGCGCCTCCTCAACCTCTCGGTGCACGTCCTCCGGAACGCCCTCGGCGACGGCACCATCCTGTCGGTGGGCGACGGGCTCCTCTTCGCCCCCGAGGGCGTGCGCGCCGACCTGCACGAGCTCCGCCAGGCCATCGCCGCGGGGGACGCGGCGGCCGTCGTGCGCCGCTTCACCGGACCGCTCCTCGACGGCTTCCACCTCGCGGAGGCCGCCGAGTTCATGCAGTGGCTCGACGCGCGGCGGAGCGAGCTCGCAGCGGCCCACGTGCGCGCGCTCGTCACGATCGCCGATGCTGCGGCCCGCCATGGCGATGCCGCCGGCGCCGTGGCCGCGTGCCGGCGCCTCGTCGCGGCCGACCCGCACTCGGGCGAGCATGCGCGGCGCTTCATGCGCGCCCTCGATGCCGCCGGCGACCGCCCGGCCGCGATCCGGCATGCCGCGGAGCATGCCCGCCGCCTCCGCGAGGATCTCGACCTGCCGCCCGATCCGTCCGTTCAGGCCGTGGCGGAGGATCTTCGCAGCGCGCCGCCGGCGCATGCGACGCGCCCGTCCGTGGCCGTGCTTCCGTTCATCAACCTCGGCGGCACCGCCGAGCACGAGTACTTCGCCGACGGGATCACGGAGGACGTGATCGCCCACCTCTCGAAGATCCGCGCGCTCAAGGTGATCGCCCGCGCCTCGGTGATGCCGTTCAAGTCGCGCGAGCGGACCCTCCGCGAGGTCGCGTCGGCGCTCGGCGTCCGCACCGTGCTCGACGGCAGCGTCCGCTATTCGGGCAACCGGGTGCGCGTCGTGGCGACGCTCGTCGAGGCCGAGTCGGGCCGGCCGCTCTGGAGCGAGACGTACGACCGCGAGGTCACCGACATCTTCGCGATCCAGACGGACCTGGCACTCCGCATCGCGGCGGCGCTCCAGGCCGAGCTCTCGGCCGAGGAGATCGGCCGGGTGCGCCTCGAGCCGACGCGCGACTTCCAGGCGTATCGCCTCTTCCTGCGCGGCCGGCAGGCGTTCATCCAGTTCACGGCCGCCGAGCTGTGGCGCGCGGTGGACTATCTCGAGATGGCGGTGGCGCGCGACCCGGGCTTTGCGCTCGCGCATGCGCTCCTCGCGATGACGCTCGTCGAGCTCGCCGAGCAGACGGCGGCGCCGCCGCGCGAGCTCTTCGCGCGGGCCTCGGTCGCCGCCGAGCGTGCGCTCGAGCTCGCCCCGGACCTGGGCGACGCGCACGCGACGGCCGGCTACCTGAAGATGGTCTACGCGTTCGACTGGACGGGCGCGGAGCAGGGACTCAAGCGCGCGCTCGAGCTGAGCCCGGGAAGCGGTTACGCCGTGGACCTCTATGCCCGCCTCTGCTGGGCCGTCGGCCGGTTCGACGACGCGATCCCGCTCGGTCGCCTCGCGCAGGAGCTCGACCCGGCCGCGAACCGCACCGACATGGCCACCATGCTCCTCCGCGCCGGCCGCTACGACGAGGCCTTCGGGCACGCGCGGAGCCTGGTCGAGCTCGAGCCCAACCATCCCCGCGCCCGCGCGACCTTCGGCTGGGCCCGCTTCCTCACCGGCGACCGCGACGGCGGCGTCACCGAGCTCGAGGAGGCGGTGGCCTGCTCGGGGCGGACTCCGCTCTGGCTCGCCCAGCTCGGCGAGATGCTCGCCATGACCGGCCGGGCCGGCGAGGCGCGGGGCATCCTCCGGGAGCTCGAGGAGCGCTCGGAGCGGGAGTTCATCTCGCCCTATCTCTTCGCCTACGTCTACACCGGCCTCGGCGACCACGATCGCGCGCTCGACTACCTCGAGCGCGCCGTCGCCGAGCGCACCGGGCCGACCTACAGCATCAAGGGGTCGTTCCTGTTCGTCCCCCTCCGGACCCACCCGCGCTTCCAGGCGCTCATGCGGACGATGAACCTGGCCTGACCGGGCCTCTATCCCATTGCCGGCGCGTGCGATAGGTTGGAGGGTGCCCGCGTGAGGAATTCCGGCGGATCGATCCGTCCAGAGACATATGCGCTCGCAGACCGGGTCCACCATCCTGATCGCCGCCTCCGCCCTCGCGGGCGGGGGGTGCGACTCGGCTGCCCCGAACCTCCTCCAGCACGAGTCCCTCCCGATCGTCGTCTCCGATCCCGTGTCGCCGGCCCCGGTCCTCTCGTCGGGAGCCGTGGCGGGACGCATCGCGGCGTCGAGCGGGATGAACGACGGCATCGCCTACGTGTCGGCGGCCGCCGGGACCGCCGTCGAGGCGTTGGACGTCTCGATCGAGAACCCGCGCCTCGGGCGCGCCGTCTCGGCCACACTGCTCGACGGCGGCTTCGACCCCGTTCCCGTTCCCGCGATCGCCGGGGACACCCTCGCCCTCACCTTCTCGTTCACCGACGGCACGACCTCGCTCGCGCGGGCCGCGGTCCCGGCCCGGCGGCGGCCGCGCGTGGTGCGCACCCAGCCGGTGCGCGGGCGCACCGACGTCGCGATCAATTCGGTCGTCCGCGCGATCTTCAGCGAGCCGGTGGATCCGGCCACCCTCGGCGATTCGACGGTCCGGCTCCTCCTCGGGAACGTGGCGGTCGCCGGCACCGTGCGGCCGGCGTCGGGCGCCGTGCTCGGCGTGGACTTCATCCCGGCCCAGCCCCTCGCGCCCGCCACGACCTACCGCCTCGTGCTCGACGGCGGCATCCGCGACGTCTCGGGCGATCCCCTCGAGCCGATCGAGCCGGTGGAGTTCACCACCTTCGGCCAGGGCGGCGCCGCGCCGCTCGTCGTCACGGTCACGACGACCGGCCAGGACCTCGACGGCGACGGCTACGTGCTGACGCTCGACGCGCGCTCCAGCCACGCCGCGGGCATCAACGAGACGATCACGCTCCCTGGCGTGGGCGCCGGGGGGCACACGCTGCTGATCGAGGGCGTTGCCGACAACTGCATCGTCGCCGGCGGCGTGGTGAAGTACGTGACGGTGGCCGCGGACGCGCCGGCGAGCGTGGCGCTCAACGTATCGTGCGTTGAGCTTCCCGAGGTCATCGTGACCGTTACGACGACCGGCGCCGATCTCGATCCCGACGGCTATTCGGTCCAGCTCGATTACAGCCAGGTCCAGACGCTCCCGGTGAACGGATCGGTCACGTTCCGCGGCGGGCATTACGGGTCGAGCTTCGTCTGGCTGCTGCAGCTCGCGGGCAACTGCACCGCCGACGGCCCGGTGCGGCGCACGATCGAGGGAATGCCCGGCGGCGGCGCCATCACGGTCGCATACTCCGTCACCTGCTCGCCCGACTTCGTTCCCTCGGGCACGCTCGCGTTCGCGAAGTACGTGGACGACGGTGGATCGGCGATCTTCGTCGCGGATGCCGACGGTTCGAACCCGATCAGGCTCACGGAGGGTGGGATGCTGGATTCCGATCCGGCCTGGTCGCCGGACGGAACCCGCCTCGCGTTCATCAGGGAAGGCGCGGATCGAACCTCCCTCTGGGTCATGAACGCGGACGGCTCGGGCGCGCGCATGCTGGCGGACGCACCGGGGCTGTTCGTCGCGGCGCCGGCATGGATGCCGGGCGGACGGCGGATCTTCTTCACGGCCAATCGCCGCGGAGTCTACAGCGTCGAAATGATCGAGGCGGATGGGACGCAGGCGCCCGAGCCCGTCGTCATCAGCCGGCGCTGGACCGGCATCCCCGCCTGGTCGCCGGATGGGCTCACGCTCGCGATGGTCCGGTCGACGACGCTCGAGATCCTGACGCCCGACGGGGTCTATTTCCGGCAGGTCCCCTTCGGCTTCAGCCTCGGCGATCCGTCCTGGTCCCCGGACGGGCGGTCGATCGCGCTCGGCGGCTGCCGCGTCGTCGGTCCCGACTATTTCTGCGCCGAGCACGTCCTCGAGATCGTGGGCGCGGACGGATCGGTCCGCACGGCACGGCCGGTCGAGCCGTGGATCGGCCGGCCGGCATGGCGGCCCGACGGAGGCGTCATCGCCTACTCCTGGGGCAGCTGGGGGCCGATCGAATTCATCCGCCCGGACGGCCACGGGAGCACCCACGTGCTCGACGGGTTCGACCCGGCGTGGAAGCCGTGAGCTGACGGCTGCACCGCTCCGGGCCGCTACGCCGCCTGGCCACCCCTCGGCAGCACCGTATACACCCGCTCGATGAACCGCTGCAGGTCCGCCATGTAGTCGCGGAGGAACGTCTCCGTCGCCTCGTTCGTCACCTTCCCGTCGTCCGTGATGAGCCCGTCCGTGAACTGGATGTAGGCCTCCGGCGCGTTCATCTGCGGCGAGTTGCAGAAGCTCAGGATGCTCCGCAGGTGCTGCTGGCCCACCGCAGTGCCGATCTTCCCCGGCGACGTCCCGATCACCGCCGACGGCTTCCGCGTGAAGGCGTTCTCGCCGTACGGCCGGCTCGCCCAGTCGATCGCGTTCTTGAGCGCGCCCGGGATGGAGCGGTTGTACTCGGGCGTCACGAAGAGCACGGCGTCGGAGCGGGCGATCGCCTCCTTGAACGCGCGCGCCACCGGCGGGTAGTCGGCGTCGAAGTCGCGGTTGTAGAGCGGCAGGTCGGCGTACGGGATCTCGTGCATCTCGAGATCGGCGGGCGCGAGCCTCACGAGCGCGGCGGCGAGCTTCCGGTTGATCGAGCTCTTCGAGAGGCTGCCGACGAAGTAGCCGGTGGAGAAGTTGGACATGGGGGCCTCGGGGGGATGGATGGTGAGACGTGAGTAGTGAGACGGAAGAAGTGAGAGGTGAGAGGTGAGAAGGGCCCTCGAGGGGCGGGCGTCGGTCAGAGAGTAGGGGCTGGCGGGCGGGGCGTCGGTGATGTGGGTCGTTCGGCGGCGAAACTTCCGGGTTGGGGCGGACGTATCAAAATGTAACGCTCGTCTTCCCTCATCCCGGACTGCCCATTTGCGGATGCGAACCTGGATCCATCGGGACCCGAAGCCCTCGCTCGCCTTTCCATTAATAGCCCTCGCCGTCGCCGCCGTCTTCGCCGGCGGGTGCGGCCCCGAGCGTGCCAGGTCGCAGGCCCTGCGCGACGCCTGCGCCGGCGGCGATGTCGAGGCCTGCCATGACTTTGCGGGGCGCCTCGAGCGCGGCGAGTACGTGCTTCGCGACCGGGTCCTCGCCGCCGAGCTGTACGACAGCTCGTGTGCCGGCGGGGTCGGCGAGAGCTGCGCGAAGCTCGGCGCGCTGCTCCAGCGCGGCCGGGACGTCGAGCCCGACTCGGCCCGCGCCCTCGATCTCTTCCGGCAGGGCTGCGACGGCGGCGCGATGTCCGGCTGCGTGGACCTGGGCCTCCGCTACGCGGCAGGCACCGGCGTGGCCCGGGACTCGGTGCGCGCGGCCTCGCTCTACGACCGCGCGTGCACCGGCGGCAATGCGGACGGATGCGCGCGGCTCGGCGCCGCGCTTGCGGCCGGCGATGGCGTGGCGCAGGACGTCGCCCGCGCCGCGGCGCTGCTCGGCCGCGCGTGCGGGGATTCGGTGCCGCTCGGCTGCCTCGGGCTCGGCCGCCTCCACGCGGCCGGCGCCGGCGTCGCCCAGGACGACTCCACGGCTGCGGCGCTGTACGATCGCGCCTGCGACGACGACGAGATCGCCGCCTGCCTCGAGCTCGCCGTCGCGCTCGAGCGGGCGCGGGGTGTCGCGCAGGATTTCGAGCGCGCGGCGCGCCTCTACGACTGGGCGTGCGAGGAGGACTTCGGCGCCGGCTGTGCCGGGCTCGCCGGGCTCTACGAGCGGGGCGCGGGCGTGCCGCGCGACTCGGCGCAGGCCGCCACCTTCATGCGCCGCGCCTGCCGCGTGGGCCATGCGCCGGCGTGCCCGCCGAAGGCGGGGGCATGACGCGGCCCGAGAGCGGAGCGGGGCTGCTCGCGGTCGAGCATCTCACGAAGCGGTACCGCAACGTCGTCGCCCTCGACGACGTGAGCTTCACCATCACCGACGGGATCACCGGCATCCTCGGCGAGAACGGCGCCGGGAAGAGCACCGCGATCAAGATCCTGCTCGGCCTCCTCCGTCCCACCTCCGGCACGGCCACCGTGCTCGGCCAGAACGCGCTCGAGAACGTCTCGGTGCGCGCGCGCGTCGGCTACATGCCGGAGCACGATTGCCTGCCGAGCCGGGTGAGCGCCGCCGAGTTCCTGACGCACATGGCGGAGGTGAGCGGGCTGCCGCCGTCGGAGGCGCGGACCCGCGCGGCGGACACGCTCCGGCACGCCGGGCTCTTCGAGGAGCGCTACCGCGCCATCGGCGGGTACTCGACCGGCATGAAGCAGCGGGTCAAGCTCTGCCAGGCGCTCGTGCACGACCCGGCGTTCGTCTTCCTGGACGAGCCGACGGCCGGACTCGACCCGGGGGGGCGCGAGGAAATGCTCGCCCTCATCCGGAAGACGCATCGCGACTTCGGCATCAGCGTGCTCTTCTCGTCGCACCTCATGGCCGACGTCGAGCGCACCTGCGACCGCATCGTCGTGCTGCAGGGCGGGCGGCTCGTGCAGTCGGGCGAGGTCGGCCGCTTCACCGAGGAGACGCAGACCGTGTTCATCGAGGTGGACGACCATGCCGCCGCCCTCGTGGCGGCGCTCGAGCGGCGCGGCGTCGCCGTGACGGCGGAGCGGAGCGGGCTCACCATCGAGGGGCCGAGCGAGGTGGTGTACGACCTCGTGCGCGACGC
>DASUXZ010000211.1:0-6225 GCA_036377655.1 Gemmatimonadales bacterium
AGCCCGCTCACCACGCTGTTCGCGCCGCCGAGCGCGGCCGCCGCGCCGCCCTCGGTCACCGCCTCGAGGACGCGGGAGGGCTGGAACGGCTTGACCACGAAGTCCTTGGCCCCCGCCTGGATCGCCTCGACGACGAGCGCCTGCTGTCCCATCGCGCTGCACATGAGGATCTTCGCGTCGGGGTGGTCCTTGCAGATCTCGCGCACCGCATCGATGCCGCCCATGTCGGGCATCACGATGTCCATCGTCACGAGGTCCGGCCTGAGCTGGCGATACTTCTCCACCGCCTGCGCCCCGGACTCCGCCTCGCCGACGATCTCGAAGCCGGCCTGGGTCAGGATGTCGCTGATCATGGTGCGCATGAAGATGGCGTCGTCGCAGACCAGGACCGAGTGACTCACGCACCACCTCCGGACAGGAACGTTGTGGAATGCCCGTCAGGCGCCGAGGACCGGCGCCACGAGGGCTTCGATGTCGAGCAGGATGAAGTGATCGTCGCCACGCCGCGCCACGGCCCGGACGATCCGCGGATCGACGCCGGGAAGACGCTCGCGGGCCGCCACGTCCGACGCCGGCAGCTCCACGAAGTCGCGTACCTCGCCGACGAGGAGCCCGAAGGTCCGCCGGGCGGCCGTGAGCACGATGATGGAGGCGTCGTCTCCGGCGTCGCGCTCCCGGCCGAGGAGCCGGTGCGCGTCGAGCACGGTGAGCAGCCCGCCCCGCACGTTCACGAGCCCGTCCACGGCGTCACCGACCCCGGGAATCCGCGTAGCCGCAAGCGCCGGAAGGATTTCTCGCACAATCCCTGCCGGGGCGGCGCAAACCAGGTCACCGACGCGGAAGACGACGGCGTGCAACGGCTGGGGATCAGGCATCTCTATTGAAGAAAAGAAGATACCGAAGCGGAGATTCCTGAGCAACAAGATCTGAGTCACTCGCGGCCCCCAGCGCCGGCCGGAGGTCCGCCGGCCACTCCGATTCGAACGTAAGGCGTTCTCCCGTCGTCGGATGGCGAAATGCCAGAGCCGCTGCGTGGAGCGCCTGGCGCGGCGTGACGCGCTCGAGCGCCGCCGCGGAGGCGCGGCCGGCGCCACCGATCCGCCGGCTGCCGCCGCCCGCGTACACCGGGTCCCCGACGAGCGGGTGCCCGATGTGCTCGAGGTGCACGCGGATCTGGTGCGTCCGGCCGGTGTGGAGCTCGAGGCGGAGCAGATCGCAGACGCCGAATCGTGCCACGACGTGGGCATCGGTCCGCGCCGCCCTGCCGCCCGCGAGCACGGCCACGCGCTTCCGGTCCCTGGGGTGCCGGGCGAGCGGCGCCTCGATCACCGTGGGGCTCTCGTCGAGGTGACCCCAGGCGAGCGCCGCATAGATGCGGGCGACCCTCCGGGCGGCGATCGCGTGCGAGAGGCGCCGATGCGCGATGTCGGTCTTGGCGACGACCATGAGCCCCGACGTGTCGCGGTCGAGCCGGTGCACGATGCCGGGGCGCCCTTCCGCGCCGCCGGACAGCGTCGTGCCGCGCGCCACGAGCGCATTGACGAGCGTGTCGTCCCAGTGGCCCGGCGCCGGATGCACGACGAGACCCGCGGGCTTGTCGATCACCGCGAGCGCATCGTCCTCGTAGACCACGGTGAGGTCGAGCGGGTTCGGCCTGAGGGTGCGGGGCGGCTCGCGCTCCGGAAAGGCGACCTCGACGCTGTCGCGGCGGGCGAGAAGCCGGGAGGCGCGGGCGACGGCGCCATTCACCATCACGGCCTTGCCGGCCACGAGCCGGGCGGCCTGTGTGCGGGAGAGCTGGAGCTGGTCGGCGAGAAATCGGTCCAGGCGCTCGGTCGCGGCGGACGCGACCGAGAAGCGGATCACCGGCACGGCGGGAGGGGCGGCACCGGTGCCGGCGCCTCAGCCCGTGGCGGAGTTCGGGGCCGGCTTCCGGGCGTCCTCCCGCCAGAGGGAGAGGGCGAGCGCGATGGCGCCGCAGCTCACCCCGATGTCCGCGACGTTGAACGTCGGCCAGCGGAGCGCGCCGATCCCGACGTCGAGGAAGTCCACGACGCCCTGGTCGCTCCGGATCCGGTCGATCAGGTTGCCCACGGCGCCGCCCGCCACGAGCCCGAGCGCGAGCTGGCGGAACCGGTCGCCGGGCGGGCCGGCCACCGACATGCGGTACAGGATCACCACCGCGAGGATCGCGATGACGAGGAATATCCAGCGCGAATACGGCCCGAGATGCAGCCCGAAGGCCGCACCGCGGTTGTAGACCAGGTGGAGCCGGACCCACTCGCCCAGGACCTCGACCGTCTGGCCGCGGCCGAGCTCCAGCTCCGCGATGTACTTCGTGATCGCGTCGAGGACGACGATCAGCACGGCGGCGAGGGCAAAGACCCGGCGGTCAGCGCCGCTTGGCATCCTCCTCCTTCTCCTTGCACGAGATGCAGAGGCGCGCATGCGGGAGCGCGTCGAGCCGCTCGAAGTTGATCTCGTCGCCGCACTGGTGGCAATGGCCGAACTTCTCGGGGGTCGCGTACAGGCGCCGGAGCGCCTCGTTCACGTGCCAGAGGTAGCGGCCCTCCTGCGAGGCGAAGAGGAACTGCTTCTCTCGCTCCATCGCGTCCGTGCCCTGGTCGGCCATGTGGAACGAATACGAGGAGAGGTCGCCGTCGGCGCCCTGCAGCGACGTGGTGAACGACTCGTCGTAGTAGCCCAGCTCCTTCATCACGCGGGCGCGCTCCTCGAGCAGACGCTTTTCCAGATGCGACAGCTGCTTCTTGTTCATGCTCCATCCCTGCGTTGGAGGTCCACCCTCACGTTGCCTGAAATCGCCGGACCGCGACCACCAGCTCGAGTCCGTCGAGCGAGAATTCCTGCCTCAGATCGTCGCCGCCGTTGCCGGCGCCGATCTCGACGCGGCGCGCGAGCGTCTCCTCCTGGATGAAGGGGAGATGCGCCGTTGCCGCCGCCCGCACCTCGTCCGCGCCGTCGAGCCGGAGGGCGATGCGCGTGGTGTACTCGTACCCCGCGTCGCGCCGGACACGCTGCACCCGGCTGACGATCTCCCGGGCGAGGCCCTCGGCGCGGAGCGCCTCGTCGAGCGCCGGGTCGAGCGCCGCGACGAACGGGCCGTCGCTCGCCACGAGCCACGCGCTCGTCACCTGGCGCTCGATCGTCAGGTCGCCCGGCTCGATCGTCACCCGCTCGGCGCCCGCCGATGCCTCGACCGCCGTGCCGGCCTCGAGCTGCCGGAGGGCGCCGGCATCGAGCGCCGCGACCGCTTCCGCCACCACCGGCGTCCGCTTCCCGAACCGCTTGCCGAGCGCGCGGAAGTTGGGCCGCGCCACGAGCCGCACGAGGTCGGCATCCGAGGCGACGATCTCGATGGACCGCACGTTCACCTCCGACGCGAGGAGCGGGAGCAGCGCCTCGAGCTCGGCCCCCCGCGCGCCGGCGGGCACGGCCACCGCCATCCGGGCGAGCGGCTGCCGCACGCGAAGGTTGCCCTCTTCGCGCGCCGCGCGCGCGAGCGACGCGAGGCGCCGCACCGCGTCCATCGCCGCCTCGAGTCCCGCGTCCCTGGGCCCCGCCTCCGGGAACCGCGCGAGGTGCACGGAGGTCCCGCCGAGCGCCCGGTGCAGCCAGTCGCTCGCGAAGGGCGCCGCCGGCGCGAGGAGCCGCGCCACCGTGACGAGCGCCTCGTGCAGCGCGTGGACCGCCGCGGGATCGGGCTCGGCATCGACCGCCCAGAAGCGCGCGCGATTGGTGCGCACGTACCAGTTGGCGAGGTCGTCGGTCACGAAGTCGAGGATCGCGCGCGTGCCCGTCGTGACGTCGTAGTCGCTCCAGGCGCGCTCGACCGCATCGACCGTGGCGGCGAGCCGGCTCCGGATCCACCGGTCGGCGAGCGTCGGCGTGCCCTGCCCCGCCGGCACCGAGGCCCCCGCGTAGCGACGGAAGAACTCGTAGACGTTCCGGAGCGCGTTGAGGAAGCCGCCCACCGTCTCGGGGATCATCCGCCGGTCGAAGCGCTTCGGGAGCCACACCTGGCTCGAGGCGAGGAGGTAGAGCCGCACGGCGTCCGCACCCGCCTCGCCGATCACGTCCCACGGATCGACGATGTTGCCGCGGCTCTTCGACATCTTGAGCCCTTCGGCGTCGAGCACGAGCTCGTTCACGATGACGTTGCGGTACGCGGGCGCGTCGAATGCCGTCGTGGCGATCGCGAGCAGCGAGTAGAACCATCCCCGCGTCTGGTCCACGCCCTCGCAGATGAAGTCGGCCGGAAAGTGCGCCCGGAACTCCGCCTCGTGCTCGAACGGGTAGTGCCACTGCGCGTAGGGCATCGAGCCCGAGTCGAACCAGGTGTCGATCACTTCCGGCGCCCGGCGCATCGTCCCGCCGCACCCGGGCGCGCGGCACGCCCACGTGTAGCCGTCGATGAACGGCTTGTGTGGATCGAAGTCCGCGGGCAGCGGCGCGCCGTGGCGGTCCGCGAGCGCGGCGTAGCTACCGATGACCTCGACGTGATCGGCGTGCCGGTCGCAGGTCCAGACCGGGAGCGGCGTGCCCCAGTAGCGGTCGCGCGAGAGCGCCCAGTCCACGTTGTTCTCGAGCCATTCGCCGAAGCGCCCGGCACCGACCTCGGGCGGGTGCCAGCCGACGGAGCGGTTGATCTCGAGCATCCGCTCCTTCACCGCGGAGGTGCGGACGAACCACGAGTCGCGCGCGTAGTAGATGAGCTTGCTCCGGCAGCGCCAGCAGTGCGGGTAGCTGTGCACGTGCTGCTCGGTGCGGAGGTGCCGGCCCTCGGCCTTGAGACGGCGGATGATGAGCTCGTTCGTCTCGTCGGCCGTGACGAGCCGGCCCTCGAGCTCGGCCCACGTCGTGCCGGTGAACGTCCCGTCCGCCGCCACCGGCCGCACGAGCGCCAGCCCGTGCGCCTGCCCGGCGGCGAAGTCGTCGGCGCCGAACGCCGGCGCCATGTGCACGATGCCGCTGCCGTCGTCGGCCGTGACGAACGTTCCGGTGACGACGAGGCTGTGCGCCTTCCCGTCCGGGAGCGGCACGACATCGAGCGGCCGGCGATAGCGCAACCCGGCGAGCTCGCGCCCGGGGTACGGTGCCGAGGCCGTGACCTCGCCGCCGAGAATCTCCGCGACCTTCTCGCCGCGGGCCTCGGCCGCGATGAACCTCCGCCCCGGGTGGCTGCTGCTCTCGTAGGTCCGGTACGAAAGCTCCGGGTGCACGGCCGCCGCGACGTTGCTCGGCAGGGTCCACGGCGTCGTGGTCCAGACCACGAGCTCCCGGCCGCTCCCGTCCTCGAGCGGGAAGGTCACGTAGATCGACCGGTCGCGAACCTCGTCGTAGCCTTGCGCGAGCTCGTGGCTCGAGAGCACCGTGCCGCAGCGCGGGCAGTACGGCAGGACCCGGTGGCCGCGATAGAGGAGATCCTTCTCCCAGAGCCGGTGCAGCAGCCACCACACCGTCTCGATGTAGTCGTTCGAGTAGGTGACGTAGGGGCGCTCGTAGTCGAGCCAGTAGCCGATCCGGTCGGACAGGTTCTCCCACTCCGACTGGTACCGGAAGACGCTCCGGCGCGCGCGCTCGTTGAACTCGGCGACGCCGAACTGCTCGATGTCCCGCTTGCCCGCGAGCTGCAGCTCCTTCTCGATCTCGATCTCGACCGGGAGCCCGTGGGTGTCCCAGCCGGCGATCCGCGTGACCGAGCGGCCCTGCATCGCGCGGAACCGGCAGACGAGGTCCTTGATCGTGCGCGCAAAGACGTGATGGATGCCCGGCCGCCCGTTCGCGGTGGGCGGGCCCTCGAAGAACACGAACGGCTCGCCGCTCGCGTTCTGCTCGAGCGTCCGGCGGAAGAGTCCCTCCTCCTTCCACTGCCGGAGGAGCGCTTCCTCGAGCGCGGCGGCGCCGTCGGGCCAGACCGGAAAGCTCATCGCTCCACCTGGGCCTCGAGCCCCGCCAGCTCGGCGAGCTGGCGCTCGAGCATGCCGCGAAGCCCCGCGACGTAGGCCGCGAACTGGACCTGGGCCTGCGCCGTACGCTCGCGCACGAGCCGCTCGTCCCCCTCCGCCTGCTGGAGAAGGAGCGCCGCCTCGGCCCGCGCATGCGAGATCAGCGCTTCGGCCTCGCGCTCGGCGGCCGTGCGGCTCTCGTTGCGGAGCTGCTGCGCGGCGACGAGCGCCTCGTTCATCGCCCGCTCCCGTTCCTGGA
>DASUXZ010000212.1:0-5367 GCA_036377655.1 Gemmatimonadales bacterium
CGTGCAGCACCGCGGCGCCGTGCATGGCCACGTGCGCGATGACCGGAGCGAGCGCGCTCCCGCTCACCAGGCAGGCGAGCGTGAGTCGCCGATGGAAGCCGGCCGGCGTCGCTCCTGCTTCACAGCGAGCGCCGAGTCGAAGAGGCGACCTGCATGCGCGCGCATTGGGAACGGACTCCTCGTTCGCGCTCGTGGCGACCGCTGCCTGCGAGACATCCCCCGCTCTGTCGCCCGAATCATCGCGACGGCGAGGCATGCCATGAAAAGACCGATGGCGCGTGCAGCGGTAGAGGCGCGATGCATGGCGGCTCCCGGAAACCGGTCTGGCGAGGCGAGGGTCCGGACTGCACGGAGATGATACCGCCGAATCGGCCGGTCGGCATCAGGTTGCGGGATGCCCCATTGCGATCCCCCGCAGCCGAGCCGAGCATTATGGGTATGTCACGCCCTGCCGAATCCTGGACGGCCGACCGCGTCCGGGCGCTTCCGGACGACGGGCAGCGCTACGAGCTCATCGACGGCGCCCTCGTCGTGACGCCGTCTCCGCGCGGCGTGCACCAGGTTGCGCTTCTCGTGCTCCAGCGGCTCATCGATCGCGCGATTACCGGCAGCCCCCTCCACATCCTGCACTCGCCGGCGGATATCTCGCTCGGCGAAGACGAGATCCTCCAACCCGACCTCTTCGTCTATCGCACCGCGTCCGGGCGGCACCTGCTCGACTGGACCGACATCACCGGCTTCGAGCTGGTGATCGAGGTTCTCTCGCCTGCGACCGCCCGGTACGACCGCGGGCTCAAGCGCCGGCGCTACGGGCGGGCGGGGGTGCCCGAGTACTGGATCGTGGACCTGGATGGGCGAGTGATCGAGCGCTGGCGACCAGGGCTCGACCATCCGGAGGTGGAGGCGGAGCGGCTGGTGTGGCGTCCGGGCGAGGGTGTCGTGCTCACGATGGACGTGGAGCGATTCTTCGCGGAGGTTTGGGGCGAGATCCCGTGATCACTGACCGGCGGCGGATGGTCGCGGCCGCCGCCGCAGTATGGGGCTTCTCCTACGCCGCCTACCGCGCTTACTACGCCTTCGGCGGCACCGCCGGCAAGCTCGGCGTGCCGCTGTCGCACGAGGACTGGATCCGGATCAACGCCGTTGCTGCCGTGCTCCTGTTCGCGGCCGCGGTCCTTCCCCTGGCCTTCCTGCGCGTGTGGAACCACCGCCGCGCCGTGCCCTTCCTCCTCGCGGCCTGCTGGATCATCGCCGTCGCCTGCACGTCGCATGCCCTCATCTCGATCCCGCAGCGCATCGCGAGCCTCGCCGGCGCGCTCGTGATCGACTACCCGTTCTGGCGGACCATCGACCGCCGCGCGGCGGACCTGCAGGCGCTCTTCTTCAACGAGCCGTGGTTCCTGGTGGAGGGGCTGCTCTGGGCGGGGATCGCGTGGGAGGGGGCGCTTCGGGAAGCGCCGCGGCGGAAGGTCTGGATCGGGAGTGCGGCGGGTGCGGTCGCGATCCTTACCGTGATCGGGCTGCTGAGTGCGTTTGGGGTGATCGGGCGGTGGGTCGCCGGTTAGTACGAGTCGATCGTCAGTAGTGCGGCGGCAGCTGCGCCGTCGTCGCCGCCCCGTGCAGCACCGCGGCGCCGTGCATGGCCACGTGCGCGATGACCGGAGCGAGCGCGCTCCCGCTCACCAGGTAGGCGAGCGTGACGACCGTGTTCCCGATGATCGGCCCCACGAGCGCGGCCCCCTGGAACTCGCGGAAGCCGAGATGGTAGGCGGCGGTGACGACGATGCTGCCGACGATCGCCATCGCGGCGGGGCGAAGGCGTCCCGCGGGCGTGCTCAGCTCCTCGGCCGGCCGCGCCCCGTAGAAGGCGAGCACCGGGAGGACCGAGAGCACGAGCGCGTCCAGCGTTCCGTAGACGACCCCGAGCCACAGGAGATCGACCCCCATCCTGCCGCCATGCGGCACGGCGGACGCCGGCTGCCGCAGCACCGTCCATGCGAGCACGGCGCCGGCGAGCGCGCCGACGACGATCCCGCCGAGGACGTGCCGCGAGAGCTGCGTCCTGAGCGTGAGGCGGTGCGCGCGGGCGAACGCGACGAACACCGCGAGCGCTACGACTCCCCAGGCGGCGACGAAGACGTACCGGTCCAGGTGAAGGACGAGCGAGAAGATGGCCGCGGAGGCGAAGCCTGCGGCGGCGGCGAGGAGAGTCCACTTCCACGGGCGTGAGCGCACCGGGATCTCGCGGAAACGGGGGTGGCTCACATATTAGGGGCGGATGGTATGCCCCGCTACCGAGCCACAGGGAGGACAGCCATGATCCGTCATCTCCGTCTTGCGCTCGCCGCCGCGGCCATTCTGCAGGCGTGCGCCGACGGCAGCGGCACCGGCCCGGCGTTCGAGCCGGAGGAGGCGGCGCCGGGGACTATCGCCCTCACCATGCGTGCCGAGGGGCCGGCGCTCGATCCCGACGGCTACACCGTGCGCGTGAGCGGCGTCGATCGCGGCGAGGTGGCGGCCAAAGGCACGACCTGGATTCGCAACCTGCCGCCGGGCGCGGCCGAGCTCCTCCTCGGAGGCGTGGACGATGGCTGCACCGTCGGCGGCGCGAACCCGTTCACGGTCGCGGTGACGGCGGGGGAGGTGACGCGGGTGACGGTGGCGGTAACGTGCGGAGAGGATCCGGTGCCGACTCCGGGCTGACGCGCGGCCGTCAGCCGGCCTTTTCGTTCTTCCACCCCCGCACGAACCGCCGCTGCGCCTCCGTCTCCGGCGACCCGGCGTGCGACAGCCGCTTCGTCTCGCTCATGAGCTCCCAGAGCTCGGCCACCGCGGCGAGCGCCTCTTCCCCGCTCCGCCCGCGCCGCACGAAGTGGCAGCCGACCACCGTGCCGGTCCGCCCGACCCCGCCCCAGCAGTGCACGTACACCTTCCGCCCCGCCGCCACCTCGGCGTCGAGATGCGCGAGGATCTCCTCCATCCGCTCGCGCGGCGGGACGTTCATGTCGCGGATGGGCAGCCGGACCCAGCGCACCTCGATCTCCCGCTCGCGACCCAGGGCATGCAAGTCCTCGGCGTAGGGCCGGAGCGGGTCGGTCGCCTCGGTGAGGTCCACGAAGGAGCGGATGCCGGCGTCGAGGAGCGTGGCGAGGCGCTCGCGGGTGATGTCGGGCTTGTGGTGGCCGGGATACTCCCCGGCGGAGATTTCGTTGCCGGGAAGCCAGTAGGAGTTGGGAAGGGGTCCGTGGGACATGGTCTGCTTTCAGGCGTGCGAAGGATCAGTCGGCCGGCCCCCAATCCGGGTACCGCCCGCGGCCAAGGTTCGTTCGCAGGAAGCCGGTGACATCCACCGTCTCGATGTCGAAGCCCGGCGCATGGACGATCCGGGATCCGTCGGCCGACCAGCGCGCGAAATTCCCCGGAACTCCGTCGGGTGCACCGATGAGGGTCACGTTCGACCCGTCGGCGTCCATGATCGACAGCTGGCCGACCAGGGCGAACAGGATCCGGCTGCCATCCGGTGAATATTGTGCGGCGTAGTCGTCCCCGGGATGGTCCGTCAGGCGCACGGCTTCCCCGGTCGCGATCGCGACCCGGTAGATATCGAGATTCCCCGGCTCGGCGCGATCGGAGGACACGAGAAGATACCGCCCATCGCGGGACCATTCGGGGAATGCATCATCCCCGGGCATCCTGGTGACGTTCGTCGCGGTGCCGCCCTTGACCGGGATCGTGTAGACGTCGGTGTCGCCATTGAGGGCGCGGTTCGACGCGAAGGCGATCGTCTGGCCGTCCGGTGACCAGGCGGGAAACCCGTCGTCGGCGCTGTTCCTCGTGACGTTGCGAAGGGCCGAGCCATCGGCATTCACGACGTAGACATCCCGCGCCCCGTCACGCCCGGGCGCCGTGAAGGCAACGTGGCGGCCGTCGGGCGAGATCCTCACCCACTGCGCTGGCCTTCGCGTCACCTCGATGGCCTGCCGGTCGGTCCCATCGGGCCGCACGTGCATGATGGAGTACGCCCCCGTATCGATCGCGAAGGCGATCCGGCCGGCGAGGGTGAATTCCTCCGCCGGCTCCTCGACGCTGCTGCAGGAGAGGATCAGGATGAGAAGCGCGGTCGCTGCCGGTGCCGGGCGCACGGGACCTCCTCGAGTCGGGTCCGACGGATCGGAGACGACTCGAGGAAGCCAGGGCGCACCGCGCCGGCGCCTTACCGCCGCCGCCGCACCTTGTCCACGTATCCCAGCTTGGCCTGCAGGATCCCCAGCGACACCGCCTCGTCGTACTTCCGGTCCATCGTCGAGTACCTGCGCTCCCGCAGGAGCTCGGCCTGGGCGCGCAGGTCGCGGCTTTCCTCGGCGACCGCGGGGGACGACATGTACGGCGCACACCCGAGCACCGCGTCGTCGAGCCGGCGTGCGGCGGCATCGTAATCGCCCGCGTCGGCGAGGCGGACGGCCTCGCGGCGCGCCATCGCGTTCCGGAAGCGGAGGAGCGTCTCCTCGACCTGCGGCTCGATGCGGTCGGTGCCGTCGAGATTCGCCATCACCGGCATGACGATCGTCCGGTGGGCGATGCCCTCGGGCGTGACGACGTCGGCCTCGATCTTCACCTGCGCCACCTCGACCTTGCCGAGCTCCGCCACGTCCTCGACGTGGAACATGAGCCCGAGCGGCCGGGGCGACGTGGCGTAGAGGTCGCCGATGACGACGCGCCAGCGGCCGTCGGGCGTCGCCTGCACCGGCACCGAGTGCAGGAACGTGACGCCCGCCGTGCGCGGGTGCGTCAGCGTGACCTCCACCTCGACGTTCTGCGCGGACAGCGCCACGAGGCCCTCGATCTCGCTCTCGAAGATCCCGGTCATCTGGTCTTCGCTCTCGACGAACCAGTAGTTCCCGCCGCCGGCGTGCGCCATCGGGTCGAGCAGGCGCTCGTTGAAGTGCGCCCCGAAGCCGATGCAGCTCGTGCTGACCCGCTCCGCCGCGCTCGAGCCGGCCATCCCGACGAGCCGATCGACGTCCGTGATGCCCTGGTTGGCCTGTCCGTCGGTCAGGAGCAGGACGCGATTCGTGCCGTCCACGAGCCCGTCCTTCACGAGCTGCATGCCCTTGAGCCAGCCGCCGGAGAGATTGGTCGAGCCGCGGGCGTCGAGCCCGTCGATCGCGGTCCCTGCGGACCCATCGCCCCCGGGCGCGGGGCCGTACACCGTCTCGATGATGCCGTCGAACGCGACGACGCTCAGGCGGTCGTTCGCGCCAAGAAACGAGGCGAAACGCCGGGCGGCGGCCTTGGCGGCGGCGATCGGCGCTCCCCCCATCGAGCCCGACCGGTCCAGCACGAGGGCGACATTGATGGGAGCGCGCT
>DASUXZ010000213.1:0-10218 GCA_036377655.1 Gemmatimonadales bacterium
CTCCAGACACCGGATCGATGCACTCGGCGTCCTCGATGTGGTAGGTCCGGACGCCGTGCGACCCGGCGAGCTCCGCGAGATGGCAGGTGTTGCTCGAGTTGTACCCGCCGATCACCACCATGACGTCGGGCGGCTCCCGCAGCAGCTCCTTCACGGCGTCCTGCCGCTCCTGCGTCGCGGAGCAGATCGTGTCGAAGCTCCGGAAGTGATCCGCGAGCGCATCCTCGCCGTAGCGCCGCGCCATGCTCCGGCCGAATTCGGCCGCGATCGCAAGCGACTCGCCCGAGAGCATCGTGGTCTGGTTGGCGATGCCCACCTTGCCGAGGTCGCGCGCGAAGTCGAACCCCTCGGACGTCGCCTTCGCGAAGCGCCGGTTGAGCGCCTCGGCGTCGCCGCCGCGCTCGATGAAGTCGAGCACCGGGCGCGCCTCGTCCATGTCGAGCACCACGAGGTACTTCCCGCCGGGGTGGCGGTTGACCTGGCTCGCCGTGGCCTTCGTCTCCTCGTGCCAGTACTTGCCGTGGATGATCGCGGTGAACCCGTCGCGCGCGTAGCTCTCGACCCGCTTCCAGACGTTGAGCACCGAGCCGCACGTCGTGTCCACGAGCACGCAGCCGAGCGCGCGGAGCCGCTCGAAGTCCCGGATGGTGACGCCGAAGGCGGGCAGGATGACGACGTCGTCGGGGGTGACGCGGCCGAAGTCGAAGTCGCGCTCGGGATCGTGCGCCAGGATCTCGATCCCCATGGCGCGGAGCTTGGCGTTGACGTGGGGATTGTGGATGATCTCGCCGACGAGGAAGATGCGCCGGTCGGGAAACTTGAGCCGCGACTCGTAGGCGTAATCGACGGCGCGGTCCACGCCGTAGCAGAAGCCGAACTCCTTGGCGAGCCGGAACGTGAGCGGGCCGGCCTCGAGCCGGTAGCCGCCGGCCCGAAGCGTTTCGATCACGTCGCTGTGATAGTCGCTCGCGAGCTGGCCCTCGATGGACGCCTTGAGGCCGAACCCGCGCCGGAAGTAGGTGCTCTCTGCCATGGACGAAATCTAACCGCGCGGACCTTCCCTACCGTCCCGCCGCCCCCTCCTCGCAGGGACCGACCGGCACGCCGTGGATCGCTCCCTCGAACGTCACCTCGCCCGATCCGGCTCCCCAGCGCGCCCCTTTCGCCGTGAAGGTGCCGTCGAGCCTGCGCCCGACGGTGAGCTCGAGGCGCCCTTCCGCCGCGCGATAGGCGAAGATCTCGGTCGAGTCGAGCCAGCGCGCCGCGAGCGCCGCGGCGGGAGGTGAGCTCGCCGCCTCGTTCGGGCCGGTGAGGGGGAACGCGCCGGACACGAGCGGCTCGGGCCCGTAGATCACGAAGCCGATGCCGGTATCGCCCGACATCGCGGTGAGCTCGACCGGGCCGGCGCCGCACCGGCGGGCAAGCGCCGGGAGCACGGCGCTTCCCGTGTCGGCGCCGGTCCAGGCGAGGTCGACGCGCGGGCCGGTGCTGCACGCCACTGCTCCGGCGACGACGCACCCGAGCACTGCGCGTGCGGCGCTCACCGGACCGGGGAGAAGACGAGATCGAATCGCCAATCGCCCTCGTGGGAAACGGGATGGCTCAGGTCGAGCCGGATGAGCGTGGTGCGGAGAAGCGGACTGTACACCGACAGCCCGATGCCGGCGCCGACGAGCGCCTCCGACCCGAAGAGCTCGCCCGCGGGCGCCGCCTGCCCGGCGTCCGCGAAGACGACCGGCCGGATGGTCCCCCTGAGCGGCGAGACGTCGAGCTGCGCCGCCCAGAACGCCGGTGCCGCCAGCTGGCCGTACTCGAATCCGCGCACCGTCTGCATGCCGCCGAGGCGGAACTGGAACTGCGGCGGCGCAGCGGCGCTCGCGATGCCGGCCTTGAGGCGCAAGGTATAGCCGCGCGCCCCGCCGCGTCCGTACCGGACGTCGCCGTACGCGCGGCCGTGCACCTCGCCCTCCCCGCCCATGCCCTCGGCGGCGAGGGACCAGCGGATGCCCGCGAGCCGGGCGACCCGCACGCTCGCGACGCCGAAGTCTCCCTCCAGCACGGGCGGGTTGTCGGGAAAGAGCCCGGTGCCGCCGAAGAAGTCGTTGACGCGCGAGCGCGCCTCGCGGGCGGCGCTCCGCTGCCGCTCGCCGCGGACGGAGACGAAGAGGTCGGTGCCCACCGCGACCGACGTGACGTAGCCGAGGCTGCCACCCGTCGCGAGGTAGTAGTCGCCGTCGTCGTGCGCGGCGAAGATCGCGTTGAAGGAGTTGGCGAGCGTCTTTCCGGGCGAGAACGGGTCCACGTCCGAGATGTCGCGGTACGCCGAGAGCGCGAGGCGTCCTCCGGGCGCATCGCGCACGACGGCGAGGCGGCCGGTCACGCGCTCGTCGCTCAGGCCGTAGCGCGCCGTCGCGAAGAGGTCGGTGAAGTCGCTCCCCGGCACGCGGACCCGGCCGCCCACGCCGAGCGAGAGTCCCTGCACGCGGTTGTACTGGAGCGCGTCGCCCGCATTCTGGTAACCGAACCCGGCTGCGCTCCGGCCGGTGAGCTCGTCCGGGAGCTCCTCGGCGATCCTCGCGAGGTCCGCCTGCGCTTCGCGCACGCGCGCATCGTCCCCCGGCGCGTGGTCGAAGCGGAGGGAGTCGCGCCATCCCTGGTACAGCGCGAGCGAATCGTTCGGCGGCCGGTGGATCTCGTAACGACCGCCGGGCCACCGTCCGGCGTAGTCCCGCGGCTCGTCGGATTCCTCCCGGCCCTCACGCTCCGCCTGGAGCGAGTCGCGGCGGGCACCGCGCAGCGCCTCGAGCGAATCGCGGCCGAGCGAGTCGGGGAGCGGCAGGTCGAAGACGAGGGGCCGCCCGCTGTTGATTTCGTAATCGTCGAACGTCGTGACGGCCTGGAACGGGATGACCACGTCGGTGACGATCGGGATCCGGACGGTGCCCGCGATCGCCTGGCGGTACGGCATCCAGTATCGGCCGTCGACGAGCGAATACTCGAGATCGGCGTCGATGCTGAGGAGGCGGTTGATGAACCCGTTGGCCCACCGCGCCGACCCGCTGTCGTCTCCCTCGGGCCGGACCCAGAGGGAGGTGCCGACGTAGCGGAAGGTGAACCGGACGACCTGCGCGTCGGCGGCATCGAGCCAGAGCCGGCCCGCCACGAGCGCCGGCGCGATCCGTTTCGGGATCACCTGCACGGCGTAGAGCTTGAGCGTCCCGGAGCCCGGCACGGAGACCGACAGACTGTCGGTGAGGTCGTAGTGGTACGCCGACTCCGCGCCGCGCGCGAGCGGATGCAGGGCGCCGGTGGCGGGGAACTCGTCGCTGAAGATGCGCACCGAGTCGCCCACGCCGCGCGGCACGAACCAGGGACGGTCGAACACCGACGACGCAGTGAGCTCCGGGTTGCGGCTCCGGTAGCGCCGCCCCACCACGTCCACGCGGAGGTCGTTGGGCCGCTGCCAGGCGACGAGCGCCTCCTGCTCCTCCACGGCCGCGACCGGCGAGCGCGCCCACCGCCGCCGGCCGAGCGAGATGCTCAGCCGGTAGCGGATCTTCGCGCGGTAGTCCTGGACGGCGGTGTCCTGCGCCTGGTGCCGCAGGGCCGCCCGCTCCACGAGCTCGCGCGTGGCGGGCGATCCGTACGTGAGAAGGGTGTCCTGGTGCTGGGCGTGCGGCAGTGCGGTGGCGAGAAGGATCAGGAGCTGTGCGCCCATTTGCTGCGGCCGTCCCGGTGAAGCCCGTAAGCCTTGAGACGGCGCCAGAGGGTGGTGCGGCTGATGCCCAGCTCCCTGGCGGTCTCCGCGAGCTTCCAATTATGCGCGTCGAGCGTCCGGACGATAGCCTCCCGCTCGCGCTCGGCGAGCGTCGTGGCCCCGTCGGTCCCCGGGATGAACATCGCCTCCCCCACCTCGAGCGCGCCGATCCGGAGCGGCCGGAGGCGGCCGCCGATCGAGGCGAGCCGCGGCATGAGGTCCTGGGCCCCCTCGGTCAGGTCCTCGTCGCTCAGGGTGCTGCGCGCCTGCTGGTTGGCGTACAGGAGCTTGCCCTCGGCGTCGAAGACGACGACCCCCTCGCTGAACCCGTCGAGGAGGGCCTTCGCGAGGGGCGAGAACACCGAGGGCATGGAGTTCGTGTCTGGCATGAAGGACCTACGCCATCGAGGGCGCCAAGTTTCAGTTAGGGACGTTCGCCTGCAATTGGAGTCGTTTTCGCGTCCCCGGGACGCACACACCTTGCGGGACGCCTCGTCAGGCCGCAATATACCTACTTCGTTATATGGTAAATTATCGGTCGCGGCGGGAGCCGTGCAGCTGATCGGGCTCGCGCTCGCGGCGCTCATCGGCCTCTCGCTCGGGCTGCTCGGCGGCGGCGGCTCGACGCTCACCGTGCCGGTGTTCGTCTACGTCCTCGGCTTCGCGCCGAAGGACGCGATCGCGATGAGCCTTCCCGTGGTCGGGGTGACGAGCCTCGTCGGCGCGGCGAGTCACTGGCGGGCGGGCAACGTCCAGGTGCGCACGGCGCTCCTCTTCGGCCTCGTGGCGATGGCGGGATCGTTCCTCGCTGCCCGGTTCCTGGCGCCCCTCATGCCGGGCGCCCTGCAGCTCGCGCTCCTCGCGCTCGTGATGCTCGCCGCGGCCGTCTCCATGTACCGGAGCGCCGGCCGGCGCCCGGCCGGGGGTGCGGAGGAGCGGCCGGCCTCGCTCCCGCTCCTCGCCTGCGTGGCGCTCCTCGTCGGGACGATGACGGGCGTCGTCGGGATCGGTGGCGGGTTCCTCATCGTTCCTGCGCTCGTGCTGCTGGGGCGGGTGCCGATGAAGGAAGCCGTGGGCACGTCGCTCCTCGTGATCGCGATGAACACCGCCTCGGGGTTCGCCGGCTATGCCGGCCAGGTGACGATGGCGTGGGGCTTCCTCGCCCTCTTCACTCTCGTGGCGATCGCCGGGATCCTCGCGGGAAGCCGCCTCGTGCGGCACGTGTCACAGGCCCAGCTGAAGCGCGCCTTCGCCGTGTTCCTCGTCGTGATCGGCGCCTTCGTGCTCTACCAGAACCGTTACGCGCTGATGCCGGCCGATCCTCCCGCCGAATCACGCTGAAGGAAACGAAATGCTGCTGAAACGCTTCTACGACACCAAGCTGGCTCAGGCGAGCTACCTGGTCGGCTGCGCGGCCACAGGCGAGGCGATCGTCATCGATCCCAACCGCGACGCGGACCAGTACGTCGCCGCGGCGGCGTCCGAGCGCCTCCGCATCACCGACGTCACGGAGACGCACATCCACGCCGATTTCGCGAGCGGGAGCCGCGAGCTCGCGGCGCGGACCGGCGCCCGGCTCCACCTCTCCGCGGAAGGGGGACGGGACTGGCAGTACGAATTCGCCGCTGGCGACGGCGCCTCGCTGCTGCACGACGGCGACTCGTTCATGGTGGGCAACATCCGCTTCCAGGTCCTGCACACGCCGGGGCACACCCCGGAGCACCTCTCCTTCCTCGTCACCGATACCGCCGCCACCGACACCCCGATGGGCGTCTTCACCGGCGACTTCGTCTTCGTCGGCGACGTGGGCCGGCCCGACCTTCTCGAGCGTGCGGCCGGCGTGTCCGACACGATGGACGCGAGCGCGCGGCAGCTCTACGCCTCGATCCAGCGGTTCAAGAAGCTCCCCGACCACCTGCAGCTCTGGCCGGGCCACGGTGCCGGGTCGGCGTGCGGCAAGGCGCTCGGCGCGGTGCCGCAGACGACGCTCGGCTACGAGCGCCTCGTCAACTGGGGGCTCAATGCGCGGTCGGAAGAGGCATTCGTCGAGGAGGTGCTCGCGGGCCAGCCCGAGCCGCCGCGGTACTTCGCCGAGATGAAGCGGATGAACCGCGAAGGCCCGCGCATCCTCGGCGCCTTCCAGCGGCCGCGCGCCATGCGGCCGGCCGAGCTCGCGAGCGTGCTCGAGCGCGGCGCCGTCGTGGCGGACACGCGCTCCGCCGATGCGTTCGCCGCCGGGCACGTCCCGGGCACGATCAACCTCCCGCTCAACAAGTCGTTCACGACCTGGGCCGGCTGGTTCCTGCCCTACGACGCCGACTTCTACCTCCTCACGACCGATGGCGGGCGCGCGCTCGACGAAGCGGTCCGGGACCTCGCGATGATCGGGCTCGACCGGATCGCGGGATGGTTCGCGACCGACGCCGTGGCGGCGTGGGCAGCCGCCGGGCGCTCGCTCGAGACGATCCGCCAGATGCGCCCCGCGGAGCTGGCGGCAGAGCTCGGCGAGCGGCCCATGGCCGTGCTCGACGTGCGGGCCGCGAGCGAATGGGAGGCCGGCCACATGCCCGACGTCCCGAACATCCCGCTCGGGCAGCTGCCGCAGCGCATCGGCGAGGTGCCGCAGGGACGGCCGCTCGTGCTGCATTGCCAGGGCGGCGGCCGCTCGGCGATCGCCGCGAGCATCCTCCAGGCGCGCGGCATCAAGGACGTCGTCAACCTCGCCGGCGGGTTCGGTGCCTGGGAGAAGGAAGGACATCCGGTCGAGCGGGCCCCCGCGGAGGCGGTCCGATGAAGCGCACGCTCACTCCGGCGGACCTCGCCCGCGTGGCCGAGCGGTTCAAGGCGCTCGGCGAGCCCGCCCGGCTCCGCATGCTCGACGCGCTCCGGGGCGGCGAGATGGCCGTGTCCGAGCTCATCGACCTCACCGGCATGGGGCAGGCCAACGTCTCCAAGCACCTGCAGATCCTGCATGCCGCCGGCCTCGTGAGCCGGCGGAAGGAAGGGCTCTTCGTCTTCTATGCCCTCGCGGACCGCGAGGTCCTGCTCCTCTGCGACATCATGTGCGATCGCATCGAGCGGCAGGCGGATCCGGACCGACTCCTCGGCACCGCCTGATCACCTTCTTCCCGGCGAGCACCTGCGGACATGACCACCACACTCGTCGCCCCGGCCCTTCCGGTGACCGTCACTCCCGTCACCACCGGACACGGCGTGCGCCAGCAGCGGATCATCGATGCCGCGAAAGCCATCCTCATCCGCGAGGGGCTCGCCGGCTGGACGGTCGAGCGCGTGGCGCGGGAGGCGGCGTGCGCGAAGGGCCTCGTGCACTACCATTTCGAGACGAAGTGGCAGCTGCTCGGGCTCGTGGCGACGGCACTCCGCCGCGAGCGTCTCGCGCGCCGTGCGGCGGCGTTCGCGCGGCGGGGCACCGAGGCGCTCGACGCGCTCTGGGGGGTGCTCCTCGCCGAGACCACGAGCGGTGAATCGGCCGGCTGGTTCGCGCTGGCGACGGTCCAGGATGCCGCCGTGCGTGATGCGCTTCCCGCCACCGCCGACGACCTGCGCCGCGTCGCCACATCCATGGCGAGCGCGCTCGACCTTCCCGAGTTCCCGGTCGGGCGCCTTCGCGTGGTGCTCGCCACCCTCGACGGCATGCAGCTTCCACTCCTCCTCGGCGACGATCCGGAGGCGGTGCGTGAGGTGTATGATCGGTATTGGCTGGCGGTGCTGTAGGGAGCCGGACGGTCGGACGGGCGTGAGACGATCGAGCAGGCCGGGGGCTACCGCCTCCGGCCTTTTCGCTGATGCGGCTGCCTGCGGCTCTTTCCCTTCCCCCCCCCACCCCCCGTCCGACCGCCCGACCGTCCGACCGTCCGACCGTCTGACCGCTCTGTCGTGCGCCCCTCTCTGCCCCCCCGCGGCTGCCGGTCGAGCGCATCGCGCAGGTCGTCGAGGGTCTCGGCGAGGATGGGGGCGTGGTTTCCGCGGCGCACCGCGAAATGGAGCGGCCGGTCGAGCGAGGCGAGATCGCCGGCTCGCACGCGCCGCGCCTGGCCTTCGCGAAGCGTGACGCGCGCGATCCCCCGGCCGTCGCGCACCTCGTACGTGAGCGGCGCGGAGTCGCCGCGGACGTGGATCCGGTCGGGGAGCGCGTCGAGGCGCTCGCGGACCTTCGCGTCCACGAGATCCGCCGGGTCGAGCGCGAGCCGCGCGCGGATGAACGACTCCCAGCTGTCCACCCCCTCCTGCTCGAGCTGCAAGCGGATCCGCCGGAGGAGCGTCGGTCGCTCGAGGTTGACGAGCGCTCCGCCGGAGCGGCGCCAGAGCTCGTCGAGCGCTTCCGCCGCGCGGCGGATCCGCCCCTGGTCGGGATGGACCGTCTCGCCGGCGAGCACGGCTTCCGCGAGCGCGTCGAGCGCTCCCGCGCGGTACTGCGGGGGAAAGCGGCCCTCGAGCACCTCGACCGAGGTCTCGAGGTCGAAGCCGAAGTACTCGCGACGCCGGCTCACCGTCACCCGCTGGTGCTTCCGCGGGCCGCCCACGCCGACCACCGGCGGCCCCCACGAGGCGTGCTCGCGCACGAGGTCGTAGGGGAGGGTCGTGCCCTCGATCGAGGCGCGGGGAATCCCGAACCGGTCCGCGAAGAAGCGGAGGTTCCCTGCCACCGCGCCCCAGCTTCCCGCCACCGAGGTCTTCGATACCCGGGCTTCCTGCCCGTCGGCGGTGCGCTCGTCGATCACGAGGTCGAACGGCATGATCCGGGCGACGAGGTCGGCGAAGCGCTTCCGCATCTCCTTCGTGACGTGCGGCAGCGTCTTCGGGAGCGGCAGCTCGAGCGCGCGGTATACGCTCGCGGTGCCGAGCGCGGTGTCCTCGACGGCCTTCACGAGCACGCCGCGGCGCTCGGCCCACTCCTCGAGCCCGTCGTCGAAGAGGTGGCGCGGAAGCCCGTACACCTCGCCGAGGTAGCCGTGCTGGTTCACCGCCTCCGCGTAGACGTTGTACGCGGTGAGATGGTCGCTGCCGTTCGACACGAGGCCGTGGAGGTCCCGCTCCTCGCGCGTCATGCGATGGAGCGAGTCGATGTTGGAGCAGACGCTGCAGACCGGGATGAGGTCGCCTTCCGCGTGCACGAGCATCTCGCCCCACGCGCGGTCCACCGGCATCGCCTCCACCTCGCGCCCGTACGCCGTGAGCCGGCCGCGCTCGACGAGGCCGCGCGCCGTGAGGGTCTCGATGGCGCGGCGATAGGCGGCGCGGTCGAGTGGCACGGGAAGGTCGAGATCCGCTGCGTCCACGCCGAGCGCCGCGCAGGTGATCGCGACCCGCTCGGCATCGCCGGCGAGCTGGAACTCGGGAGGCGTCGGGCGGAGGGTGTCGAAGTCGAGGTCGCGGTCGCTCAGGATCCAGACCTCTCCGCCGGGGACGCGCCCGTGCACCCGCCCCGCCATCTGCAGGATCTCGTTCGCGCCGAGGTACATGCGGTGGAGCACGTTCCGGCCGCGCTCCACGACGTTGCCGTAACGCGCGTCGTAGATGACGACCGTATCGAGCCCGCGGACGTTGAGGGCGCTCTGGCCTGCGGCGGTCATCGCGAGGAGCCAGGGGCGCGGCACCTCGCTGTCGAGGAAGGGGCGGATGACGCGGATCGGCTCGCCGCCGTGGTAGAAGGCGGTCGTGAGCCGCCGCCACTGCTCGCCGAGCTCGGTGGCGAGCTTCTCGACCTCGGCGCGTGTCGGGACGAAGACGGCGACGCCGCGCTTCTCCTTGATGATGCGCCGCATGAACTTCTCGTCGAGGAACTCGAGCGGCTGCTTCGCCTCGACTTCGACGCGCGCGCGCAGCTTCGGGTCGTAGGCGCGCGTCTCGAGCACCTCGCTGCTCTCGAGGTAGCGGGCGTAGAACGTCGGATCCACGGTGGCGCTGAGCCAGATGAACCGGCAGCCCGCGCGCTTGCCGAGGGCGAGGCAGAGCTCGAGCTCGGCGGAGGTCTGGTGGATCTCGTCCACGATGATCGTGTCGCGGCCGCTGATGAGGTCGTCCTCGAACCAGCGGCGCGCGATGCCGGTGGTGACGATGACGACGTTCCAGGACGGCGTCTCCGGCGTCGCTTCCCGCTCGCGGTTCACCACGCCGACGCGGAGCGATTCGCCGAGGATCGATTCCGCGATCGGCCGGATGCCGAGCGTCTTGCCGGTGCCGGTGCCGGCGACGATCCCGAACGCCTTTCCGGCAGCGGACCAGTCGCGCAGCTCGCGGCCGTGTTCCCGCTCGAGGAGCGTGTCGAGATGCAGCTGCAGGGCGAGCTCGATCGTCTCGCAGGCGGCGCGCGTCGGGGCGATGACGATGACGCGTCCGCGGGGATGCGGGGCTCGCCGGTACGCTTCGGGGTCGATCGGGAGGTGGTGGTCGCGGGTGGGGTGCATGGAAGGAATGAACGGCCCGCCGGGGGAAAAGCG
>DASUXZ010000214.1:0-14728 GCA_036377655.1 Gemmatimonadales bacterium
GAAGCCGCGTGAGTCCTCACGCGGCTCGAGGTCCAGCAGGAAGGCTCCGGAGAGCCGGGTTTCGGTGAAGATCATCGCGGTCGCCCGACAGCGGGCCTCATTCCTTCCAGTAGAAGTCCTGGTCGATCTGCTGCGTCTCCAGCAGGTACTGGATCTGCTTGAGCCGGGTATGCGCGCGGGACTCGAACAGGTCCACCGGCATGCGGATCCGCTCGAAGACCTGGAGCAGCTGCTCGGCCCCCTTGCGCACCGTCCAGCGGGGCGAAAACCCCGGCAGCCGGGCGGCGATCTTGTCGAAGTTGACCTTGTAGTCGCGCTGGTCGCCCCCGCGGCTCCCGAAGGTCACCTCGCATCCGGGAAACGTCTCGCCGATGATCGTCGCGACGTCGCGCACCTGGTAGTTCTCGGAATTGGCGCCGACGTTGAAGACCTCGTCGTGCACCGCCTCGCGCGGCGCCTCGAGCGCGCAGGCCGCCGCCTGCGCGATATCGAGGATGTGGACGAGCGGGCGCCATGGCGTGCCGTCGGAGTCCATCCGGATCTCCCGGTAGCACCAGGCGCGCCCCGCGAGATTGTTCACCACGAGGTCGAAGCGCTGGCGCGGGGAGGCGCCGTACGCGGTCGCGTTCCGGAGGATCGTGGGCGAGAAGTCGTCTCCCGCCATCGGGTGCAGGTCGCGCTCCACGAGGAGCTTGCACTCCGCGTAGGCGGTGAGCGGCTGGGTGGTGCCGTTCTCGTCCTGCGCCCGATCGGCGCTCGCGCCGTAGACGCTGCACGAGCTGAAGTAGATGAACCGCGGCACGCCCGCCCTGCGCGCGAGCTCGGCGAGCCGGATCGATCCCTTGTGGTTGATGTCGTAGGTGATGTGCGGCGCGAGCTGGCCGACGGGATCGTTGCTCAGCTCGGCGAGGTGGACGACCGCGTCGTAGCCGGCGAGGTCCTCCGCCGTCACCTGGCGGATGTCCCGGTTGATCACCCGGGGCATCCCCGGCACGCCGTTGTAGAGCCAGCCGATCCGATGGAAGCCGGTGTCGCAGCCAGTGACCTCGTGGCCACGCCCCATGAGCACCGGGCCGAGCACGGTGCCGATGTAGCCGTCGATGCCGGTGAGGAAGACGCGTGCCATTACCAGACCTTCCAGGGCGCGTCGCCCCGGGCCCAGAGATCCTCGAGGTACTGGCGGTCGCGAAGCGTGTCCATCGGCTGCCAGAATCCCTCGTGCGTGTAGGCCGCCAGCTGCCCGGCGTGCGCCAGCTCCTCGAGCGGCTCCTGCTCCCAGACGGTGCCGTCGCCCGCGATGTAGTCGATCGCCTTCGGCTCGACCACGAAGAAGCCGCCGTTGACGAAGGTGCCGTCGCCGCGGGGCTTTTCGCGGAAGGACGCGATCTTGTGCTGCCCCTGCGCGAGGGACACGGCGCCGAAGCGCCCGGGCGGCTTCACGGCCGTGAGCGTCGCGAGCACCTGCTGCTCCCGGTGGAACGCGACCAGCCGGTTGACGTCCACGTTGCCGACCCCGTCGCCATAGGTAAAGCAGAAGGTCTCGTCGCCGAGGTACTCGCGGACCCGCCGGAGGCGCCCTCCGGTCATGGTCGCGTCCCCCGTGTCCACGAGCGTGACCCGCCACGGCTCGACCCGGTGGTTGAGCACCTCCATCGCATTCCGGCGGAGGTCGAAGGTGACGTCGGACATGTGGAGGAAGTAGTTCGCGAAGTACTCCTTGATGACGTACCCCTTGTAGCCGCAGCAGATGACGACGTCGTTGATCCCGTGCGCCGAGTAGATCTTCATGACGTGCCAGAGGATCGGCCGGCCGCCGATCTCGACCATCGGCTTCGGCTTGACCGCCGTTTCCTCCGACAGCCGGGTACCGAGCCCGCCGGCGAGGATCACGAGCTTCATCGGGCGCCTTTCCCTCGAGGGAGCAGCAGTGGATGCGACATTCGGCGGGCCGTTCGGGCAAGAGCGATGCCATGCAGGCCCGCACGGGCAGGTGTAGCTTCTGTAGTGCCCGCACGACAGTCGCGACGCGACGGCGCCGCGGGCCCCTGCCTGCTGACGCGCGCACCGGCCGGAATATACCGGGCACGCTGCCGGAGGCGCATTCGCATGCGGTGGACCAGACCGAACGAGGAGAATGACGAGAGAGCTCATCGCATCCCCACCGGTGCTCGCGGCAGGCAACTGGGTCTGGCTCCTCGCTCCCGCCGAGCAGGAGCGCGCGCTCGTGATCGCGCCGGAGGGCGACACGCTCGCCCAGGTGCTCTCGCCCCATTTCGGCTCGGTGGAACGGGTCGCGCCGGGAGCGGCCGTCCGGCGCGAATCGGCGGATCGCTCGGTGGATCTCGTCGCGATCTCGCGCCTCGAGGAGTGCGCGTCGAACCGGGCCTGGCTCGTGGACTCCGTGAACGAGGCCAGGCGGGTGCTGCGCGACGGCGGGTGCCTCCTCGTCACGTTCATGAATCCGCGGTGGGCGCGCCGCGTCATCAGCGGCTGGGGTCCCGCGCGGCTGGCGCAGAGCCGGTCGGTCGCCGCCGTGCTCGAAGGGGCGGGCTTCTCCGCGGTCGGCTCCTACTACCTCCAGCCCTATCCCGGGGCCAACAGCATCATCCCGATCTGGGCGCCGGCTGCGGAGCACCACGAGCGCGTGCAGCACGTCTCCTCGCGCCTCGGGCGGTTCCGGCCGCTCGTGGCCCGGCTCGGCGGCCACGCGCTTCTTTATCCGGGCTGCGCCTGCGTGGGGTTCGTGTGAACCGTGCACTCGCTGCCGCGCTCGACGACGCGCTCCGCCGGCTCGGTGATTCGCTCCCCGCCGACTGGCGCCGGATCGTCATGGTCAAAAACGACGGCCCGATCCCGGTCCCGCCGCACCCGGTCGACGGCGATCCCGCCCGCGGCTTCAACCTCCTGCTCCTCTCCGAAGCGGGCGATCCCGCCTATTACGTGCGCTGCCGGGATGCCGCCGACGCGGTGGCCGCCCGCGAGATCGAGGTGCTGCGGATCCTGGCGGACGCGCCGGCCCTCCGTCCCCACCTCCTCGAGGCCGCGGGAAGCCGGTCCGGGGGAATTCAGGTGCTGGCGACGCGGTACGTGGACGGCCCGCTTCTCGCCCGGCTGGTGCAGGGCATGCCGGTTCCCGAATGGCAGGCGACGCTCGAGGAGCTGATCGACCTCACGTCCGACGTGGGGCGTGTGGCGCGGGAGCGGCTGCCGGACGCGGGCAGCGCCGCCCCGTTCGACTTCGCCGCCGCGTCCCGCGACGGCCTCAAGCGATTGGCGGACCGCGGGTTGGGAGCGGCCCGCAGCGAGGCCCTCGCGCGGGTGCTCGACGCCGCCGGGACGGCGGCACGATTTCCGCAGCACGGCGATCTCTGGCCGGGAAACGTCATTCGGGACGGCTCGGTGTGGCGGTTGCTCGACTTCGAGCATTTCGGGCTCGTCGATGCGCCGCTTTTCGATGCCTGCCACCTGACGTTCACCGGCACCGAGTACCTCCTCACCGGCGGGCATGGGCTCGACCAGCCGTGGGTGAGCCAGGTGCATGCAGGAACCCCCGTCGGGCGGGCGTCGCGGAACGTCCTGGTCCATGCCGCCCGGCGGCTCGGGCTCGCGCCGGAAGCCGCGGCGGGTGCGCTGGTGCACTACCTCGTCGAGGGCACCGACCGCCTCATGCGGCGAGGCGCGATGGAAGAGGTCTGGCAGTTTCCCTTCCGGGAAGTGACCGCCCTCGCCGAATTAATCGAGCGGGGCAGCGATCCCGAGCAAGTCTTCTTCGAGGAGCTGGTGCGTGACTGAGCCGGGCGGCATCCCCGACGTGAGCGTGGTGATCTGCACCTACAACAGGGTGGCGGATCTCCTGCGCGTGCTCGATGTGCTCGAGCGGCAGACGGGGCTCGAGTCGGTCCGCTGGGAGCTCGTCGTCGTGGACAACAACTCGAGCGACGGGACGCGGGAGGCGGTCGGCGCCCGCATCGCGGCCGGACGGTTGCCCCTCCGTTACCTCTTCGAGCCGGTGCAGGGCAAGGCGCATGCGCTCAACCGGGCCATCCGCGAGACCGCGGCGCCGATCCTCGCTTTCACCGACGACGACGTGCTGCTGACCGATCACTGGCTGTCGGCGCTCGTCGCGCCGTTTGCCGATCCGGCGTGCATGGGGGTCGGCGGCGCCGTAACGCCGGTCTGGCTTGGCGAGCGCCCGGCGTGGGCGAGCGAGTCGGAGCCGTACCGGATGATGGGCGCGATCGTGCAGTACGCCCAGCCGGTCGAGGGCCAGCGCGTCACGGCGCCGCCGATCGGCGCCAATTCGGCGTGGCGCCGCGAGGTCTTCGAGCGGCACGGGCTCTTCGTCGAAGAGCTCGGGCATTCGGGAGGGCGGGTCATTCCGGGCGAGGACATCGAGTTCGGCCAGCGGGTGATGCACCGGGGAGAAACGATCATCTTCTCGCGCCGGGCCGAGGTCGGGCATCCGGTGACCCTGGCGCGCCTCAACCGCCGCTACTTCGAGCACTGGTATTTCCAGCGCGGGCGGCTCGAGGCCTTCGTGGCCGGCTACCGCCCCACGCACCCCACCCGCATCGCCGGTGTTCCCCGGTATCTCCTCCGCGAGCTCCCGAGCTGGGGCATCAAGTGGCTTTCCGCGCGGGATCCGCGCGGCCGGTTCTACTTCAAGCTCCGCGCGATGATGGCCGCCGGGGCGATCCGCGAGTTCTACCGGCGGAGAAACGACCGCGCCGCCTAGCGATGCGGATCCTGTACTTCTACAACTGGCAGCACTTCAACACCGGGTCACCGAGGATGCTGGCGACCACGGTCGAGCTCCTCGACCGCACCCGCCACCAGCCGGTCTTCCTCGCGACCGGCGACGGGCCGCTCGTCCCCGCGCTCGCGGAACGCGGCGCCGAGATCGTGCGCGGGCGGGTCCAGGACCTCCGGCTCGGCCGGCCCGTGCGGTCGCTTCGCCAGGCGCTCCGTGCGGCGCGCTGGCTCCGCGGCCATGCGATCGACCTCGTCCACGTGAACGAGTTCGGCTGGAACCTCGATCTCGTGCTCGGCGCGTGGCTCGCACGCATCCCGGTCCTGCTGCACGTGCACACCCCGCTGCACGTGCACCGGAAGAACCTGCACCGCTTCGCCGCCTGGCGCGTGCTCTTCGTTTCGGAGGCTCACCGCCGCGAGACGCCGGGCCTCGAGCTCATTGCGGGGAAGTCGCGCGTGCTGCACAACGGGATCGACATCGCGCGGTACGCCTCCGGCCGCTCGCTCCGCGACGCGCTCGGGATCGCCCCGACCGAGACGGTCGTCACGAGTGTCTGCCAGATCTCGCGCCGGAAGGCGATCGACGTGCTCGTCGACGTCGCGCGCGAGCTCGTCCCCCGCTGGCCGAACCTCACCTTTCTCGTGGTCGGCCCCGACGGCCGCGGCGAGGACGACTACGCCGCCGCCCAGCGGGTGCGCGCCGCCGATCCGCTCCTCGCCGGACGCGTCCGTTTCCTCGGCCCGCGGCAGGACATTCCCGATGTCCTCGCCACTTCGGATATCTTCTTCCTCCCCACCCGGCACGAGACCTACGGGCTCGTGGTCGCGGAGGCGATGGCGGCGTCACTGCCGGTCGTGGCCTCGAACGTGGGAGGGATTCCCGAGGTGGTCTCGTCGGTGGAGGCGGGCGCGCTCGTGCCGGTGGACGACCGGGCCGGGTTCGCCGCCGCGCTCGAGCTCTTCATCGGCTCGTCCGGCCGGCGCCGGGCGGTGGGCGCCGCCGCGCGGCAGAGCCTGGAGGGCCGCTACGACCGCGCCACCTACGCCCGTTCACTCGAGGCGATCTATTCCGAGGCGTGATGTCCGACGTCGAAGTCTCCATCATCATCTGCACGCACAACCGCGCGGCGGAGCTCGGGCGGGTGCTCGACGATCTCGCCTCCCAGGCGGGGATCGGGCGGATGCAGGCGGAGCTCATCGTGGTGGACAACAACTCGTCGGATGCGACGCGCGGCCTCGTCGAAGCGCGGGCGGCCGGCTTTCCGCTGCCCGTCCGCTACCTCTTCGAGCCCACGCAGGGGAAATCCCACGCGCTCAACCGGGGGATCCGGGAGGCGCGTGGCGCGATCCTCGCCTTCACCGACGACGACGTGCGCCTGCCGCCGCGCTGGCTCGCGGGGCTGCTCGCGCCGTTCGCGCGTGCCTCCTGCATGGGCGTCGCCGGCGCGGTGCGGCCGTACTGGAGCGAGCCGCCGCCCGCCTGGGTGAGTGAGAGCGAGCCCTACCGGATGATGGCGGCCATCGTGCAGTACTGGCAGGGGCCCGAGCCCGGCCTCGCGCGCACCGCGCCGATCGGCGCCAACTGCGCGTGGCGCCGGGACGTGTTCGAGCGGCACGGCGGATACCGGACCGATCTCGGACCTGCCGGCGCGGGCTCCCTGCTCGGGGAGGACACGGAATTCGGCCTGCGCATGCAGGGCGCCGGGGAAGAGATCTGGTACACGCCCGAGGCGATGCTCTACCATCCGGTGGCGCCGGACCGGCTCCGCAAGGAGTACTTCCTCGCCTGGTACTTCCACAGCGGCAAGGCGGAGGCGTACCGGCGCCCGGAGGCGAGTGTCCGGATCGCCGGTGTGCCGCGCTACCTGTTCCGCGAGCTCATCGCGTCGGCGGCCCGATGGCTCTTCTCCCGGGCGCCCGCCCGGCGCTTCTACTTCAAGCTGCTCACCTGGCAGGCGGCGGGGCGGATCCGCGGCTACCGCGAGCGGCGGCGCGTGCCGCATCCCTGACGTGCGAATCCTCTACTACTACAGCTCGAGCCAGTTCGACACCGGCTCGCCCAAGGCCCTCGCCGGCATGATCGACGCGCTCGACCGCTCGCGGCACGAGCCGCTCTTCCTCACGCCCGAGCGGGAGGGGCCACTCCCGGCCGCACTCGCGGCGCGCGGCGTCGAGCTCATCGACGGCGCGGCGACGGAAATCTCGTGGCGCCGGCCGCTCCGTGCGGCGGCCGCGATCGGCCGGGCCGCCGCACTCCTCCGCGCGTGCCGCGCGGACGTGCTGCACGTGAACGAGTTCGGCTGGAACCTCGACATCGTCCTTGCCGCGCCGCTCGCGAAGGTGCCCGTCATCCTCCACGTGCACAATCCGCTCAGCGTCGCGGCGCAGAACCTCAACCGCCTCGCGGCGACCCGGGTGGTGTTCGTCTCCGAGGCCCACCGGGCGGCGACGGGGCATCTCGAGCGGATCGCCGACCGCTCGCTCGTGCTCCACAATCCGGTGGACATCGACGAGTTCGCCGCGGGACGAAGCATCCGCGCCTCGCTCGGTCTCGCGGCGGACGACGTCGTGGTCGCCACCGTCTGCCAGATCACGCCGAACAAGGCGCTCGACGTGCTGCTCGATGTGGCCCGGGTGCTCGTGCCGCGGTGGGCCAGGGTCCATTTCGTGGTCGCCGGGCGTGCGGGGGTGGGGCACGAGGCATACGCCGAGGGCATTCTCCGCGCTGCGGAGGCTCCCGATCTTGCCGGAAGGGTGCACTTCCTCGGTTCCCGCGACGACGTTCCGGACGTCCTCGCGAGCGCCGACGCCTTCTTCCTCCCGACCCGCTCCGAGACCTTCGGCATCGTCGTGGCGGAAGCGATGGCGGCCTCGCTGCCGGTGGTGACGACCCCGGTCGGCGGCATCCGCGAGATCGTGACGAGCGACCAGGAAGGGCGGCTCGTGGCGCCCGACCACGTTGCCGGGTTCGTCGCCGCCCTCGACGCGCTCATCGGCGATCCCGACGGCCGGCGCGCGCTCGGGCGGCAAGGGCGCGCGAGCCTCGACGGGCGGTTCGACCGCGGGACCTTCGCGCGCGCGCTCGACGCGCTCTACGCCTCGGTATGACGACACTCGCCGCCGTGTCCGCGCTGCTCCTCGCGCTCGTCTGGGCGGGGTATCCGCTGCTGATGCGCGCCGCTGCCGCGCTCGCGCCCCGGGCCCGCCCGCGCGTCCCGGCTGCCTGGCCCGGCGTCACGGTAGTCGTCGCGTCGCGCGAGCCGGCCGCCGACATCCTCGCACGGGTGGACGACCTCCTCCGCTCGGAGTACCCGGGCGACCTCCAGGTCGTCGTCGCGCTCGATGCGGCGAGCCCCACGCACGAGTCCGAGCTCGCCGAGCGGCCGCGGCTCGTGGTGGTGCGCGGCGATCCGCCCGGCGGCAAGGCCACGGGGCTCAATGCGGGCGTCCGGGCCGCGCGTGGCGACGTCCTCGTCTTCACCGACACCCACCAGCGCTTCGCGCCCGACGCGATTCGCGAGCTCGTCACGGCGCTCGCCGACGAGCGCTTCGGCGCCACCTCCGGACGGCTCGAGCTGCCGGAGCGGGGTCGCGCGTCGCTCATCGAGCGCTACTGGCGCATGGAGCGGCGCCTCCGCCGGGACGAGGCGGTCGTCCACTCGGCGATCGGCGTGAGCGGCTCCATCTACGCGATGCGCCGCGCGCTCTGGACCCCGCTTCCCGCCGGGCTCATCCTCGACGACCTCTACGTGCCGATGCGGCTCGTCCTCGCCGGGCATCGCGTGGGCTTCACCGACTCGGCGCGCGCCTCCGACGTCAGGAGCACCGAGCCGGCGGGGGAGTATCGCCGGAAGGTGCGGACGCTCACGGGCAACTTCCAGCTGTGCGCCTGGCTCCCCGGCGTGCTCGTGCCGGTCCGGAACCCCGTCTGGCTCCAGTTCCTGCTGCACAAGCTCCTCCGGCTCCTCACCCCCTATCTTCTGGCAGGGCTCGCGGTGGGGATCCTGGGCATCCTCGTCGGGCGCTACGGCATTGCCGCCATCGCCGCCGTCGCGGCATCGATCCTGCTCGTCGCGCTCGCGGCTGCGGCCGCCGGCAAGGGGCGGGCGCTCGTCCGGCTCGCCGCCTGGGGCATCTCGATCCAGGCGGCGATCGTGACCGCCACCGTGAACGGGCTCCGCGGGCGCTGGGACGTCTGGCGCCGCTGATCGTGACGACTACAACCGGGTTCCGATGAAACAGGTATTGCGCAAGGGCCTCAAGGACATCGTGGTGGATGACGTGCCGGACCCGATTCCGGTGCCGCACGGCGTCATCATACGCCCGTCGTTCTCGCTCATCAGCAGCGGCACCGAGACGGCCTCGATCCACAGGGAAGGGATCATCCAGGAGGTCGCCCACAATCCGTCGCACCTGCGCAAGGTGTTCGACGTGATGATGGCCAACGGGCCGGTGCGCACCGCGAGCGAAGTCCTCGCCAAGTTCAGCGACTACGCGGTGCTCGGCTATTCCGGCGCCGGCGTCGTCATCGACCGGCACCCGACGGTGACGGACCTCGAGATCGGAGACCGCGTGGCCTACGGTGGCGAGGGAACCGGCCACGGCGAGAGCATCCAGACGGGCCGCAACCTGGTGGCCCGCGTCCCGGACGACGTCCCGTTCGACGCGGCGTGCTTCGCCACGCTCGGCAGCATCGCGATGAACGGCGTCCGCACCGGCAACGTCGGCCTCGGCGAGACGGTCGCGGTCATCGGGCTCGGACTCGTCGGGCAGCTCACGGCACAGCTCGCGCGGCTCCAGGGGGGGCGCGTCATCGGCGTCGACCTCCGCCCCGAGCGGATCGAGCTCGCGAAGTCGCTCGGCGCCGAGCACGGCTTCGCTGGCGGCAGCGGGCTCGCCGACGCCATCGCATCGGTGACGGACGGGAAGGGTGTCGACTGCGTCTTCGTGGCCGCGGCCGCCAAGTCGTCCGCGCCGTGCGAGCAGGCGCTCAGGATCTGCCGCGATCGCGGCCGGATCGTGGTCCTCGGTGCCGTGGAGATGAGCTTCCCCTGGCTCGAGATGTACCTCAAGGAAATCCAGCTCTTCATGGCGAGGGCGTACGGGCCCGGGAGCTACGACCCGGCGTATGAGAAGAAGGGGCAGGATTACCCGTATTCCTACGTCCGCTGGACCGAGAACCGCAACATGGAGGAGTTCCTCCGGCTCGTCGGATCGGGCGGCGTGCAGGTGGGCCCCCTCGTCACGCACCGCTTCCCGCTCGAGGAGGCGCCGAGCGCCTACGACACGATCATGCAGCCGGGCTCGACGAGCCTTGCGGTGCTGCTCGAGTATCCGCCCGCCCCGGAGGGGGAGAAAGGGAGGGCGCCGGTGCGGACGGTGCCGGTCACGGCCGCGGGCTCTGCGCCCGCCGCCGCCGCCGGCAGCCGGGTGGCGCTCATCGGCGCGGCGAACATCGCGCGCTGGGCGCACATGCCCGCGCTCAGGAAGGCAGGGGGCAGCGTGCGGGCGGTGCAGTCCTCGAGCGGCGCGCGCGGCAAGGCGTACGCCCGCCGCTTCGGCGCTGCGTACTGCACCACCGATTATGCGGAGGTCCTGCGGGACGAGGAGGTGGACATCGTCCTCATCACGAGCCGCAACCAGTATCACGCGCGGGAGGCGCTCGCCGCCCTGCGCGCCGGCAAGCACGTCTTCGTCGAGAAGCCGATGGCGCTCACCGAGGACGAATGCGCCGAGATCCTCGCCGCCGTGCGGGAGACGGGCCGGCAGCTCACCGTCGGGTTCAACCGGCGGTTCGCGCCGGACTACGTGGCGCTCAAGGAGCAGCTCCGCCGCCGGAGCGGTCCGGCGGTGCTCACGGCCCGCGTCAACTCTCCCGGCATCTCGGGCAGCTTCTGGATGGCCGACCCGGCCATCGGCGGAGCGATCCTCGGCGAGGCATGCCACTTCGTGGACCTCTTCCACTGGCTCCTCGAGAGCGAGTTCGAGCAGGTGAGCGCCGTCTCGCTGCCCACCGGCCGCGCCGAGCCGATCGGCGAGAACAACGTCGCCGCGAGCTTCCGGTTCGCGGACGGCTCGATCGCCAACCTCACCTACTGCACCGTCGGGAGCCGCACGTCGGGAGGCGAGCGGGTCGAGGTGTTCGCGCCGGGCATCGGCGCCATGGCGGAGGATTTCAAGCGCTTCACGTCGGCCGGCGCGCTCCGGAAGACGGGACGGCGGCTCTTCGCCGAGAAGGGGTACGACGCGCAGCTCAGGTCGTTCATCGATGCGGTGCGCAGCGGGCGTCCGGCGGCCGTCGGCGCCGAAGACGGCGCGCGGGCCACCGTCGTCTGTCTTCGGCTCATGGAATCGGCACGGGAGGGCGGGGTGCCGCTCGACGCGGACTGGCGGCGGTCGCTCACGCCTCGGGGTTGATGCGGGTTCTCCAGCTCGGCCCGTACCCGCCGCCCCACGGGGGCGTGCAGACCAACATCGTCGCCATCCGCCGCCGTCTCCGGGAGCGGGGGATCCCGTGCGCGGTCATCAACATCACGAGCGCACCGGAGAGTGGCGATGAGGAGGTGTACTATCCCCGCGGCGTTCCGGCGCTGCTCCGCCTCCTGGGCGAGCTTTCGTACGACATCGTCCACCTGCACCTCGGCGGCAGCGTAACGCCAAGAGTCCTCGGGCTCGCCGCCGTGTGCGCGATGATCCCGGGGAAGCGCTCGGTGATGACGTTCCATTCGGGAGGATATCCGTCGTCGCCCGAAGGTCGGACGGCGTCGCCCCGCACGCTGCGCGGCGCCGTCTTCCGGCGGTTCGACCGGATCGTCGTCGTCAACCGGGAGCTCGCCGCGCTCTTCGAGCGGTTCGGCTGCAGGCCCGAGGCGATCCGGCTCATCCTCCCGCATGCGGCGCCCGTCGTGGACCGGGCCGCTCCCCTGCCGCCTCGCCTCGCCGCATTCGCCGCGGCCCACCCCGTTCTGATCACGACGGTCGGCCTCCTCGAGCCGGAATACGACCTGCCGCGCCAGGTGGATCTCCTGCCCGCCATCCGCGCGGCGCTTCCCGGTGCCGGGCTGCTCATCGTGGGATCGGGCAGCCTGGAACAGGAGCTCGCCGCGCGCATTGCGAGCTCGAGCGTGTCGGCGCACATCTGCCTCGCCGGCGACGTCCCGCACGACACGACGGTCCGGCTCATCGCCGATTCCCGCGTGTTCCTCCGCACCACCCGCTTCGACGGCGATTCCATTTCGGTGCGCGAAGCACTCGCGCTCGGCACGCCCGTCGTCGCGACCGACACCGGCATGCGGCCCGACGGTGTGCGGCTCATCCCGCTCGACGATCGGGACGCCCTCGTGCCGGCGGTCGTGGCGGCCGCGGCCGCGCCGCGCGGCGCCGGGGCGGACGAGGGCGAGCGGAACATCGACGCCGTGCTGGCGCTGTACGAGGAGCTCGCACGGTGATCGCCCGCCTTCGCGGCAAGGGCCTCCGCGAGATCGGCACGCGCGGCGGACAGCTCGCCTCCGTGCTGCTCGAGCGCGCCGGGCTGTCCGCGGAGGGCCGTCCGGTGGACGGCGCGCAGTTTGCCCGCTGGGTCGACAGCCGGAGCCCGGCCGTCGCGCTCGAGATCTTCCGCCACCGCGCCGCGGCGGCATTCCCGTCTTTCGACGACCCGGCGGGCGCAGGCGCCGCAATGCAGCGGCTCTGGCCCGCGGAGACGGCCGCGCTCCTCGACCGCGCCGGGCGCGCGATCGAAGGCCGCTTCGACCTGCTCGGATATCGGGACCTTTCGTTCGGCACGCCGATCGACTGGCAGCTCGACCCGATCTCCGGCCGCCGGTCTCCGCTCGTGCACTGGAGCCGGCTCCCGTACCTCGACCACGCCGCGGTCGGCGATCACAAGGTGGTCTGGGAGCTCAACCGCCATGCGCATTTCGTGACGCTCGCCCAGGCCTGGGCCATCACGGGCGACGAGCGCTTCGCGGAAACGCTCCTGCACCGCATGACGGAGTGGATCGCCGCCAACCCGCCGAAGCGGGGCATCAACTGGGCGAGCAGTCTCGAGGTCGCGTTCCGCGCCATCGCCTGGACCTGGGCGCTCTACCTGATCCGGCGCTCGCCGGCGCTCACTCACGGCCGGTACGCGAGCGCCCTCACGCTGCTGCACGTCCACGCGCGGCACCTCGAGGTGCACCTCTCGACGTACTTCAGCCCGAACACCCACCTCACCGGCGAGGCGCTCGGCCTCGTGTACATCGGGACCCATTTCCCGGAGCTGCGCGGTGCGTCCCGCTGGGTGGAGCGGGGGAGCCGGATCCTTCTCGAGGAGCTCGACCGGCAGGTCCGCCCCGACGGCGTCTACTTCGAGCAGACGACGTACTACCACCGGTATACGACCGATTTCTACCTCCACCTCGCCCTCCTCCGGCGCGATTCCGGGACACCTCTTGACGGGCCGCTCCGGAGCGCCCTCGAGCGCCTCCTCGACCACATCGTTGCGCTCATGCGACCCGACCGCCGCTGGCCGCTGGTCGGGGACGATGACGGGGGGCGGCTGTTGCAGCTCAACTATCGTGCTTCCAACGACTTCCGCGATACGGTCGCGCTCGGCGGCGCGTTGCTCGGGAGGCCCGATTATTGCTTCGCCGCTGGGACTCCGGCCCCGGAACTCGTCTGGCTCCTCGGGACCGGCGGCCCGGCCCGGTTCGAGCGGGCGGGGAGGAGGGAGCCGAGCCTTCCGCGCGCGTTTCCGGACGGCGGCTACTTCGTCATGCGGGACGGATGGGACGACCAGGCCAATTACCTGCTCGCCGACTGCGGGCCGGTCGGCGGCCTGAACGGCGGCCACGGCCACGCCGACACCCTCGCGGTCGAAGTCTCCGCGAACGGGTTCCCGATCCTCGTCGATCCGGGAACCTGGACCTACGTCGCCACCGAGGCGGAGCGGAACGAGTTCCGGGGCTCGGCGGCGCACAGTACCGTCACGGTGGCGGGGCAGTCCTCGTCGATTCCGGCGACGCCGTTCCGCTGGACGAGCCGGGCGTCGGCGATGCTGCACCGGTGGGAAGAGGGTCGCGAGGCCGACTATCTTGAAGGGGCCCACGACGGCTACGCCCACCTCGTTCCTCCGGCGACCCACCAGCGTGCGATCCTCTTCGTGCGGCACCGGTTCTGGATCGTCCGGGACACGGTGGTGAGCGGGTCGGCGCATGGGTTCGAGGTCCGCTGGCAATGCGGCCCGGATGTCACCGCCGGCCGGCGTGACGCCCGGACCGTCCGGCTCGACGGACCTCCGGGAGACGGTCTCCTCCTCGCGGCATCGGCCGGAACGCTCGACCTCGAGGAGCGGTGGAGCTCGCCGGCGTTCGGGAGGCGCGTCCCCGCGCCGGCGTGCGTCTGCCGCATGCCGCGGAACTCGGGGGACGTGGTCGTTACGGCGCTCGTCCCCTGCCGCGCCGCGGAAGAGCCGCGCGTGGAGTTCGCCGGGGGCCGCGTCGTGATCGCGACGGGCGCCTGGCGGCACGAGGTGGAGATCGGAGACGGTCCGCTCCGGCTCGCAGGGACCTGACCGGACTCCGAAGGAAAGGCTGACGCTGAGCGATGTGCGGAATCTGCGGGATCGTCCTGCCTGACGGCTCGAGCCGGCGCCTCGATGCGCCGCTCGTCGAGCGCATGCGCGACGTGCTCGTGCATCGCGGGCCGGACGGGGCCGGGCTCTTCCTCGCGCCCGGCGTCGGGCTCGGCCACCGCCGGCTCAGCATCGTGGACGTGGCCCACGGCGCCCAGCCGATGGCGAGCGCGGACGGCTCGCTCCAGATGGTCTACAACGGGGAGGTGTACAACCACCCCGAGCTCATGCCGGCGCTGCAGCGGGACGGATTCGGCTACCGCACGCACTGCGACACCGAGACCGTCCTCCACGTCTACGAGCGCGACGGCGTCGCCGCCCCCGCGAGCCTGCGCGGCATGTTCGCGTTCGCCATCTGGGACG
>DASUXZ010000215.1:0-9199 GCA_036377655.1 Gemmatimonadales bacterium
GTTCGACGTGGCCATCAGCGCGACAGGGTCCAGCCGCAACGCGATTCTCTCGGTGATCGCCTTCTTCGCCGTGGGCGCGCTCCTCCTCGCGCGGGTCGATCCGGCGGAAGGCGCGCGCGCGGCGCGCGCGGCGGAGGCGGACCTCCGGTCGGCACCGGCATGACGGACCCGTACGACCTGATCCGGCGCCTCGTCGCCGTCGAGTCGCAGTCGGGCTCCGAGGCGCCGGCGACGTCGCTCCTCGCGGACCACCTCCGCGGACTGGGGTATCGGGTGACGCTCCAGGAGGTGACGCCGGGACGGCACAACCTCTACGCGTGGCGCGAGCCGCCCGAGCTCGTCTTCTCCACCCATCTGGACACCGTTCCGCCGTACGTGCCGCTTCGCGAGGACGCGGAGCACATCCACGGCCGCGGCAGCTGCGACGCGAAGGGACTCGCCGCCGCGATGGTGGCCGCCGCCGAGCGGCTCGCCGAGGCGGGCGAGCGCCGCATCGGCCTCCTCTTCGTCGTCGGCGAGGAATACGGATCTGACGGAGCGCGAGCCGCCGCCGCGCTCGAGCCCAAGGGTCGCTACCTCATCAACGGCGAGCCGACCGAGAACCGCCTCACGATCGGGCAGAAGGGCGCGCTGCAGGTCAACCTCACCGCCGCCGGCCGCGCGGCCCACTCGGCGTATCCGGACGAAGGGGCGTCGGCGCTCCTGCCGCTCCTCGACGCGCTCGGACGGATCCGCGCCATGGAGCTTCCCGCCGACCCGCTTCTCGGCGATTGCACGCTCAACATCGGGCTGCTCCGCGGCGGGGTCGCCCCGAACGTCATTCCGCCGGATGCCGAGGCCGTCCTCCTCTTCCGCACCGTCGGGCCGACCGACGGGCTGCGCGCCCGGATCGCGGAGGCGGCCGGTCCGGCCGTCCGGGTGGAATTCCGCGCCGAGATACCGGCGTTCAAGGGCACGGCGCCGGTGGGATGGGACACTGCCGTCGTGAGCTTCGCGAGCGACCTTCCCTTCCTCGCGCCGTGGGGCCGGTGCTTCCAGATGGGCCCGGGCACGATCCGCGTGGCGCACACCGATGGCGAGCGGATCGGCAAGCGCGAGTTCCTCGAGGGCATCGACCGCTACGTCGCCCTCGCGACGGACCTGCTGGCGTCCTCGTGACGCGAAGACGAGGTGCTGCATGACCACCCACACGCACTATCTCTGGTTCGAGACGAAGAAGCGCCAGGAGATCATCGATATCACGGACGACGTCGCCGCGGAGGTGCGGAAGAGCGGCGTGCGCGAGGGATTCGTGCTCGTGAGCGCCATGCACATCAGCGCCTCGGTCTTCGTGAACGATCGCGAATCGGGGCTCTGGAAGGACATCCTGCGGTGGCTGGAGGAGACGATCGCGCCCTGGGAGCCCGGGCGGTACGAGCACAACGAGACCGGCGAGGACAACGCCGCGGCGCATCTCCGGAGCCTCACGGTCGGGCACGAGGTCATCGTCCCGATCACGGAGGGCAACCTCGACTTCGGGCCGTGGCAGCGGGTGTTCTATGGCGAATGGGATGGACAGCGGAGGAAGCGGGTGGTGATCAAGGTGATGGGGGAGAGGTGATCTCACCGCCTACCGCCTACCGACTACCCCCTCGCCCCTGCCGCTCACCTCGCCTCCCCCGCGGCCTTCGCCACCTTCGCTTCCGCCCGCGGCGCCGGTTCGGCCCGGCCGGACGGCGGCCCGAAGACCCGGTTCCGCCCGGCCTGCTTCGCCTGGAAGAGCCGCTCGTCCGCACAATCGAGCAGCTCGTCCGCCGTGACCCCGTCCTCCGGGAACACGGCGACGCCGGCGCTCAGCGTGAGGAGCGCCGTCGTCTGCTGCTTCGGAAGGCGGATCGGGAGCTGGGCCACGGCTTCCCGGATGGCCTCCATCTTGTCCATCGCCTGCTCGGCCGTGGTCACCGGCAGGACCACGACGAACTCCTCGCCGCCGTAGCGGGCCACGAGGTCGCTCCGGCGGAGCGAGTGGCGCATGAGGTTGGTGAGGGCGCGGAGCCCCGCATCGCCGGCGGCGTGGCCGTAGTTGTCGTTGAAGCGCTTGAAATGGTCCACGTCGAGCATCACGAGCGCGAGCGGCTCCGACTGGCGCCGCGCGCGGCTCATTTCGGCGCTCAGCCGCTCGTCGAAGTATCCGCGGTTGTACACGCCCGTCATCCGGTCCATGCTCGAGAGCCGCCGCAGCGCCTTCCCCCGCATCACGACCGTGGCCGCGAGCACTGAGGCGATGGCGAGCAGCACGAGCCGCCCGATCTGGCCGTACCAGTCGAAGAGCCCGTACTCGTTCGGGCGGTATACCGCACCGTACACGTCCCAGTTGAGATCTGCAAAGATCGCGACGCCGAGATACTGCACGATCGCGAGCACCCCGGCGAGCACGCAGAGGCGCACGTCATACCGGAGGCACGTCGCGGCGATGGCGATGAAGTAGCAGTCGAAGACGAGCCGGCTGTTGACCGCCGCGTTGGGCTGGCCGACCGCGAGGAAGGTCACGAGCGCCGCGGTGACGAGCGAGACGTCGAGCACCGTGCTCCCCACCCCGAGCCACCGCTCCACCATCCCGCGCCGGACGAGGTGGAACACCGCGAGCGCGATCGCCGCGGCTGCCGACAGCACGCCGAGCCCCACCATGTGCTTGTCGCCCCAGGGCTGGACCATGGCCCCGGAGAGGGGAATCACGAGCAGGGCGAGCGAGAGGCCGAGCCGGATCCGCGCCACGACGAGCTCCCCCGCCTGCCCCGCATGCGACATGACGGGGTCGTCGTTGGTGAGGAAGCTCTGCCACGGCTTGCCTCGTGGCTTGCTGCGGACGGACGGCAGTTGCGGCGTAGGCCCTCGCTGGAGCGGGTTCCGGGGCTGTCACGCTGGATCGCGCGCGAATTCAGCAATCGCCGGGCCACCCCTCGCCGCCAACTTCCTTTACTGCATAGAAATACGACGGCTACATCAGCCGGTACCGGGGGCCGCTCCCCCCTTCGCGGGGGGTCCACCGCGGTCCCAGGACGTCCGTCGCCTTGCAGTCGATGCAGTTGGCCGGATTCACCCTGAGCTCCTCGCCGTCGCGTTCGTAGACGCCGGCGGGGCAGACGTGGGTGTAGAACTCGGCCACGTCCGCCGTGACTCCGGGCCCTACGAGCAGGTGGCTCGGGATGGTGTCGCGGGTTGCATTACCCGACTTGAAGACGGCGTCGAGTTTGGAGAAGGTGAGCTTGCCGTCCGGAACGAACGGCGCCCCGGGTCCGGGGTCCCGCGGCGCCTCGGCGTCGGCATGCATGCTGATCCGGCCGCCGGGCACGCGGCCGCCCGTCACGGTCATGAGCCCGGCCTTCATGCCACCGAGCCAGAGCCCGTCCTTGAACGCGAGGCGCATGTTCCGGGTGCGGCGCATGTCGTCCACGATGTAGCTCGCGTCGACCGCGCGATCGTACGCCGCGAGCGCCGCGCGGGTCGTGTCGTTCCGCTTGAGCGCGTCGTAGGCCGCCCGCGCCGCGAAGATGCCCGACTGCATCGCGTAATGGATCCCCTTGAGCGACGGCACGTCCACGAAGCCGACGGCATCGCCGGCGAGAAGGATGCCATCGCCGTGCCGGCGCTCGGGCAGGGCGTAGTAGCCGCCTTCCGGAATCGTCTTGGCGCCCCACTCGAGCAGCGTTCCCCCGTCCAGGTAGTCGCGGAAGAGCGGATGCAGCTTCATCCGCTGCAGGAGCTCGTGCACGTCGAGCGAGGCCTGCGGATAATCGAGCCCCACCACGAGCCCGATCACGACCTGGTCCGGTCCGTGCGGATACATGAAGCTTCCGCCGAACGCATCCGCCGGCAGCGGCCAGCCGAGGGTATGGATCACGCGATCGAGCGGGCGGCGCACCTGCCACACTTCCTTCACGCCGAGCGCAAAGAGCTGGGGGTTGGCCGAGGAGATCCCCTGCCACTCGCGATACGCCTGGCTCAGGGTGCTCCGGGTGCCGTCGGCCACGACGGTGATCCGCGCCGTCACGTCGGTCGGCGGCGTGTAGTCGCCTCCCGGCTCGCCGCTCCGCTCGAGCCCCGACGGCGTCGTCCGGATGCCCCGCACCGTCTGGCCCTCGACGAGGAGCGAGTCCACCGGGAATCCGGTGAAGACGTTCACGCCGAGGCCCTCGGCGCGCTCGCCGAGCCAGCGCACGAGCTCGCAGATGGAGGCCGTGTGGTACCCGTGGTTCTTCATCGTCGGCGGCGTCGGGATCCGCTGAGCGCGGCCCGCGGTGAGGAAGTAGACCGATTCCGCCTCGACGCGCTGCCGGAACGGGAAGTCGCCGTCCTGCAGCTCCGGGAAGAGCTCCCGGAGCGCGCGCGGGTTCACGACCGCGCCCGAGAGGTTGTGCTCGCCGAGGCTCGCGGCCTTCTCGAGCACCGCGATGTTGAGCTCGGCGCCCTCGCCGCGCTCCGCGTCCGCACGGGCGAGCTTCGCGAGCTCGATCGCGCAGGCGAGCCCCGCCGGCCCCGCGCCGACGATGCAGACATCCATCTCGAGCGCTTCCGCTCCGGCCGGCTCGGTGACGATGAGCTGCTCGAGCGGGAGCGCACGCTGGTGGCGAATCGGGAGGATCCTGGGCATGGGATTCCGGGTGGGAGTCAGGTCACGTGCCGGCGATCTCGATGGCGACGTCGCCCGCGGTGACGCTGTGGGTGAGCGCGCCGATCGAGACGTAGTCGGCGCCGGCGTCCGCATACTCGCGCACGTTGGCGAGCGTGATGCCGCCGGTGGCCTCGATCTCGATGCCGGGCGCGAGGGCGCGTGCGCGCGCGGCCCAGTCGGCCACGGTCGCCGGGAGCTGGTTGTCCACGAGGAGCCGGGTCGCGCCCGCCCGGCACGCGGTCTCGAGCTGCTGCACGCTTTCGACCTCCACCTGCAGCCCCTCGATCTTCCGCTTGCGCGCCTCGGCGAGCGCGTCGGCAAGGCTCCGGCCCGCGAGCTCGAGCGCCCGCCAGTGGTTGTCCTTGACCATCACCGTCCGGGCGAGGTCCGCCCGATGCGGCGCGCCCCCGCCCGCGAGCACGGCGGCGATGTCGAGCGCGCGGAGGCCGGGAGCCGTCTTCCGCGTGTGCAGCACGCGGCAGCTCGTGCCCCGCACCGCATCCACGTAGGCGCGGGTGGCCGTGGCGATGCCTACCGCGCGCTGCAGGAGGTTGAGCATCGGGCGCTCCGCGCGGAGGAGGCGGGCCAGGTCGCCGCTCATCGTGCCGAGCACCGTGCCGGCGCGGACCTCGTCACCCTCGCGCACGAGCCAGTCGGCGGGCCGCGTGCTGCAGACCTCGGCGACGGCGTCCGCAAAGGCCAGCCCCGCCACGACGCCGTCCGTCCGGCACTCGACGCGCGCCTCCGCCCGCGTCCCCTTCGCGACGGCGACGGCGGAGGTGATGTCCTCGCGCCCGTCCTCCTCGACCGCGAGCCGGGCGATGCGATGGGCGACTTCCGCCTCGGGCGAGCGCCTAGTCACCGGGCTTGCCGCCGGCGCCGAGCGCCACCATCCGGTCCACCGCCGCGCGTGCGCGCTTCGCAACGTCCCGCGGCACCGTGATGTGGTACCGGTCGAGCTCGAGCGACTCCTTCACTCTTGGAAGGGTGATCGTTTTCATGTAGGCGCAGACCGCATCCGCGTCGGCGGGAAGGAACGCCTTGTCCGGCGCCAGCTGCTCCATCCGGTGCATGATGCCCGTCTCGGTCGCGACGATGAATTCGGACGCCGGCCGCTCGGCCACGAGCTGGATCATGCGCTCGGTCGAGGCGATGTGGAGCCCCTCCGGGTCGATGTCGCCCACGCCCATGCTGTAGACCAGCTGCCCCGCGCACCCGCACTCCGGATGCACCAGCACCTCGGCCTGCGGATGCGCCTTCCGCTGGGCCTCGAGCCGCTCCGGATTGATCCCCTTGTGCACGTGGCATTCGCCCATCCAGACCTCGATCCGCCGGTCGGGGCGCATGCGCCGCACGTGGGCGCCGAGGAAGAAGTCGGGCAGGAAGAGGATCCCGCGATCGGCGGGAATGGCGTCCACGACGTCGAGCACGTTGCCGCTCGTGCAGCAGTAGTCGAGCTCGGCCTTCACCTCCGCCGTCGTGTTCACGTACCCGACGGCGACGTAGTCCGGGAATTGCGCCCGCCAGCGCCGCACGTCCTGCGCGGTGATCGTGGCGGCGAGGGAGCAGCCCGCCTCGAGGTCCGGCAGCAGGACCCGCTTGTCCGGGGAAAGAATCACCGCCGTCTCCGCCATGAAGTGCACGCCGCAGAACACGATGACGCCGGCGTCGGTCTTCGCGGCCTGGCGAGAGAGCCCGAGCGAGTCCCCCACGAAATGGGCGACGTCCTGCACCTCGGGCCGCTGGTAGTTGTGCGCGATGATCACGGCGCCGCGGCGGTCGGCGAGCTCGCGGATCTCGCGCTGGAGCGTCGCGATCTCGTCGGGCGACAGGGTGGTCGGCTCGATCACGGGAAGTGCGAGGGGCATCAGGCGCTCTCGCTCGCGGGGAGCGGTTCGGGAAAGTCGGTCCGGGCGTGGCCGCCGCGCGTCTCGCGGCGCTCGAGTGCCGCGCGCGTGATGAGGCGCGCTACGAGGAGCTGGTTCGCGGTGCGCCACGCCTGCCGGGGTGTCGCCGACTTGAGGCGCAGCAGCGCGCGCTCGGCCTCGAGCAGCGACGCCTCGCTCCGGACCACGCCGACGCACTCCGACATCACCTGCCGCATCTCGGCGCGGATCGGGGCGGCGTCGCGATCGGGCGTGCCGTCCTCGCGCGCCGGCACCGGACGGTCCGCCGGCTCGGCGACGGGCGGATCGAGCAGGATCTCGCGCGCCACGCGGTCGGCGAAGACGAGCCCCTCGAGGAGCGAGTTCGACGCGAGGCGGTTGGCGCCGTGCACGCCGGTCGAGGCGACCTCGCCCGCGGCCCAGAGGCCGGTCCGCGTCGTGCGCCCGTCGAGGTCCGTGCTGATCCCGCCCATCGCGTAGTGAAGCGCCGGCGCCACCGGGAGGAGGTCGCGCGTCGCATCGAGCCCGTGCGATGCGAGCATCGCCGTGATGCCCGGAAAGGTCTCGCCGAAGTCCGGCACGCCGCGCGCGTCGAGCCAGGCGCCGCCCTTCGCGGCCGCGACCGCGCGCGCGACCACGTCTCGCGGGGCGAGCTCGCCGCGCGGATCGTGGTCGAGCGCGAAGCGCCGGCCGTCGGCATCGACGAGGATGGCGCCGGCGCCGCGAACGGCCTCGGAAATGAGCGGCGCCGGGTTGACCCCGGGAAGGCGCAGCGCCGTGGGATGGAACTGGAGGAACTCGAGATCGCGGAGCTCCGCGCCGGCGTGATACGCGAGCGCCCACCCGTCCCCGGTCGCGACGAGGGGATTCGTCGTGGTCTCGAAGAGCTGCCCGACGCCGCCCGTCGCGAGCACCACGCCGGACCCCCACCGCTCGGTCACCGAGCCGTCGCGATGCACGATCCTCACCCCCGCGATCCGCCCGTCCGCCTCGAGGAGCTCGCGCACCTCGGCGTACTCGAGGATCTCGACGGCGGGGTCCGCACGGATGATCTCGACCAGGGTGCTCACGAGCACGGCGCCGGTCCGGTCGCCGCCTGCGTGGATGATCCGGGGGCGCGTGTGCGCCGCCTCGAGGCCGAAGCGGAGCCGCCCGTCGGGGCCGAGGTCGAACCGCGCCCCGAGCGCGAGGAGCTCGCGGATCCGGTCGGGGCCCTCGGTGGTGAGCACGTGCACGGCCTCGGGGTCCGAGAGGCCGCGGCCCGCCGCGAGCGTGTCCGCCGCATGCGCCGCGGGGCTGTCGCCGGGCGCGAGCGCGACCGCGATCCCGCCCTGCGCCCAGGCGCTCGCGCTGTCGGCGAGGGCGCACTTCGTGAGCACGACCGCCCCCCGGCCTTCGACCGAGAGCCGCCACGCCGCCCAGAGGCCGGCGATACCGGCGCCGACGATGAGCGGCGCGGCGTGCGTTGTCATGCCGGAATATAGGCGGGCGCGGGAGGCGGCGACCCGCCTATCTTCCCCCTCGTTCCGGAGCGAACGGCCACCCGCACCTCGAGCATCGCATGGACTGGTTTTCCGATCCCAACGCCTGGATGGGCCTCCTCACGCTCACCGCGCTCGAGATCGTTCTCGGCATCGACAACGTCATCTTCATCTCGATCCTCGCCGGGCGCCTGCCCGAGGCGCAGCGCTCGCGGGCCCGCCGGCTCGGCCTCGCCGGGGCGTTCGTGTCACGCCTCGGGCTCCTCTTCAGCATCGCATGGATCGTGACCCTCACCCGGCCGCTCTTCGAGGTGGCGGGCATCGAGGTCAGCGGCCGGGCGCTCATCCTCATCCTCGGCGGCCTGTTCCTCATCGCGAAGGCGACGCACGAGATTCACGAGAAGCTCGAGGGCGAGCACGAGGCGAGCGAGCTCAAGGCACCGGCCCGCTCGCTCCTCGCCGTGATCGCCCAGATCATGGTGATCGACATCGTCTTTTCGCTCGACTCGGTGATCACCGCGGTTGGCATGGCCAAGCACATCGAAGTGATGGTTGCGGCCGTCGTGATCTCGGTCGGGATCATGCTGATCGCCTCGGGGCCGATCAGCCGGTTCGTCGATCAGCACCCAACGGTCAAGATCCTTGCCTTGAGCTTCCTGATGCTGATCGGCATGTCGCTCGTGGCCGAGGCGTTCGAGCAGCACATCCCGAAGGGCTACATCTACTTCGCGATGGGCTTCTCAGTCCTGGTCGAGGCGCTGAATTTGCGCGTGCGCGGTAAGGCGGAGCCGGTCCACCTCCACAACCCGCACATCAACGAGCGCTTCGCCGGCGATGCGCGGGGCACGTCGGAGGAGGCAGGCGAGGCGGCAGTCACGAGAATGTCATAGCCACGCCCGACCCGCCACGGATCCGTGATTCGAGGTGCGATATGGTCGGGAGGTCTGGTAATTCGACCGACGGAGGCGTGAATGTACAAGCGAGTGATCGTGCCGCTGGATGGATCGGAAATGGCAGAGCGGGCGCTCCCGCACGCGACTGCGCTCGCCCGGGCATCAGACGCGTCGATCCTGTTGATCAGTGGGGTCGGGTATCCGTACCTCGAGCGCAAGGGTCTGTCGTCCTGGGCCCTGCAGCAGGCGGCGCTCGACCAGGTCGTGCGCGAAGAGACCGAACAGGCT
>DASUXZ010000216.1:0-5062 GCA_036377655.1 Gemmatimonadales bacterium
GCCAACCGGTCCACCGAGGTATCACCGACGACGGCCCAGCATGTCGTGAAGGCCCTGGGGAACCGGGTGGGGATCGTGCTCGACGGCGGCCCCACGACTGTCGGCATCGAGTCCACCGTGGTGGACCTCGCAGGCGGCCGCCCTCGGCTACTCCGGCCGGGGATGGTGACGCTGCACGAGCTCGAGGGTGCCATCGGATCGCTCGAGCAGGGTCCGCCGCCCTCCGGCACCGCGCCGCGGTCGCCAGGACAGATGGAGCGGCATTATGCGCCGCGGGCGCGTCTCGTCCTGGCCGACCCTGAGGAGGGGGCGAGGATCCTCGCCCGCAGCCGGGCGCGGCCGACGGGCGCCCTGGTGCACTCGGCCCGTGGGTGGCGGGCGGACCGGCTCGAGCAGATGCCCGGCGAGCCCGCCGCCTACGCCGCGCGCCTCTACGCCGCGCTCCACGCCCTGGACGACGCGGGATGCCGGCTCATCGTGGTCGAGGCGCTTCCCGACGGCCCCGGGTGGCTCGCCCTGCAGGACCGGCTCAGGCGCGGGGCGTTCGACGCGGAGCCGGAGGAGAGGGGGCCGGATTGACGTTGCCCCATGTGGAACATACTTTCGTTCCATATGGACAGGAGCGCACCGTGAGCGGCACCGCACAGCAGGTCGCGAAGATCATGGGCGGCACGAAGGTTCTCGGCCGCCGCATCCGCACCGTCGGGGAGCTCCGCCGCGCGGTGGAAGCGGGCCTTCCCGTCGGCGCGCTCGAGGCCGTCGTGGGGCACGTGGCCGGGGACCGCTTCAGCGCCGCCGCGCTCAAGTATTCCATCGTCCCCCGGACCACCCTCCACCGGCGGCAGCGCCTCACCGCGGAGGAGAGCGAGCGGCTCGAGCGCCTCGCGCGGATGGCCGCGCTCGCCGAGCAGGTCTGGGAGGACGAGGCGCGGGCGCAGGAGTTCCTCATCAGCGCTCAGCCCCAGCTCGATGGCGAGCGCCCCGTGGACCTGGCACGAAGCGATCTCGGCACCCGTGAAGTCGAGGAGCTGCTCTTCCGGCTGGAATACGCACTTCCCGCCTGATGCTCGCGTGGCGCATCAGCAAGATCCGGCACCCGCCCTTCGACGGGACGGGCGCGCGCCTCCGCGGCGCGCGGTGGAATTCGCCCGGCCGGCCCGTCATCTACGCCGCGGACAGCTTTGCGGGCTCGATCCTCGAGGTGCTCGCGCACGCCCTCCGGCCACGCACCCTTCCCGGGGCGCATCACGCCGTGCGCATCGAGATTCCCGATGAGCTGGTGGAGCATCTCGATCCGGCCGCCCTTCCCGGCTGGGACACGCGCGGTTCCCCCGAAGCGCTCGCATGGGGCGACCGCTGGCTCGCCGAAGCACGAACTGCCGTGGCCGTGGTGCCTGCGCTTCCGGCCCGTCCGGCGGGCCGGAACGTGCTCGTCAATCCGCTGCACGTCGACGCGTTCCGCGTCAGTGTATCCGATCCCTTCCCCGTGCCCTGGGACGAGCGCCTCTTCTAGCCTGCCTCCGCACTGCCTGCCCGATGCCGGTCGAGGCTCCGGTACTGGATCGCCTCGCTCACGTGCCGCGGCTCGAGCTCGGGGGCGCCTGCAAGGTCCGCGATGGTCCTCGAGAGCTTGAGGATCCGGTGGCAGGCCCGAGCCGAGAGCCCGAGGCGCTGGATCGCGGCGCGCAGGAGTGCATCGACCTCCGGCGAAATCCGGCAGACCGCGCGCAGGTCCTTCGGCGTCATGTGCGCATTGGCGTGGACGCCCGGCCGCTCGCGGAAGCGCGCCTGCTGCACCCGCCGCGCCGCCTCGACGCGCGCCCGGATGGCGGAGCTCGGTTCCTCCGGCTCCGATCCGGCGAGGTCCCGATAGGCGACGGCGGGTACCTGAAGGTGCATGTCGATCCGGTCGAGGAGAGGACCGGACACGCGCGAGAGATAGCGCTCGACGAGCAGCGGATCGCACCTGCACCGATTGCCGGGCTCGCCATGGTAGCCGCACGGGCATGGGTTCATCGCGGCCGCGAGCATGAAGCGCGCAGGATAGGTCAGGCTGAGCGCCGCTCGGCTCAGCGTGACGACCCCGTCCTCCATCGGCTGGCGCAGGACCTCCAGCACGTTCTTCCGGAACTCCGGCAGCTCGTCGAGAAAGAGGACACCGCCGTGCGCGAGGCTCACCTCGCCGGGCCGAGGGCACGACCCGCCGCCGATGAGTCCCGCATCGCTGATGGTGTGATGCGGCGCGCGGAACGGCCGCACGGCGCAGAGCGCGTGTCCCGATGAAAGCGCTCCGGCCACGCTGTGGATCCGCGTCGTCTCGAGCGCCTCGTCGAGGGTCATGGACGGGAGGATGGTGGGCAGGCGGCGAGCGAGCATCGTCTTGCCGGCACCCGGCGGGCCGATGAGGAGAAGATTGTGCCCGCCCGCCGCAGCAACCTCGAGCGCGCGCTTGGCGGCCGCCTGGCTCCGGACGTCCGAGAAGTCCACGACGTCCGCGGCACGTTCGGCCATGAGCCCGGCCAGGTCCACCCGGCCGGGCTCGATTTCTATTCTCCCCTCGAGCCAGTGACACACCTCCTCGAGCGTCCGCGCGCCGCGCACCTCGAGTCCCGCGACGACGGCGGCTTCGGCAAGGTTGGCGGCGGGAACCACCAGTCCGGCACAGCCGGCGGCGCGCGCCGCGATGGCCATGCTCAGGACGCCGCGCACCGGCCGGAGATCTCCCTCGAGCCCTACTTCCCCAAGCACGACCTGCCCGTCCAGCCGGCGGCCGGAGACCTGCCCGCTCGCCGCGAGGATGCCGAGCGCGATCGGGAGATCGAGCGATGAGCCGTTCTTGCGGATGTCGGCCGGGGCGAGGTTCACCGTGATCCGCCGGAGCGGAAAGACGAAGCCGGCGTTGAGCAGCGCCGCCGTGACCCGCTCGCGCCCCTCCTTCACCGCGCCCTGCGGAAGGCCGACGGTATTGAACGCCGGGAGGCCGCTCGCGAGATCGACTTCGACATCCATGAGATAGGCGTCGACGCCGAGCACGGCGGCGGAGCGGACGCGCGCGAGCATGTACGATCCCGGAGGGCGACACGAGAGGATGCATGCGCGTGCACGCCTATCTGCCATCGCATCGTCGCGCGCCGGATCGTTCGAGCGCCACGAACGCACGGTACATCCTTCGCCGGGTGCGCTACTTCATGCCAATCGCATGATTGACGGGCGCCGATCCTTTCCGGTGCAACACGGCAACACATTGCGTCATAAGAGGTTGCATGCGCAATCCGCCTCGGCCCGTTTCGTGCAATTACGGAACGCGAGAGCGAGCAGTTCCCCGCGAACCGCAAACCCGCAGACAACCGATGGCTTCCGAAGAGACCGAGACGGCTGCGCTCGAGGTCTGGCCGCGCGCAGTGATGGCCACGCTCCTGCTGCTCATCACCCTGCTGACTGCGCACCTCGTGCAGCTCACCTGGTTCGATGATCCCGTCGCTGCCGCCGCGCAGCACGACCTCGCCCGGCAGCCCTAGCGACCCGTCATGCCCCGCGCCCTCGTCCTCGCGCTGGTCGGTGCCCTGGGCATCGCGCTCGTCTCCGCGATGCCGGCGTCACCGGCGGCGTACCGGGCGGGCGGCCGAAGCGGGGTCAGCGCGGCGCGGACCGATTCGACGGCCTACCGGCTCCGGCTCGGCGCCAACATGGCGCTCGTCTCGGTTGCCGGCCTTCCACCCCAGCTCGGGAGCCTGGTACAGAGCGGCGGGTCGGTCGTCTTCCAGCCGCTCGAGGGCGGCGATCCCGTCGTCCTCCCGCTCTTCCAGACGACGGGCGAGGCGCGCCGCGCGCCGGTCGTCCGGCTCCTCGAGGTCGCCGCGGGCGAGACCGATTCGCTCTTCCTCTTCCACCTCGGCATGGCCGTCGTCGAGACCGCGCGGCCCGGCGTGCTCGGGGACCTGGTCCGGGATCCGGGACGCGTCGACGAGCTCGGCTCCGCCTGGACGACCGGCGGCCGGACGCTCGCCCCGAAGCGGGATCCGGCCGGGGCGCAGGCGGTGGTCGCGGAGCTCGTCCAGGGCGCCTACGCCGATTCGCTGTTCCGCCTGCTGGGTGCGCCCTCGCGGGCGGTCGGGCTCGTGGACGGCCGGGGCGTGCGCGCAGGGCGCCTCGGTGAGTATCTTTCCAGGCGCGATTCCATTGCCCTTTCCCCCTCGTACATGTCGTCCAACGCCCAGCTTCGGCATGCGCTGGCGCATGAGCTCGCCCACCGGTGGCTCCGGGCGCATCCGGACACCGCGGACCTCCTCGCCGAGGGGCTCCGGCCGATGCGGGACTCGCTCAGGTACGGGTTCGACGACCGCCAGGAGCAGCTGGCGGAGGCGGTGGCATTCGCGGTCCATTTTCTGCAGGTAACGGCCCGGAAGGAGACAGCCGACGCCACCCTGCTCGACAGTTACGAGCGCCTCGTCCCGGGCACCGGGAGGGCGGCGCAGCTTCTCATGACCTCGGCCGTGTACGAGCAGCACCCGCTCCTGCAGGGCATTACGCTGGCGAAAGCGTCCAACTGATGCAGATCACCGACTCGCAGTCCCCCGTGTCCTCTCCGCGTGACTCCCGCCCGAGCCGCATGCGCCTCGCCGCCGTGATCGCCGTCTGCCTCACGGCCGTCTGCGCCGCGGCCTGGTTCGCGACCGCGCGGCCGATCGTCCGGCCGGAGCCGAAGGTGGTCCCCTACTCCGCTCTCCTGTCCGGTCTGGCCGCGGGGACGATCGACTCCATCGCCATCGTGCCGGGCGAGCAGGTCCTCGGCTGGACGAGCGAGGGCGCCATCCGGGTCCTCTATACCTCGACCGAGGTCGAGCCGCTCGTGGCGCGCGCCGAGGCGGCCGGCGCCTCGATCGCCTTCCGGCGGTCGCCGCGCGGGCTCATCGGGTACGCGAACGTCGCGATCGGCCTCATCATCCTCGCCGCGCTCGTCATCGTCCTGCGCCGCCACCTGGGCGGCGGCAACGGGAGCCCGGGCACCGAGCTCGGCGACGAGGTGGACTCGACCACCACGTTCGCGAACGTCGCCGGCAAC
>DASUXZ010000217.1:0-3191 GCA_036377655.1 Gemmatimonadales bacterium
GGTGAAGGTCTCCGTCTCCGCCGGCGGCGAGGAAGCCGCCCGGGACGGGGACAGGATCCACAGTGATGTTCCACGACAGGTTGACGCGCCACGCCACCGCCCCCTCCCGCGTGAGCGCGCGAAGGGCGCCGTCCGCTCCGCCGACCAGGAGGTGCCGGCCGAGCGGCGTGACGCCGGTGGTGATCGGCTCGCCGAGCCGGGCGACGACCCGGGTGCGAGGCCCCGGAAGCGTCAGCTCGTAGATCGTTCCCCGGCGCGTGACAGCCCAGGCCGTATCGCCGCGGAAGGTGAGCGGTCCGAGCACCGGGCCGTCGAGGATTGCCCGCCATGCCACCGAAAAGGTCGCCGGTTCGAGCGCGACGACGCTCGAGTCCGCTCCCGTCAGGACGATGCGCTCGCGGGCGGCCTGCCATTCGAGCGGAAGCACGGGAAGGCGGCCGCGCGCCACCACGCGTCCCGAATCGGGCTCGATCCGGAGGACGGAGTCTCCGGCGGCGACGAGAAATGCGGCCTCGGCGGCGATCGGCTGCAGCCGCGTGCGGCCGACCCGACGGCGGAACCGCACCGCGCCGGTGCGCGCATCGAAGCCCACGAGATGGCCGCGACGATTCACGCCCGCGACGGCGCCACCCGCGAGCGCCAGGGGCTCCGGGAGATCGCCGGCCGCGGCGGTCCACGCGGTCCGGCCGGTGGCGAGGTCGAGCGCGTGAATCCGGTCGTCGGGCCGGGCGCTCGCGACGAAGAGCAGGGAATCGCCGAGGAGGACGCCGCCCAGGATCGGCCCGGGGAGCCGCCGGTGCCAGAGCTCGGCGCCGGTTTCGACGTCGAGGGCCCGGACCTGACGGTCGGCGCCGGCGAGATAGAGTCGCCCTTCCCGGAGGATCATCGGCGCGGTGGTGCCGCGGCCGCCGTCCACCTGCCAGGCCTCGCCGGGCGCGAGCGCGGCATGCGCGTCCGGGATGGACTCGGGATCGGGGCGGAAGTTGATGCAGGCCGCGTTGACGCTCATGAAAGCCGCCGCTAGACTGAACGCTCCGACACGCACTCCCCCCTTCGAGATGGACGCTCGATGACGCCGGTAGCGATCACCGACCTCGGTCGGCACGTGGGCCATGACGTGACCGTGCACGGCTGGGTCTTCACCACCCGCTCGAGCGGCAAGATCGCATTCCTGGTCATCCGGGACGGCACCGGGCTGCTGCAATGTGTCTTCTCCAAGAAGGAAGTGCCCGAGGCGGTCTGGGACCGGTTCCAGTCGCTCACCCAGGAGACGAGCGTGGCCGTGACCGGAGCGGTGCGGGCGGACGCGCGGGCCCCCGGCGGCCACGAGCTCACCGCCACCGGCCTCGAGATCCTCGGCGCGAGCCCCGACTTCCCCATCTCCCCCAAAGAGCATGGGACGACTTTCCTCTTCGAGCATAGACACCTCTGGCTCCGGAGCCGGCGGCAGGTCGCCGTGGCCCGGGTGCGGCACGAGGTGGTGCAGGCCATCCGGGACTTCTTCTACGAGCGCGGCTTCACGCTCGTGGATACGCCGATCCTCACGGGCGCCATCGGCGAGGAGGCGGGGAACCTCTTCGCCACCGACTACTTCGATCTCGGCAAGGCATACCTGGCCCAGACCGGGCAGCTCTACGTCGAGGCCGCCGCAGCGGCGCTCGGGAAGGTGTACTGCTTCGGCCCCACCTTCCGCGCCGAGAAGTCGAAGACGCGCCGGCACCTCACCGAATTCTGGATGGTGGAGCCCGAGGTCGCCTTCAACGACTCGGACGCCAACATGCGGCTCCAGGAGGAGTTCGTGAGCTACGTGGTGGGCCGGGCCCTCGAGCGCCGCGCCGCGGAGCTGCGCGAGCTCGACCGGGACACGGCGCCGCTCGAGCGCGTCCAGGCCCCGTTCCCGCGAATCTCCTACACGGACGCCATCGCGAAGCTGAACGCGCTCGGGTCGGACATCGCCTGGGGCGCGGACCTCGGCGGGGACGACGAGACGCTCCTCGCGAAGGAATACGACCGGCCGGTCTTCGTGTTCAACTATCCGAAGGAAGTCAAGGCGTTCTACATGAAGGAGAACCCTGACGACCCGCGGACGGTGCTCAACAACGACTGCCTCGCCCCCGAAGGGTACGGCGAGATCATCGGCGGCTCGCAGCGCGAGGACGACTACGATCGCCTGCTCGCACGGATCGCGGCGCAGGGCCTCGATCCGGCCTCCTACGGCTGGTACCTGGATCTCCGGAAGTACGGCACGTTCGTGCATTCGGGGTTCGGCCTCGGCGTCGAGCGCACCGTCGCGTGGATCTGCGGCATCCCGCACATCCGCGAGGCGATCGCGTTTCCACGGCAGATCCACCGCCTGTATCCCTAGGCACGGCAACGCCCCGTCACGCACAGCGGAGCCACCATGCGACGACCCGACGAAGAAGAACGCCCGATCAGGCCGGAGGAGCTCAAGGGGCGGCTCGCCCTGGTGCAGGACACGGTGAAGAAGCTCGAAGCGGAAGTCGCCTCCGGCACGATCCCGTCGGAAGGGATGGAGGACTTCAAGCGCGCGATCGACGAGGCCCGCATGCGGATCTGGGCGGTCCTGATGTCGGCCAACGACTCGGACCCGGCCGTCTACCTCGAGCGATTCCGCTTCCGCCGCGCCATCGAGATCTGCCGCGCCATCCACCGCGACCTCGACGACGGCCACCTCCAGGCCCCGGAGCCTGAGGCAAAGGAGCTCGCGCAGGTGGTCCGCGCGCTCGGGAACGCGCTCGAGGGCCGCTAGCGCGCGCCCGACTTCACCTCGTCCCAGAGGGCATCGAGCGCCGCGAGCCCGGCGGCGTGCAGCTCGATCCCGCGCGCTGCGGCGAGCGCCTCGACCGCCTCGAAGCGCTCGCGGAATTTCCGGTTGGCCCGCTCGAGCGCGCCGCCCGGCTCGACCCCCGCTTTCCTCGCGAGATTCACGACCGCAAAGAGCAGGTCACCGGGCTCGCCGGCGACCGCCTCCGGGTCGGCCGCGCTGCCCCCGCCCGCCCCCAGCTCCCGCTCGACTTCCTCCAGCTCCTCGCGCACCTTGGCCGCCGGCCCCTCGGCGTCGGGCCAGTCGAAGCCGACCGATGCGGCGCGCTCCTGGAGACGGTACGCCATGAGCAGCGCCGGGAGCCCCGGCGGAAGTCCCTCGAGCACCCCGCGCGTCCGTTCGCGTC
>DASUXZ010000218.1:0-13178 GCA_036377655.1 Gemmatimonadales bacterium
AGGGCACCGCCACCTGCCAGCTGCACATGCGGAGCTTCCGCGACGGCGAGGAGATCCACATCGAGCCCTGGCGCGCGCGCGCCTTTCCCGTGATCCGCGACCTCTGCGTGGACCGCGGCGCGCTCGACCGGATCATCCAGGCCGGGGGCTTCGTCACGGTCCGGACCGGCGCCGCGCCGGACGGGAACGCGCTTCCCGTTCCGAAGATCGCGGCCGACCTCGCGATGGACGCCGCGCAGTGCATCGGGTGCGGCGCGTGCGTGGCAGCGTGCCCCAACGGCTCCGCGTCGCTCTTCACCGGCGCCAAGGTCACCCATCTCGGACTCCTGCCGCAGGGGCAGCCCGAGCGCGCGCGGCGCGTGGTCCGGATGGTGCGGCAGATGGACCTCGAGGGCTTCGGCAGCTGCACGTTCTACGGCGAGTGCCAGGAGGCGTGCCCGAAGGAGATCAGCATCGACACCATCACCCGAATGAACGGCGACTACCTGCGCGCCTCGCTCGGCGCGCGGGAATCGGCGGGGTGAGGCGCGCCGCAGGGGCCGCGCTCGCGGCGTTGGCCATCGGGGCGGGCCCGCTCTCCGCGCAGGCGGGCGGCATCACGCCAGGCGTGAGCGCGCTCGTCCTCTACGACCGCGTCGACCCGATTCCCGGCGGCGGCGCGCTCGGCGAGCTGCGGGTGGTCCATCCGGTCGTGATGCTCCATGGCCGCTGGGCCCAGGGCCGGCTGCGGTTCACCGGCATGGGCAACTTCGAAGGGCTCACGATCGAGGACGGCCAGCTCGCCCCCGGAGTCGCCGGCGAGGGATATGCCGACCGCCGCCACCCGCACACCTATCTCCACGAGGCGGTCCTCACCTTTCAGGAGTCGGTCCGGGTCGGCAGCCGCGATCTGGCGGTCTCCGTGTCCGCCGGAAAGGGCTTCGCGCCGTTCGGCTCGGACGACCCGATGTCCCGGCCCGTCATCCGGTACCCGGTCAACCATCATATCGCGCAGGTGCTCGAGCGGCTCGTCGGGATCGTTGCCGCGCGGAGCGGTCCGGTCGGGGTCGAGGCCGGCCTCTTCAACGGCGACGAGCCGGACGGTCCGGGCCAGTGGCCGAACGCCGGCCGCTTCGGCGATTCCTGGGCCCTCCGGGTCACGGTGGCCCCGGTCGAGGGCCTGGAGGTGCAGGGTTCGCTCGCGCGCATCGCGTCGCCCGAGCACCGCCCGGGGGGCGGACTCGACCACCGCCAGCGGAACCTGTCGGCGCGGGTGGAGCGGCCCCTCGGCGCGGGCTCGCTCTACGTCCTCGCCGAGTTTGCCCGGAGCGACGACGATGTCGAGCCGCTCCACACCTTCCTTGCGGAAGGCGCGTGGCGGCGGCGGGCGTTCCAGGCGCATTACCGGTTCGAGCGGACCGAGCGGCCCGAGGAGCAGCGCCTGGCCGACCCGTGGCGCACGCCGCGGCCCCACCACGATTTCTCGAACTCCGGATATACCCGGTGGTCGATCCATACCCTGGGCGTCTCCGCCGATCTCGCGGGCCCGGGCTCGCTGCATTTCACGCCGGTGCTCGAGGGTTCGCTCGGGCGCATCCGGTCGCTGCTCGCCGGAGCGTTCGACCCGGCCGAATTCTACGGACGGGACACCTTCTGGATGCTGAGCGCCGGTGTGCGCGTGGGGTGGGGCGCACGTCTCCATCGCATGGGCCGTTATGGTGCGGCCGAGCTGCCGCCGGCCGCCGGGGGCGGCGCCACGCACGTTCATTGAGGCTGAGTTCCCGATGACCCGGATGTTCAAGATTGCGTTGCTGGCCTGCGCCTTCGGTGTCGCGGCGTGCAGCGACTCGGTGGAGGAAGGTCCCGACCCCGTCGCCATCGAGCTGGTGGACGGCGACGCGCAGGATGGCAGCGCCGGCAGCGCCCTCGCGGAGCCACTCCGCGTCCGCGTGACGGATGCCGACGGCGCGCCGGTAGCAGGCGTAGAGGTCACGTGGGCGGTGCTGACCGGCGGCGGGTCGATCACCCCGGTGAGCAGCACGGACGCACAGGGCATCGCCGCCGCGACCTTCACCCTCGGCCCCTCGAACGGCGCGCATACCGCGAGCGCCTCGGTGGACGGGCTCACGGGATCGCCGGTCGAGTTCACGGCGGTCGCCGGTGGCATCGTCCCTCCGCCACCGGACCCCGAGATCACGGTGGCGGCCGTGGTGCCTGCCCCCGCAGGCGCCGTGTTCATCCACGACATGTTCGTGCGTGACGGGCTCGCGTTCGTGTTCGCGTGGAACGCCGGCGTGAGGATCTACGACGTCGGCAACGGCGTGAACGGGGGATCGCCGACCAACCCGCAGCTCGTGGGCAACCTCGTCACGCCGGCGAACGGGCTCGCCTGCGTCTGCGTGCACAACGGCTGGTGGTTCCACAGCCCGAGCAGCGGCAACCGGTACCTGTTCCTTGGCCAGGAGGGGCCGGGCTCGGTCGGCGCCGCGAGCACGGGGGACATTCACGTGATCGACGTCTCGAATCTCGCCGCTCCGGTCGAAGTGGCGGGGTACCGGCATCCGGACCAGCCCGATGCGAACGGCACCCTTCGCCCCGTCGGCGTCCACAATTTCTGGATGGATGAGCCGAACGAGATCCTCTACGCGGCGTTCTACAACGGCGGCGTGGTGGCGTTCGACGTGTCGGGCACGCTCACGGGAGATCTCTCGAGCCGGGTCCTCGCGGCGGTCCGCCCGGGCGGGGCGGCCAACACGTACACCTGGGGTGTCCAGCTCGCCAACGGCTTCCTGTACGCCATCGACATGAAGAGCGGGCTCTACCAGCTCCAGCTTCAGGGGAACGAGCTCGAGGTGCTGAGCGGGGGAAACAACGTGCCCGGCCAGTACAGCTCCGATCTCTGGGTGACGGAAACGCATGCCTATACGGGTACCTGGGGCGGAAGCGACGAGCTCCACGTCTGGACCCTCGACGCCGGCGGCGCGCCGACGCGAACCGGGACCGTGACCGTGGCCGGGACGGGCACCATCAGCGACGTCGAGGTCAGTCCCGACGGCAGCTGGCTCGCGCTCACCGCGGAGTACGGTCCGAACGCGGGCCTGCACCTCTACTCGCTCGCGGACCCCGGAAATCCGGTCTTCATCGACCGCCACCTCGTCGCCTCCGACAACGGCGGCCTGCATACGGGCACGATCGCGCAGATCGGCGGGCGCTGGTACGTCTTTGCGGCGCGGGACCCTTCGCCTGGCGGACCCGCCCTCATGATCCTCGACGTCACGGAGGTCCTGCCCTAGGCGGGCACCGCGAGGGGGAAGCCAGGCCGCAGTCTCGACACGGGGCGCTCTCGGGCGCCCCGTCGTCTTGCCCGTGTGAGGTATCGCACCGCGCACGGCCCGGCATCGCCGCATGGATACGGGTCCGGCACCATCTTCCCCGAGCGAGGGCGATGACTCCACCGCATTCGGCGATCCCGCGGGTTTCGATCATCCTGTCGACGTTCGACCGGAGCGCGCTCCTCCCGGGCGCCCTCGCCGCGCTGCGGGAGCAGGCGGACGCGCCCCCGTACGAGATACTCGTGGTGGACAACAACTCCACGGACGAGACCGCATCAGTGGTTGCGGCGGCGGCCGCCGAGGACCCGCGGATCCGCTACATCTTCGAGCCGCGACAGGGGCTGTCGCATGCGCGGAACGCCGGGATCGCCGCGGCCGCCGCGCCGGTCCTCGCCTTTACCGACGACGACGTCCGGGCGGACAGGCACTGGGTGCGGGCCATCGCCGAGACGTTCGAGCGGCATCGGGATGCCTGGTTCGTGGGCGGACGCGTGCTTCCGCGCTGGCCGGCGCCGCCGCCGGCCTGGCTCACCGAGCGGCACTGGGCGCCACTCGCGCTCTGCGGGGTCGAGGAGGAATTCCGGAGCGACGCAGCGTACCCGTACCCGCTCGTGGGCGCATCGCTCGCGGTCCGCCGCGAGGTATTCGCGCGCCTCGGGCACTTCGCGGCGGAGGTGCAGCGGGTCCGGGACGGCATCGGCTCGAGCGAGGACCACGACTTCCTCCTCCGGGCGTGGGCCGCCGGCGGCCACGGGATCTACTCGCCACGCATCGTCGTCACGGCCGACGTCCAGCCGGAGCGGATGGAGCGCGCCTATCACCGCCGCTGGCACCGGGCCCATGGCCGGTTCGCGGCGCGCATGACGCGCGCGGTCCCGCCCGGCACCGAGCGCCGCCACGCGGAGGCGACGCTCTTCGACCTGCCGGCCTGGTTCTACCGCAGGGTGGCGGCCGCGGCGCTCGACTACCTCAAGGGCCTCGGCCGGGCGCCGGCGGAACGGCAGGCGCAGCGCGAGCACCGGCTGCTGCAGCTCGTGGCGTACGTCGGTGAGCATGCCCGGGGCCGGGCGGGCGGGGCGGGGTGGGTTCTTGCGGTGCCGCGGGAAGTGGCGAGGTTCGGCGCCGCGCTCGTGCGGAAGAAGCTCCGGCGGGGGGCGCCCGCGCCGCCGAACCTCGCGCGGCGCCGGACGGACATCTATGCGTTCAACGGCTTCTGATCAGAGGCGCGGGAGGGTGACGCCGACCTGTCCCTGGTACTTGCCCGCCTTGTCCCGGTAGCTCGTCTCGCAGACGTCGTCGGCGTCCGCCTCGAAGAAGAGGACCTGGCAGATTCCCTCGTTCGCGTAAATCCTTGCCGGCAGTGGAGTTGTATTCGAGATCTCGAGCGTCACGTAACCTTCCCACTCCGGCTCGAACGGGGTGACGTTGGTGATGATCCCGCAGCGCGCGTAGGTGCTCTTCCCGACGCAGATCGTGAGCACGTTTCGCGGGATCCGGAAGTACTCGACCGACCGGGCGAGGGCAAAGCTGTTCGGGGGCACGATGCAGATGTCGCCCTCGAACTCGACGAAGCTCTTCGAGTCGAACTCCTTCGGATCGACGATCGCCGAGAGGACGTTGGTGAAGATCTTGAACTCGGGCGCGACCCGCATGTCGTAGCCGTAGGACGAAACGCCGTAGGAGATCACCTTCCGGCCCTGCGCGTCCACGGCGCGCACCTGTGCCTCGACGAAGGGATCGATCATGGCGGCTTCCCGGGCCATCCGGCGGATCCAGCGGTCGGACTTGATCGACATGCGGCCTCTGACGTGGGTTGCGGGGCGGGGCGGTGCGAACGGCGCGGAATATACTCGGGGAAGCCCCTTATGTGGTGGCCCCGATTCGGGTTGAATCGGTTTCCGGGGCGCGTTAGATTGCTCCGCGTTCCTTGTGAAATTCCTCACATGTGCCGAGAGCGGTCGCGATGCTTCAGGCCTACATCCCCATCCTGCTCGTCATCGCCTTCGTCATTGCGAACGCCGTCCTGATGCTCGGCGTGTCGCACCTGTTGTCCACCTATCGGCCCACCGCGGTCAAGTCCGCGCCGTACGAGTCGGGGATGCCGGTGCTGGGCGACGCGCGCGACCGCTTCTCGATCAAGTTCTACCTGGTCGCGATGCTGTTCATCATCTTCGACATCGAGACCGTCTTCATGATTCCATGGGCGGTCGCGTTCCAGCAGCTCAAGGAGCTGTCGGGGCTGCTGCTCGTCGAGATGCTCGTCTTCGTCCTCATCCTCACGGTGGGGTACGTGTATATCTGGAAGCGGGGTGCCCTCGAATGGGACTAGTCAATCCGGCCACCGGGACCACCCGCGATGACGCGGCGTCGACCGTGTCGCTCGAGTCGCACAACTTCGTCACCACGCGGCTCGACTTTCTCGCGAACTGGGCTCGCGCCAATTCGCTCTGGCCGATGCCCTTCGGCACCGCGTGCTGCGCCATCGAGTACATGGCCACCGCGGCGAGCCGGTTCGACATCGCGCGCTTCGGGATGGAGCGCCAGTCGTTCTCGCCCCGGCAGGCCGACGTCCTCATCTGCGCCGGGCGCGTGCCGTTCAAGCTGGCGCCCGTGATCCGCCGGATCTGGGACCAGATGCCGCAGCCCAAGTGGTGCATCTCGATGGGCGCCTGCGCCTCCACAGGCAACGTGTTCGACAACTACACGATCGTGCAGGGGATCGACACCCTGATGCCCGTCGACGTGTACGTCCCCGGCTGCCCGCCGCGGCCGGAGGGGCTCATCTACGGGATCCAGCTCCTCCAGAAGAAGATCAAGGGGGAATCGATCTCCGATCCGCTCATCCGCGAGGAGCGCACCGTCGGGCCCGACGGGCTCTACCTGCCCCCCGGCAAGGTGGACGAGCTCTCCGAGCCGTTCGGCAACTCCGTCCACCAGACCCGCTCGTCATGGTGAACATCTCTCCCGCGCACGCGGAGGCGCAGCGCGCGTCCGCCGCGGCGCTCGCGGCGCAGTTCGCCTCGGGCGTCGAGCGCGTCACGCAGTCGTGCGGCGACACGATCGTCTACGTGACCCGCGAGTCCGCGCACGACGCGCTCGCCTGGCTCCGCGACACGCCCGGGCAGCAGTTCGAGTACCTCACCGACGTGACCGCCGTCGAGTACCGCGATCCGGAGCTGCCGCTCGAGGTGGTCTACCAGATCCGGTCGCTCGCGCGCCGGGTGGACCTGCGGCTCAAGATCGCGCTCGACCGGACCGGTCCCCTCGAGGTGCGGTCCGTCTGGGACCTCTGGCGCGGCGCCGACTGGCTCGAGCGCGAGGTGTACGACATGTTCGGCGTCGTCTTCCACGGCCACCCGGACTTGCGCCGCATCCTCATGTGGGAGACGTACCGGGAGGGCCACCCGCTCCGGAAGGACTTCCCGCTCCGCGGCCACTTCAGCCGCGCGGAGCAGACCCGCCAGGCTCTTGCCGCCAACCCCGAGGCCCACTACTCGCTCGAGGAGCTCTCGATCGCGCAGGCGTTCGGCGAGCTGCCGAAGGACATGCAGGAGCGCCTGGCGCGCGGCGAACGAGGCTACCTGACATGAGCACCCGCACGCTCGAGATGGCGCTGTCCACGCCGGCGTTCGACTCGCACGGCAATCCCTCGCTCGTGCCCCTCGGCGCGGGCCCGCGGCCGGAGATCGACTTCGACGAGGAGTTCGGCGCCGAGCACCTCCTCGTCAACATCGGCCCGCAGCACCCCGCGACGCACGGGGTGCTCCGGCTCGTCCTCGAGCTCGAGGGGGAGACGGTGAAGCGGTGCATCCCGCACGTGGGGTACCTGCACACCGGCTTCGAGAAGCTCGGCGAGTACCGGTTCTACAACCAGATCATCCCGCTCACCGACCGGACCGATTACCTCGCGCCGATGGCCAACAACGTCGGGCTCGCGCTCGCCGTCGAGAAGCTCATGGGGATCGAGGTCACCGAGCGGTGCCGCGTGCTCCGGGTGATCGCCTGCGAGATGAGCCGCATCATCTCGCACCTCGTGTGGCTCGGCACCACCGGCATCGACCTCGGCGCCTTCACGCCGTTCCTCTGGGCGTTCCAGGAGCGCGAGCGGGTGTACAACCTCCAGGAGGCGTGGACCGGCGCACGCCTCACGCCGAGCGTCACCCGCGTCGGCGGGATGATGGCGGACATTCCGGACGGGTGGGACGCGGGGCTCCGCGAGTTCTGCCGCACCTTCCCGGCCACGCTCGACGAGGTGGACACGATGTTCACCCGGAACGGCATCTGGATCGGCCGGACGCAGGGCGTCGGGGTGATGACGCGCGAGGAGGCGATCAACTACTCGCTCTCGGGCCCGATGCTCCGCGCGAGCGGCGTGGACTACGACGTCCGGAAGGACCGGCCGTACCTGGGCTACGAGGAGTACGACTTCGACGTCCCGGTCGGCGAGCACGGCGACATCTACGACCGCTACCTCGTCCGGATGGAGGAGATGCGGCAGTCCACGCGGATCCTCGAGCAGGCGCTCGACCGGCTCGAGCCGGGACCGATCAACGTGAGCGATCCGCGCGTGATCCTCCCGCCCAAGTCGCGCGCGATGAGCGACATGGAAGCCATGATCTATCACTTCAAGCAGGTGATGGAGGGCGTGAAGCCGCCGGCTGGCGAGGCCTACTTCGGGATCGAGAACCCGAAGGGCGAGCTCGGCTACTACTTCGTCTCGGACGGCACGGCTAAGCCGGTGCGGTGGCGGATCCGCCCGCCGGCGTTCATCAACCTCTCGGCCCTGCCGAAGATGTGCGAAGGCGCGCTGCTCGCCGACGTGATCGCCATCAACGCCAGCGTGGACATCGTGATGGGGGAGGTGGACCGGTGAGCACCGCGCACGCGCACCCGGCAGGCGACAGCTACGAGCCGGTCTTCGTCGGCGAGACCCTCGCGCAGCTCGAGCGGCGGTTCGCGGAGTACCCGACGAAACAGGCCCTGCTCCTCCCGGCGCTCTGGATGGTCCAGGAGCGACGCGGCTGGATCAGCGAGGCGGCGATCGGCGAGGTGGCGGAGGTGCTCGGGCTCACCCCCGCCTACGTGAAGGGCGTGGTGACGTTCTACACGATGTACCACACCCATCCGGTCGGCCGGCATTTCATCCAGGTCTGCACCACGTCCCCCTGCGGGCTCTGCGGGGCGGAAGAGACGATGCAGGCCCTGCTCCGGCACACCGGCTGCGGGGAGCTCGGCGCCACGAGCCCCGACGGCCGCTTCACCGTGATCGAGGTCGAGTGCCTCGGCGCGTGCGGCTTCGCGACGCCGGTGCTGATCGACGACGACTTCATCGAGAGCGTCACGCCCGACACCGTCCCGGCCTTGCTCGAGAGGTATCGCTGATGGGCTATCCGCATCCGAGCCACCCGAAGGAGACCGTCCTCCTCTCGAAGCACTTCGGCGACGCCGGCGCGCGCACGTACGCGGGATGGGTGGAGCGCGGCGGGTACCAGGGCCTCCGGAAGGCGCTCGGGATGACGCGCGAGGCCGTCATCGAGGAGATCAAGGCGTCGGGGCTCCGCGGCCGCGGCGGCGCCGGATTCCCGACGGGGCTCAAGTGGTCGTTCATGCCGAAGGACGACGGCAAGCCCCACTACCTCGTCTGCAACGCCGACGAGTCGGAGCCCGGGACGTTCAAGGACCGCGAGATCATGCGGTGGACGCCGCACGCGCTCATCGAGGGCTGCGCCCTCGCCGCGTACGCGATCGCGGCGGAGCGGTGCTACATCTACATCCGCGGCGAGTTCACCGAGCCGTGGGCGGTCATGTCGAAGGCGGTCGAGGAGGCGTACGCGAACGGGGTCCTCGGCGCCGATGCGCTCGGATCGGGCCGCCGGATCGACGTCACGCTCCATCGCGGCGCCGGCGCCTACATCTGCGGCGAGGAGACCGCCCTCATGAACTCCATCGAGGGCAAGCGCGGGAACCCCCGGATCAAGCCGCCGTTCCCGGCGGTCGCGGGCCTCTTCGCGATGCCGACGACGATCAACAACGTCGAGACGCTGGCCGCGACGCCCCACATCATCCTGCGGGGCGCCGCCTTCTACAAGGGGCTCTGTCTCGGCAACCCCAAGAGCACCGGCACGAAGCTCGTCTCGGTCTGCGGCCACGTGCAGCGGCCGGGCAACTACGAGATCACCATGGGGACCCCGATGCGGGACCTCATCTACGACATGTGCGGGGGCATGCGGCCGGGCCGCACGCTCAAGGCCGTCATTCCCGGCGGCTCCTCGGTGCCGATCATGACCGCCGACGAAGCCGAGAGCTGCGTGATGGATTACGAGGGCATCATCGAGAAGGGCTCGATGCTCGGCTCGGCCGGCATGATCGTGATGGACGACAGCACCGACATGGTCTACCAGATCTGGCGCCTGGCCCGGTTCTACGCGCACGAGAGCTGCGCGCAGTGCACGCAGTGCCGCGAGGGCACCGCGTGGACCACGCGCATCCTCGAGCGCATCCTGGCGGGGAAGGGGAAGGAGGCGGACTTCCAGCTCCTCCTCGACCTGTCGGAGCAGATGACCGGCAAGACGATCTGCGTGCTGAGCGACTCGTGCGCCGCGCCGATCGTGAGCGGCATCCAGAAGTTCCGCGGCGAGTTCGAGGCGTACATGTCGGGGGCGCGGACGCCCGCGCTCGCGACCGCGCTCTGACGCCGGCACGGCGGCCCACTCCAGCGAAGTGATCGAATGGCTGACGAACTCGTAAGCGTCACGATCGACGGTGCGACGGTGAGCGTCCCGAAGGGGATGACCATCATCGAGGCGGCGAAGCGGGCGGGAATCCTGATCCCGCACTACTGCTATCACCCCTCGCTCCCGTCGCCGGCCGTCTGCCGGATGTGCCTCGTCGAGGTGGAGAAGGCGCCGAAGCTCCTCCCGGCGTGCGTCACCACCGTCGCCGACGGCCAGGTGGTGCACGTCAACAGCGCCGTCGCGAAGAAGGCGCGCGAGGGGGTGCTCGAGTTCCTCCTCATCAACCACCCGCTCGACTGCCCGATCTGCGACCAGGCCGGCGAGTGCGAGCTCCAGGACTACGTCTTCCAGGAAGGGCGCGCGGGCACCCGCTACGCCGAGTATGCCAAGCGGTACAACCCCGTGGAGGAGTTCGGGCCGGACGTCCTCTACGTCGCCAACCGGTGCATCCTCTGCACCCGCTGCGTGCGGTTCATGGACGACGTCGCGCAGACCCCGGTCCTCAACGTGAGCGAGCGGGGGGACCGCGCGTTCATCGGGATCTCCCCCGAACAGCAGCTCGACCACGCCTGGTCCGGCAACGTCGTGGACCTCTGTCCCGTCGGCTCGCTCATCTCGAAGGACTTCCTGCACAAGGCGCGCGCCTGGGACCTCGACAAGTCGCCGAGCATCTGCCCCGGGTGCACGCAGGGGTGCAACGTCTCGATCGAGACGCGGGACGACGTGGTCGTGCGGCTCCGCCCGCGCCCCAACCTCGAGGTCAACCGCCACTTCATGTGCGACTACGGCCGCCTCGACTACCGCTGGATGAACCGCGGCGACCGCATCGAGGCCCCGCTCGTGCGCCAGGGGGAGCGCCACGCCGCGGTGGACTGGGACACCGCCCTCGACGCGCTCGGCCGGATGGCGCGGGAGGCGGGCTCGGTCGTCATCCTCGCGTCGGGGCGCGCGTCGGTGGAGTCCCTCGGCCTCGTGCGCCGGATGGCCGGCGCGGGTCCCGTCACCGCGGCGATTCGCGTGCCCCTCGGCGACGAGGCGCCGCTGCCCGGCGTGCCGAACCTCGCGCTCCGGCGCGAGCGCGTGCCGAATCTCCACGGCGCCCGGATGCTCGGGTACGACGCGACCTGGGCCGAGGCGCTCCGTGCCGCGCCCGGCGCCGGCCTCGTGATCGTCCTCGATGTGGAGCTCGACGAGGCCGACCGGCGCGCCATCGCCGGTGCCCAGGGACGCATCGTCGTCCTCGGCACGGCGGTCGGCGAGCTCGACCGCTCGGCCGAGCTCGTGCTGCCGGTGACCTCGATGGCGGAGGAGAACGGCGTCTACGTGAACCGCGACCACCGCGCCCAGCGGTTCAACCAGGCCAGGCCGGCACCGGGGATGGCCCGCCCCGCCTGGTGGATCGCCGGCGAGGTGCTGGCCGGCGCCGGCCCGGACCGGGAGGCGCCCTCGAGCGCCGCGGAGGCATTCGAGCAGGTCGCCGACGCCTTTGCCGCCTTCGCCGGCCTCCGGCACGCCGACCTCGGATTCAGCGGGCGGCCGGTCGCGGCGCCGGCGGGAGCGGCCCGATGAGCCCGGAGCTGAAGGGCTTCCTCCTCGTCAGCATCCTCAAGATGCTGGTCGTGTTCACGGTGGTGCTCGTCGGCGTGGCGCTCCTCACGCTCATGGAGCGCAAGGTTTCCGCCTGGATGCAGAACCGGCGCGGCCCGAACCGCGTCGGGTGGGCGGGCCTCCTCCAGCCGGCCGCCGACGGCCTCAAGAACATCCTCAAGGAAGAAACGAAGCCGGCGCAGGCCAACCGGCTCCTCTTCCTGCTCGCGCCCGCGATGGCGTTCATTCCGGCGCTCACGCTGTCCGCCGTCATCCCCTTCGCGGCACCGCTCGAGCTCAACTTCGACTTCACGATCCCGGGGCTCGGCCGCTTCGTGCACGAGGGCCGGATGCCGATGGTCGTGGCGGACCTCCCGGTCGGGTTCCTCTTCGTGATCGCCATCAGCTCGATGGGGATCTACGGGATCGCGCTCGCCGGGTGGTCGTCCAACAGCAAGTACAGCCTCCTCGGCGGCCTGCGCGCCACGGCGCAGATGATCTCCTACGAGGTCGCGATGGGGATGAGCCTGATCCCGGTCCTCCTCCTCGCGGGCAACGTCTCGTTCGACGCGGTCATCGCGGAGCAGCAGCGCTCGCTCTGGTTCGTGGCGCCGATCTTCGTGTCGTTCTTCCTCTTCCTCGTGGCGGGCTTCGCCGAGACGAACCGGCTGCCCTTCGACCTGCCGGAAGCCGAGTCGGAGCTCATCGCCGGCTATCACAGCGAGTACAGCGCGATGAAGTTCTCGATGTTCTTCATCGCCGAGTACGCCAACATGGTCACCATCAGCGCCATGGTGGCGACGCTCTTCCTCGGCGGGTGGGACGTCCCGTTCACCAACTGGGAGGAGAGCGGCACGGTGCCCGCCGTGCTCGTGAGCCACCTCTTCTTCTTCGCGAAGACGTTCTTCTGGCTCTTCTTCTTCATGTGGATCCGGTGGACGCTGCCCCGCTTCCGCTACGACCAGCTGATGGCGCTCGGGTGGAAGTTCATGCTGCCCGTGGCGCTCGCGTACATCATGGTCACGGCCACGATGATCTGGGCGCTCGAGGGCCCCCTCGGGGTCACCGACCCGCGCACCCGCGCCTTCTGGCTCTTCGGCGCCAACGTGGTCCTCGCGGTCCTCATCTTCCACGGGCTCGACCGTGGCACGATCATCTCCGGCTCCGAGGCGCGGCGGCAGCGCCCCGCCCGCGCGCGGGCAGCCGGATCCACCCTCGTCGGGCGCCCCGGCGCCTCGGTGACCGGCTGATGGCCATCGGCGTCAAGGTTCTCAAGCGTCCCGAGCGGAAGGTGAGCTACGTGCGCGCCACGCTCAAGGGAATGGCGCTCACCTTCAAGCACATGTTCGAGCCGAAGGTGACGATGCAGTACCCGGAGGAGAAGGGCACCCGCGACGTGCGGGGCACCTGGTCGCTCTCGCCCCGGTGGCGGGGGACGCACCGGATGCTCACGGACGAGCAGGGCCGCTCGAAGTGCGTCGCCTGCGGGCTCTGCCCCCAGATCTGCCCGTCCAACTGCATCAAGCTCGTGCCCGGCGAGGACGAG
>DASUXZ010000219.1:0-4276 GCA_036377655.1 Gemmatimonadales bacterium
CCGTATATTCCCGGCCATGCTCCCCATCGCCATCGCGCAGCTCAGGCCGCGGAAGGGTGCGTACCGCGAGAACCTTGCCCGGCTCGGGGAGGCGCTTCGCGAGAACGGCGCATCGGAGCACCCGGCGGAGCTTCTCATCGGGCCCGAGACCGCGCTCTCCGGGTATTTCCTCGAGGGTGGCGTCCGGGAGGCCGCGCTCACTGCCGACGCGTTCTTCGAGGATCTTACCCGGCTGCACGCTGATTCGGGTGCCCCGCCGATCGACGTCTGCCTCGGCTTCTACGAGCTCTACCGCAATCACCTGCACAATTCGGCGCTCTACGCGTCGCTCGGCGGCAGTGACGCCGGCATCCGGCACGTCCACCGGAAAGTCTTCCTCCCGACGTACGGGGTGTTCGACGAGGAGCGCTTCGTCGAGCCGGGCCAGTCGATCGCGGCATTCGACACGCGGTGGGGCCGTGCGGCGATCGCGATCTGCGAGGACGCCTGGCACTCGGTGATCCCGATGTTCGCGGCGCTCGACGGCGCGCAGGTGGTCATCGTGCCGAGCGCGAGCCCGGCGCGCGGCATCGCACCGGACGAGGATCCCGACCGGCCGGCGAGCCTGTCCCGGTGGGAGCGGATCGCGCAGGACATCGCCGGCGAGCACGGCGTGTACGTCGTGATCGCGCAGCTCGTCGGGTTCGAGGGAGGCAAGGCGTTCCCCGGCGGATCGGTCGTCGCGGGCCCGCGCGGGAACATTCTCGTGCGCGGGCCCGTGTTCGAGGATGCCGTCGTCCGGGCGGATCTCGAGCTCGACGAGATCACGCGGGCGCGGGCGGACATGCCGCTGCTCTCCGACCTCAGGATGCGGCTGCCGCATCTTCTCGAAGGGTGGACGGGGGAGCGGCGGAAGGATGGAATGATGGAAGGAGCGAAGGATGGAAGGATGGAGACACTGGCCCCCGTCCGGCCCATTCCCTCGTTCCCTCCTTCCATCCTTCCCTCGGCGACCCCGCCGGCGCCCGACCCCCTCGCCATCGAGCCCGCACTCACGCGCCGCTGGCTCGTCGAGTTCCTGCGCGACGAGCTGCTCCGCCGGCGTGGATTCAGCAAGGGCATCCTCGGCCTCTCCGGCGGCGTGGACAGCTCGCTCGTCGCCTTTCTCGCGGCGGAAGCGCTCGGCGCGGAGAACGTGATCGGCGTGCGGATGCCGTACCGCAGCTCGAGTCCCGAGAGCCTCGAGCACGCGGAGCTCGTCGCGAAGCAGCTCGGGATCGAGATGCGGACGGTGGAGATCAGCGACGCCGTGGACGGCCTCGAGCGCGCGATCGGCGGCGGGACGACGCCCGGCCGGCTCGGCAACGTGATGGCGCGGATGCGCATGATCACGCTGTTCGACCTCTCGGCCGCGCTCGGTGCGCTCCCGCTCGGCACCGGCAACAAGACGGAGCGGCTCCTCGGCTACTTCACCTGGCACGCGGACGATTCGCCGCCCGTGAACCCGCTCGGCGACCTCTTCAAGACGCAGGTCTGGGAGCTCGCGCGGCACGTCGGCGTGCCCGAGGCGATCGTCTCGAAGCCCGCGAGCGCCGACCTCGTCGCCGGCCAGACCGACGAGGGAGACTTCGGCATATCGTACGCGCGCGCCGACGGCATCCTGCACTGGCTGCTGTCGGGCTACGATGCCGCACACGTGGCGGCGCGCGGGTTCACCGAGGCGGAAGTCGAGCTCGTGCGGAAGCGGCTCGACTCGACGCACTGGAAGCGCCGGCTCCCGACGGTCGCGATGGTGAGCCAGACCGCGATCGGCGAGTACTACCTTCGACCGGTGGACTACTGAATGGCCCCCGACGCCCGCCCGATGTCGTACTCCCGCGGCGAGATCACGACCTTCGTGATGCCGCACATGCAGAACGTCCTCGGCGACCTCTTCGGCGGCGAGCTCATGGCGCTCGTGGACCAGGCGGCCGCGGTCGCCGCGATCCGGCACGCCGGGGGCCCCGCCGTCACCGCGAGCATCGACCGGGTGAACTTCCGCGAGCCGATCCACCTGGGCGAGCTCGTCACCTGCGAGGCGGCCGTGGACTTCGTCGGCAACTCCTCGATGGACATCACCGTCGAGGTCTTCGCCGAGCGCATCAGCACCGGGGAGCGGCGGCACACGCACACGGCGCACGTGGTCTTCGTCGCGATCGACATGGACGGAAAGCCCAAGCGGGTGCCGCGGCTCGTCGCGGAGACCGAAGCGGAGCGGACCAGGTACGAGAAGGCGCGGGTCCACCGCGAATCGCTCCGGCGGTGACGCGGGTCGTCGCCGCGCTGAGCGGAGGCGGGGCCAAGGCGGCCGCGCACGTCGGGGCGATGCGCGCGCTCATCGAGCGCGGGCTCGCGCCGGCGCATTTCGTCGGGACGTCCATGGGCGCCGTCGTCGGCGCCGCGTTCGCAGCACGTCTCTCGCCCGAGGAAGCGCTCGCGAAGTTCGTCGAGGCGGGGGGACGCGGGCTCGCGCGCTCGCTGTTCGCGCCGCTCGGCGGGCTCTACCTCTCGTCCCTCATGCGCCCGGAGCCGCTCCGGCGCGCGGTCGAGGAATTCCTCCCGGCGCGCCGCTTCGGCGACCTCGCCCTCCCGCTCACCGTGACGGCGACCGATCTCGACTCGGGCGAGCTCGCGCTCTTCGGCAGCGGCGGGCGCGACGTGCCGCTCGTGGACGCGCTCATGGCATCCTCGGCGCTCCCGATGTTCTTCCCGGCGGTGACGATCGAGGGCCGGCGGTACGGTGACGGCGGCCTGCGCGGCGTCGTGCCGATCGAAACGGCGGCCGCGCAGGGCGCCGACCTCATCGTGGCGCTCGACATCGGACCGGGATTCGACGAGGAAGTGGCGAGCGAGTCGCCGTATCCCTCGCTCGTCCGCGCGCACAACGATGCCACCGGCATCCTGATGGCGGCGAACACGGCGCTGCAGCTCGCCCTCTGGCGGAGCGACCCGTCGAAGCCCCGGCTTCTCTATGTCCGCCCGAGAGTCGAGCGTCACGCCACCTTCCGGATCGACCAGGCCGAGGCATACGCGGCGGAAGGGTTCCGCGCGATGACCGCCGCGCTCGGCGACCTCTGATCACTTCGCCTCCTGCCCGATCCCCTGCTAGTTTGCCCTTCATGCCGACCCCTCGACTCTTCACCCTGGAGCAGGCCGAGCGCACGCTGCCGCTCGTGCGGCGGATCGTGCTCGACCTCGTGCAGGCCTATCCGGAGTGGCGGGCCGGAGTCGCGCGGTACGAGGCGCTCACGGTGGATGCGCGGCCGGAGCTCGGGGAAACCCCGGCGATGATCGCGGCGCGCGACGCCGTCGCCGAGCTCGCCGCGCGGATCGACGGCTACCTGCGCGAGCTCGAGGAGATCGGCTGCGTCTTCAAGGGCTTCGAGGCGGGGCTCGTCGATTTCCAGTCGCTGCGCGACGACCGGCCCGTCTACCTCTGCTGGCGCCTCGGCGAGGAGCGGATCACCCACTGGCACGAGATCGAGGCCGGCTTCGACGGCCGGCACCCGATCGACGACGCCGTCCTTTCGGAGACTCCATGAGCAGCGTCTGGCTCTTCCTGCACTTCCTCGGCTTCGTCATGTGGATCGGCGGCGGGTTCGCGAGCATGCACGCGGGACTGTCCGCCAAGGGCGAATCACGCGAAGGGCTCGGCGCCGTGACGCGCGCCCAGGCGCGGATCCAGAAGACGGTGATCGCCCCGGGCGCGCTCCTCGCCGTGCTCTCCGGGCTCATCCTGACGCTCCGGTTCATGGGCGCGATGACGACCGCGATGAGCCCCTGGCTCATGACGATGCAGGGCGCCGGACTCGTCGGCGCCCTCGTCACCCTGCTCATCAGCCTCCCGACGGCGTCGCGGCTCGGGCGCATCTCTCCCGAGGGCGAGACCGCCGCCTACTTCGACGAGCTCCGGCAGCGACTGCGGGTCACGGCGTCGGTGGCGGGGCTGCTGGCGCTGCTGGCGCTCGTGGCGGGGGTGGCGTACAGGATGGGGGGGTGAGGGGGGGAGTGGAGAGGAGACAGAGGTGAAGGGTGGGAGGTGAGCGGTGAGAGGTGAGCGGTGAGCGGCGAGAGGGACGATCACGGGCCAGGAAATACCTTTCGTTCCCCCCGATCACACCTCTCACCGCTCACCTTTTCCCGCCTCCGCCCCGTCGAGCAACTTCCCCTGACCGGGCAGTCCCCGCACCGCGCCACCCTTGCCGTGCAGACGAGCGCGCCCAGCTCCATGATTCCCTGGTTGAAGGCCCACGCCGAC
>DASUXZ010000220.1:0-2835 GCA_036377655.1 Gemmatimonadales bacterium
TGACCGGGGACATCGTCCACGGGCTCCAGGTGACGCAGCACGACGCCGAGCGACTCAAGGAGCGCTACGGCGCGGCGTACGAGCCGCTCGTGCCCGACGCGGACGTGTTCGACCTTCCGAGCACGCCGGCCCAGGGGGCGCGGAGCGCGCAGCGGCAGGTGCTCGCGCACATCATGCACATGCGGCTCCAGGAGATCCTGGAATACGCGCTCGACGAGATCACGCGCGCCGGGTACCACCAGCGGCTCCCCGCCGGCGTGATCCTCACGGGCGGCGGCGCGCAGGCGCCGGGGATCGTGGAGCTCGCCCGCGACGTGTTCGCGCTGCCCGCGCGCACCGGCGTTCCGGGCGAGCGGCTCCGCGGCCTCGCCGACAGCGTCGAATCCCCGGTGATGGCGGTGCCGGTCGGGCTCGTGCTGTACGGGGCCCGCCAGGTGGCAGGCAGTGGGTTCGGAACGGGCGGCCGCCGGTCGCTCGGGGTGGACAAATACTTCGCTCCCGTGAAACGTTGGCTGCAGGATTTCTTCTGAGTCGTGCCGAGAGGGGACGCCCATGATATTCGAGCTTGAGGAGAGTGGCGCGCAGAACGCGCAGATGAAGGTGGTCGGCGTCGGCGGCGGCGGCGGCAATGCGGTCAACCGGATGATCGAGGAGGGGCTCCAGGGCGTCGAGTTCATCTCGGTGAACACCGACTCGCAGGCGCTCGCCACCTCGAAGTCCGACATCAAGGTCCAGATCGGGAAGAAGCTCACGCGCGGCCTTGGCGCGGGAGCCCGGCCCGAGATCGGCCGGCAGGCGATCGAGGAGAACCGGGACGAGATCGGCCCGATGCTCACCGGCGCCGACATGGTCTTCGTGACCTGCGGCATGGGCGGCGGGACCGGGACGGGCGCGGCGCCGGTCATCGCGCAGATGGCGCGCGAGGCCGGGGCGCTCACCGTCGGCATCGTGACGAAGCCGTTCCTCTTCGAGGGGCGGAAGCGGATGCGGCAGGCGGAGACCGGCATCAGCGAGATGCGCAAGAGCGTCGACACGATGATCGTCGTGCCGAACGAGCGGCTCCTCGCCGTGGTCGGGAAGGGCATCCCCTTCCAGGACGCCCTCAAGAAGGCGGACGAGGTCCTGCTGCACGCCACGCAGGGCATCGCGAGCCTCATCACCGCCACCGGCATCATCAACGTGGACTTCGCCGACGTGCGGACCGTCATGCAGAATGGTGGCGCGGCGCTCATGGGAACGGGGATCGGCCGCGGCGAGAACCGCGCCCTCGAGGCGGCACAGCAGGCGATCTCGTCGCCCCTGCTCGACAACGTCTCGATCGCCGGTGCGATGGGCGTGCTCATCAACATCATCGGCGGCGAGGACCTCACCCTCGGCGAGGTCACCCAGATCAACGACATCATCCACGACGCCGTCGGCGACGAGGCCGAGATCATCTTCGGCGCCGGCAAGGACCCGGCCATGCACGGCGAGGTCCGCGTCACCGTCATCGCCACCGGCTTCGACCGGGCGGTCACGGGCACGGAGCCCGCGGCGGCCGCGCGACAGGGGGCCGGTGGGAGCGTCCTGCCGTTCCCCCGGATTGGCACGAAGCGTGCACCCGAAGCGCCGCAGCAGCAGACCGCAGCGGGCAGTGCCGCGCGGGGCGTTCCGCGTCCCAGCGCGCCCACGCCGATCCCGGCTCCGCCGGCCGGCGGAGGCGCACCGCACGACATGCCCGAGATGGAGATTCCCACCTTCATCCGCAGGCAAATGGACTGATGGCTCGATTCCGGCTTCCGATCGCCGTGGCGGTCTTCACGGTTGCCGCGTATTTCGCGGCAACGGGCATGTGGCCCTGGCGGCGCCTCGATCCCGCCGCTTCACCGACGCTCGCCACGGTGGTCGAGGTCGCACGCGTCACGCACACCGAGCTCGCCGACACGCTCCACCGCGGCGAGACGCTGTCCGAGCTCTTCGAGCGGCAGAAGGTCGCCGGCATCGACCTGGGCGCGCTGAGCGGCGCGCTCGATCCGCGGCGGCTTCGCGCCGGCATGATCTTCAATTTCCGCCGTCCCGTCGAGGACTCGGTCCCGGACCGGATCACGGTCCGCACCGGTCCCGAGCAGCGCGTCCGGTTCGTGCGCGCGGCGACGGGCTGGGACATGGACGTCGAGCCTATCGCGTGGACGCCCGAGGTCGTGCGCGTCTCCGGCAGCATCGACGCATCGCTGTATGTGGCACTCGACGAGCAGGTTCCGGACTCGGTCCTCACCGGCCCCGAGCGCGAGCGGCTCGCGTGGGGCCTCGCCGACGTCTACGCCTGGCAGGTGGACTTCAGCCGGGACATCCGGACCGGCGACCGGTTCCAGGTGCTCGTCGAGCGGCTCGTGTCCGAGGAAGGAGAGGTCCGCTACGGCCGCGTGCTCGCCGCCGACCTCAACGTCGACGGCAAGCAGCTCACCGCGTTCCGGTTCACCGAGGACGGCGGGTCGCGGTTCTACGACGAGGACGGCAACTCGCTCAAGCGGGCGTTCCTGCGGGCGCCGGTCGAGTTCCGGCGCATCTCGTCGAATTTCTCGCGGGCCCGCTTCCATCCCGTGCTGGGCCGCACCCGGAAGCACGAGGGCACCGACTACGCGGCGAGCACCGGGACGCCGGTGGTCGCTGCCGGGGAAGGCACGGTCATCCGTGCCGGCCGTGCCGGCGGGTACGGCAACCTCGTTGAGATCCGCCACCGGAACGGCATCACGACGCGCTACGCGCACCTGAGCCGCATCCGGACGCGAACCGGCGCGCGGGTGAGCCAGGGCCAGCTGATCGGCCTCGTCGGGGCCACGGGCCTCGCGAGCGGTC
>DASUXZ010000221.1:0-2479 GCA_036377655.1 Gemmatimonadales bacterium
GATTCACTCGTGACGCTCCGGCCTGATCCGCCGCCGAGCGCACGGCCCGGTCTTGCAACTCCCTTGCCAACTCGTGCGCCGGACGCCCGACGCGGCGCGCAAGTTCAATAATATCATCGTATTCGGGCTTTGCGCTAATCCCATCTCCGAGGTCCCTCACCTTGACCCGGACCGCCGAACCGTCCTCCGCCCGGACCTCGATCGTCCGCCGCGGCAGGGTCCGCCGCTCGAGGGTGGTCCGCCGGAGGCCGATCGTCGTCGAGTGGCGGAAGAGCGCCTCTTCGACGGAAGCCGCCTCGCCGGGGGCGGCGAGGGCCTCGAGCCGGAAGCTCGCCCGTCCCTTCTTCCCGTGGGTTGCCCAGGTCTGGACATCGAGCGCACCGGCGGCGAGGAGCGCCTCGCGAAGGGCCTCGACATACTCGGGCGTCAGGTCGTCCACGTCTGTGGTGAGCGCCACAACCTCCCCCGCCTCGGTGGCGCCTTCGCAGATCAGGAGGCGGAGTGCGTTCGGGTATGCGCCAGGATCCCGGCCACCCGCGCCCCAGGCGGCCCCCTGCACCGCGCGCCATCGCGCGGGCGGCGGGCCCTCCGCCAGGACCCGGAGCAGGACCGCCCCGGTCGGGGTGGTCGCCTCGCCGGCCACGGGACCGTTGGAGCGGACCTCGAGGCCCTCGACCAGGATGGCCGTCGCCGGAGCCGGCACCGGGATGACGCCATGCGCCGCGCGCACCCATCCCTCCCCGAGCGCCACCGGCCAGGCGTAGATGCGGGAGATGCCGAGCTGCTCGAACCCTTCGATCCCGCCGACGATGTCGACGAGCGCGTCGAGCGCGCCGACTTCATGGAGCGCCACCTCGCGCGGGGGCACTCCGTGGATCCGTCCTTCCGCTTCCCCGAGCAGCTCGAACGCCCGCACCGCACGTTCCCGGACCCAGGGCGAGAGCGGTGCCTCCTCGATCATGGCGATCAGGTCGCCGACGTGCCGGTGCGCGTGTTCTCCGTGATGCGCGTGATCGGCGGGTGAGGCGTGCGCGTGGTGCTCATGCCCGTGCTCGTGGCCATGTCCGAGTGGATGGGCGTGCACGTGGCCGCGGGCGTGCGCCTCCCCCGGCCCTTCCGTGAGGCCGCCCGGAAGCCGCACCACGACCCGGCGCGCCCGTACCCCGCACCGGTCCACCTCCTCGATGCCAATCGTGACCTCCGGACAACGGAGACGCTCCGGGAGGCCGCGAAGCCACTCCGGAGGCGCCCCGGCATCCACGAGCGCGCCGAGGAGCATGTCGCCGCTGATGCCGGCGGCGGGGTCGATGATGGCGAAGCGGGCGGTCATCGGGGCCAAATATGGCCCCGCTCAGGCTGCCGGCAAATCGGCGGGGGGACGGTAGAGCCAGCCGGCGCCGGTATTGAAGACGACGACGCGCTCCTCCCGTCCGATGGCCCCAGCGGCCCGAAGCGATTCGGCGCCGGCGAGCGCGGCGCCCCCTTCCGGAGCGAGATCGATCCCTTCGAGCTGCGAGATCGTCGCGGCGGTCCGGCTCAGCACCTCGTCGTCCACCGCGACGGCGCCGCCGCCGCTCTCGCGCAGTGCCTCGAGCATGAGCCGGCCACCGAGCGGCGCCGGGACCCGGAGGCCGCTCGCGAGGGTCCGCGGGTCGGGCCAGGGCTCGCACCTGATGGCCGCCTGCTCGAATGCCGCGACGACCGGCGCGCAGCCGCGGGCCTGCACGGACTACATCCGGGGAAGCGCGCCGGACACCCACCCCGCATCGGCGAGCTCGCGGAACGCCTTCCACATGCCGATGAGCCCGGTACCGCCCCCGGTCGGGTACACGACCGCATCGGGAAAGCGCCAGCCGAAGCCGAGGGCGATCTCGAGGCCGAGCGTCTTCTTCCCCTCGATCCGGTACGGTTCGCGGAGCGTGGAAAGGTCCACCCGCCCGCTTTCCGCGGCATCGGCGCGCGCGGCCCGGCCGCAGTCGCCGATGTGCCCGTCCAGCAGCGTGACGTCCGCGCCGAACACGCGCATCTGGGCGATGAGCGTCGGGGGCGTCGTTCGCGGCGCGAAGACCCGCACCGGCAGGCCGGCACGCGCGCCGTATGCGGCCGCGGCGACGCCGGCATTGCCCGCGGTCGGCAGCACGAAGCCCGACGCGCCTGCGGCCGCGGCGCGGGTCACCGCCGCGGAGAGGCCGCGAGCCTTGAAGGAGCCTGTGGGGTTGCAGGCCTCGTCCTTGATCCAGAGATCGTCGAGTCCCAGCCGCGCTCCGGCCCGCGGAGCGCGGAGGAGGGGCGTGTCTCCCTCCCCGAGGGAGACCGGCTCCTCACCCGGCAGGAGGGGGAGCCAGGAGCGGAACCGCCACATGCCGTGCCGGCGGCGGATCTCCGTCCGGTCCACGATCGTCTGTGCGCGCGCCGGGTATCGTACGAGCCACGGCTCGCCGCACGCGCACACGCCGGGCAATCCGTCGGGGGCCTGCGC
>DASUXZ010000222.1:0-4905 GCA_036377655.1 Gemmatimonadales bacterium
GTGGCAGGGTCGCGGACTCCGAAGCCCGCGCAGGCACGGCTCAAGAGTCTTGCGACCCACACCGTGTTCGGCGTGGGACTCTTCGCCTCCGGCTGGCTCTTGAGCCTGATCTGATGTCGTCGCCGGCGTGCGCCAGCGAGGAGGAGCCATGAGCCATCCCGATCATGCCGGGCACGAGCACGCGCACCACCACGGGCCGATGGATCAACACGAGCCCCCGACCCACGATGCCCATGGCGGGCAGGAGGCTCGTGCCGGCCACGACGAGCACGCCGGTCACGACGAGCATGCCGGTCACGACAAGCATGCCGGCCATTCCGTCGCGATGTTCCGCGACCGCTTCTGGATCTCCTTCCTGCTCACGATTCCCGTGCTGATCTGGGGGCACATGCTCCCCCGGCTCTTCGGCTACACGCCGCCGGCGCTTCCCGGCTCGCACTGGATCCCGGCGGTGCTCGGCACGGCGGTGTTCCTGTACGGCGGCCGGCCGTTCCTCGCGGGCGCCGCCGGCGAGCTCCGCGCGCGGCTCCCGGGCATGATGACGCTGATCGCGCTCGCCATCCTCGTCGCCTTCGTCTGGAGCGCGGTCGCCACGCTCGGGATGGGCGGCACCCCGCTCTGGGAGGAGCTCGCGACGCTCGTGGTCATCATGCTCCTCGGCCACTGGATCGAGATGCGCTCGATCGGCCAGGCGCAGGGAGCGCTGCGGGAGCTCGCGAAGCTGCTCCCGAACACGGCGGTGCGCGTCACGGCCGGCGCGGACGGCGCCGAGCGGACGGAGGAAGTGCCGCTCGCCGCCCTGGCGGACGGCGACGTGGTCCTCGTGCGGCCGGGCGCCAACGTGCCCGCCGACGGCACGGTGCGCGACGGGTCGAGCAGCGTCAACGAGGCGATGGTGACGGGAGAGAGCCGGCCGGTGGAAAAATCGGCCGGCGACCGGGTGATCGCCGGCACCGTCAACGGCGGCGGCTCCCTTCGCGTCGCCGTGACCGGCACGGGCGAGCGGACGATGCTCGCCGGGATCATGCGGCTCGTCGAGCAGGCGCAGGGCTCCCGCTCGCGCGCGCAGGCGCTCGCCGACCGCGCGGCGCGGTGGCTCACGATCGTCGCACTCGGGGCAGGCGCCCTCACGCTCGCTGCGTGGCTCGCCACCGGTGCGGACACGGCGTACGCCGTCGAGCGGATGGTCACCGTGCTCGTGATCTCGTGCCCGCATGCGCTCGGGCTCGCCATCCCGCTCGTGGTCGCGATCTCGACGACGCTCGGCGCGCGGAGCGGCCTGCTCGTCCGCGACCGCCGCGGCCTCGAGGAAGCGCGCGAGCTCGACGCCGTGGTGTTCGACAAGACCGGGACCCTCACGCTCGGCGAGCACCGCGTCGTGAGCATGCGCGCCGAGGACGGCATGGGCGACGCCGATGCGCTCCGGCTCGCGGCGGCGGTCGAGCGGGACGCGGAGCACCCGGTGGCCCGCGCGATCGTGGCGAGCGCGGGCGAGCGCGGCCTCGCGGTGCCGCAGGCCGGCGCCTTCCGGGCGATCCCCGGCTTCGGCGTCGAGGGCGAGGCCGAGGGGCGGACGCTGCTCGTCGGCGGGCCGAACCTCGTCGCACGCGAGGGCGCGGCGGTGCCGGGGGCGCTCGCCGATTTTGCGCGCGAAGCGGCGGTGCGCGGCGAAGGGGTCGTCTACCTCCTCGAGGGCGGGCGGGCCCGCGCGGCCTTCGCGGTCGCGGACGCCGTGCGGCCGGAGTCCGCCGAGGCGGTGCGCCGCCTGCACGGCCAGGGGATCGAGGTCGTGATGCTCACCGGTGACGCGCGGCCGGTCGCGGAAGCGGTGGCGCGGGAGCTCGGGATCGACACCGTGCACGCGCAGGTGCTGCCGGAGGACAAGGTGCGCAACGTCGAGGCGCTGCAGCGGGCGGGGAAGAAGGTCGCGATGGTGGGCGACGGGGTGAACGACGCGCCGGCGCTCGTGACCGCGGACGTCGGCATCGCGATCGGGGCGGGAACGGACGTCGCGGTGGAGGCGGGGGACGTGGTCCTCGTGCGGAGCGACCCGCGGGACGTGCCGAGGATCATCGCGCTCTCGCGGGCGAGCTACCGGAAGATGGTGCAGAACCTCTGGTGGGCCGCGGGGTACAACATCGTCGCCATCCCGCTCGCGGCGGGCGTCCTCGCGCCGTGGGGCATCGTGCTCTCACCGGCCGTCGGCGCGGTGCTGATGTCGCTCAGCACGGTCATCGTGGCGGTGAATGCGCAGCTCCTGCGAAGGGTGCGGCTCTGAGATCAGCTCGGAGCCTGTCGGGTTCTCACCGTTTCCGCGGGTCGTCCTCGTCCCGGACGTAGACCGTCGCCGTCGGGCCCACGGCGTTGATCTGGGCCACGGACGGGCCGTCCTTCGCGTAGTGATAGTGCGGGGTGTTCGCGGGGAGGAAGTACACCGTGCCGGCAGGATAGGCCTGCACCTTCGTGGTGTCGAACGTCTCGCCGATGCCGATGGTCCAGGTGCCGGAAATGACGGTGTAGAACCGGTCGTCGGGATGCCGGTGCGGCATGACGCGGAAGCCGGCCGGGAAGCGGACGCGGAACGCGTAGGGCGCGGCCTCGGTGAACTTCCCGGCGAGGAGCGTCGTCTCGCCGCCCTGGAGGAGGTTCGGGTTCTGCGCCCACTTCATGGAGTCGGGAACGACGGCTCTCGGTGCCGGGTCCTGTGCCCTCACGACGCTCGCGGTGAGAACGAGCGCGGCCGCGACGCAGCAGATCCGCTTCATGTGAACCTCCCATCGATGCCCGGCGAACATCCCGTTCCGCAGGAATCTCATCACGCCACCCCGGACCCGCACGTATCGCAGAACCGCGCCCCCGCCGGCAGGCGGTTCCCGCATGATGCGCACGCGACCACCGCCGGCAGGTCCCGGCCGCAGCTGGAGCAGATGAGCGCATCCGGCTCGGGGCGTGGGCCACAGGTGGGGCAGGTCGGCACGCGGGACGCCGGCACCGCAGCCGCGCCGGGGGTGGGCGCGGCCGCGGTCTCCGCCTCGAGAAGGGCGACCGCGCGCGCGGTGTACCGGAGCTTGAGCTCCTCGTAATCGTGCTGCGAGAGCTTGCCGGTCGCCCGGTCGAACTCGATTTCCTTGATCGCGAGCAGCGCCTGGCCGCGCGGCGTCTCCTCGAACTCGGCGTATCCCATCGGCGCCCGCGCGGGCGCGGCCGGCGGCCAGATGAGCGGCGCGAGCAGGTACCCGACCGCGAGCAGCCCGATCACCACCGCTGCCACGAGCTCCGCCGCCATCAGTCCTCCACCTCGGCGAGCGCCTGCCGGAGCCGCTCCTCGGCTTCCGCCGTCACGATCGTGGATTCGCCGGCCACCGACTGCCCCGACGGGGCGACCGGCGCCGCGAACCGGAGCCGGCGGCTCACGACCCACGCGAGCACCGCGCCGAGGAAGAGGATCACGAGCCCGGGGACGAGGTAGCCGGCGAGGTTGAACCCCGTGGGCTCGGGCGCCATGAGCGCCTGCTCCCCGTACTTCGAGACGAACGCGTCGAGGATCTCGCGCTCCGTCGCTCCCGCCTCGTGCAGCGCCACGACCTCGCCATGCAGCCGCGGCGACGTGGTGCAGGTGAAGTCGGTGGTGCGGCAGGTGAAGATGTCGAGCGTGCAGCCGCAGTGGCAGGCGAGCTTCTGCTCGATCAGCTTGATCTCCTCGCTCGCGTCGCCCGGCTGCGTCGGGGTGCGCGGGCGGCCCGCAGCGCCCGGGTTGAAGAGGCGGCCGTCGTCGCCCGGACGCGGGCGGGCCTCCCGCTGCGCCGCGGCCCCGCTGGTGTCGGGTGTGGCCTGCGCCAGGGGCAGCGCGACGAGTCCCGCGAAGCTGCCGAGGAACGCGCGCCGGCCGGCGGTCACGCTCCCACCTCCGCCGCACGGGCGGGCACCGCCGAGCGCTGCGCCACCTTCACCGCGATGCCCCCGGGCCACATCGTCACGATTCCGCCGAAGACGAGGAAGAATCCGCCGGCCCACACCCACCAGACGAGCGGATTGATGGCGACCCGGTAGACCGCCTGCTCGGTGCCCTCGACCGATCCCGCATAGACGAGATAGAGGTCCTCGCGGAGGTCGCTCCGGATGCCGACCTCGGTGGACGGCTCGAAGGTGGGGCGGCCGAAGGTGTCCACGTGCTGGCGCTTCTCGGAGACGAGGAGGCCGAGATCCCTGCCGTCGCGCGTCACCTGCACGGCGGCGGCGGAGACGAAGCGGTTGAGCGCCTGGAACTGCGACACGCCGACGTGCGTGAAGGTGTACGTGTGCCCGAAGGGGCTCTCGAGCGTGACCGACTGGCCGGGCTGGAGCGTCGCTTCGGTCTCCCGCTTGAACGCCATCCCCGCGAACGCGACGAAATAGATGACGATGGCGACGTGGACGAGGTACCCGCCGTAGCGCCGCCGGTTCCGGCCGACGAGCCGCACGAACGCGAGCGCCACGCCTTCGCCGTGCATGCGCCCGCGCGCCCGCACCCCGCGCCAGAATTCCTGCGCCACGGTGCCGAGCACGAACCCGCCGAGGGCGATCGCCACCATCGCGTAGCCGTCACGCGCGCCGGCGAGGACGAGGGCGGCGAGCGTGGCGAGGCCCGCCAGCACGGGAATCACGAACTGCCGGCGCAGGTTCGCGGCGCTCGCCTTCCGCCAGGCGATGAGCGGGCCGACCCCGGTGAGCGCCAGAAGGAAAAGCCCGAGCGGGACGTTCACCCGGTTGAAGAACGGCGGGCCCACCGTGATCTTCGTGCCCCGGACGGCTTCGGACAGGATGGGGAACAGCGTGCCCCAGAGGACCGAGAACGCGATGCCGACGAAGAGCAGGTTGTTGAAGAGGAAGGCCGCCTCACGGCTCAGCACCGACTCCAGCTGCACG
>DASUXZ010000223.1:0-5022 GCA_036377655.1 Gemmatimonadales bacterium
CGCTCCGCTCGCCGGAATGGGACCGGGACAACGGGATCGAGCGCCTCCGGGGCCGCCGGGTGGCGGAGCTCCGTCCGGCGGACCGGCGGCTCGAGCTGGACGACGGCTCGACCCGCGACTACGGCGCGCTGCTCCTGGCCACCGGCGCCAAGCCCGCGAGGCTCCCGCTCGAACCGGACCAGCACGTCCATTATCTCCGGAGCCTCGACGATTCGCGCGCGCTCATCCGGGCGGCAGCGTCGGCGACGCGGGCGGTCGTGATCGGCGCGAGCTTCATCGGGCTCGAGGTGGCGGCATCGCTCCGCGCGCGGAAGGTGCCCGTCACGGTCGTCGCGCCCGATGCGGTTCCCCTCGAACGTGTTCTCGGTCCGGAGCTCGGCGCGTTCGTCCGCGAGCTCCACGAAGCGCAAGGCGTCGCGTTCCGCCTCGGCCGCACGGTGAAGGCCGCCTGGCGCGACGGCGTGACGCTCGACGACGGTGAGCGGCTGCCCGCCGATCTCGTCGTCGCCGGGATCGGCGTCCGCCCGCGCACCTCCCTCGCCGAGCTGGCTGGGCTCGCGGTGGACAAGGGCATCCTCGTGAACGAATTCCTGGAGACGAGCGTGCCCGGCATCTACGCCGCGGGCGACGTGGCGCGCTGGCCCGATCCGGTGTCCGGCCGGCCGGTGCGGATCGAGCACTGGGTCGTAGCCGAGCGGCAGGGCCAGGCGGCGGCGGCGAACATCCTGGCCGGAAGCGCGGGCGATCGAAAGCCGTTCGACGCCGTGCCGTTCTTCTGGAGCCGGCATTACGACGTCACCATCGGCTACACCGGGCACGCCGACCGATGGGAGGCGATCGAGGTCTCGGGCGACATCCGCGCGCGCGACTGCGCGCTCACCTTCCGGCAGGCCGGCCGCGTCGCCGCGACGGCGACGATCGGGCGTGACCGGGACAATCTCGCAGCGGAGGCGGCAATGGAGCAGGAGCGGATGCGGGGAGAGGCGGTGGCGCGATGACGGCCCCGAAGCGCACCATCACCCCGGCGCCCCACGTGCGCCTCGCCAACGACGCGCCGTATCCGAGCCGCGTGGAACAGGAGCACGAGTTCGCGGGGCTCGTCCGGCGGCAGCTCGAGCTCCTCGGCGAGTCACCCGACCGGGACGGGCTGCTCCGGACGCCGGAGCGCGTCGCGCGGTCGCTCGCATGGCTCACGCGGGGCTACGAGCTCGACGTGGCCGACGTCGTGGGAAACGCGGTGTTCGAGGAGGACCACGCCGGCATGATCATGGTGCGCGACATCGAGCTCTACTCGCTCTGCGAGCACCATCTCCTTCCCTTCTTCGGCAAGGCGCACATCGCGTACATCCCGAACGGCCGCATCGTCGGGCTGTCGAAGCTCCCGCGCATCGTCGAGGTGTTCGCCCGGCGCCTCCAGGTGCAGGAGCGGCTCACCGACCAGGTCGCGGACGCGATCGAGGACGTGCTCGCGCCGGCGGGGGTCGGCGTCGTGATCGAGGCGACGCACCTGTGCATGATGATGCGGGGCGTCGAGAAGCAGAACTCGAGCACGATCACGAGCGCGGTGCGCGGCGTCTTCCGGGAGTGCCCCATGACGCGCGACGAGTTCCTGCGGCTCGCGCACGCGAGGTGACGGCCGCCCCTGGCCGTGAAAAGGGCCGCCCGGAAGGCGGCCCTTTTCGCCTCCGGTCGAAATCGCTAGCGGAGCGACACCAGCTCCGTCGAGCGCACCGTGATCTCGGAGCCTGCCGGCAGGACGGCTTCCACGTCGCCCGAGCCGAGCGAGATCACCGTTCCGGCCGCCGCGCCGATCGCGGCGCCGAGCACGATGTTCTTGAGGTCCGCATCGCCGACGACGGCGCCGAGCACCGCGCCCGCGGCCGCGCCGATGCCGGCCTTCTGGAGCGTCTCGTTGCGCGAATCGCCCTGGGTCTGGACCGCGGTCGCCACGACGTCCGCGTCGAACTGGTAGTCGCGGCCGTTGATCGTGATCCGGTCGAAGTCGAGCCGGATGTAGGCGTTGTCGCCGACGCGGTCGGAGTCGTCGAGCCCGGTCACCGTGCCGTGCAGCTTCGAGCCGGCGGGAACCACGGTGGCCCCGTTCGATGCGGTGACCGCGGTGGTGACGGTCGCCGTGAAGGTGTCTCCCTCGCGGCTCACGTCGGTGCCGAGCGAGTCGTCGAGGCGCGCCTGGATCGTCGTGCCCTCGGGAAGCTCCGCGGCCGACGTGGGCTGCGCGGCCGGCGTCGGTGCTTCATAGCCTTCGACCGTGGCGCCTCGTGAGCAGGCAGCGGTTCCGAGCATTGCCAGAACCGCGATAGCGTGCAGTCTCATGTCTCGTGTGCCTCCAGATGCGGGTGCAAACATCCTGTTCCGGACCAGCAGTCCCGCCAAGCTAGCCCGGGCGCAGCGATGGCCCCGTGACCGGAGTCACGCCCGTATCCCGCAGGGCTCACGGCGCCGAAACCGCGACCCGGGCGCGCTCTACCGCGGCGCAACCCGCCACAGCTCGCCATTCTCTTCGTCCGTCACGACATAGAGCGCGCCGTCGGGCCCCTGCCTCACGTCCCGCACGCGCCGGCCCCGGTCGACGAGCAGATGCTCCTCGCCGCTCACCCGGTTCCCGTCGAGGACGAGCCGCACGAGCCGCTTCTCCTTCATCGCGCCGACGAAGAGATTCCCGCGCCATCCGGGAAAGGCCTGGCCCGAATAGAACTGCGCGCCGGACGGCGCGATCACCGGGTCCCAGTAGTACACGGGCTGCTCCATGCCGTCGCGCTGCGTGGCCGCGGTCGCGATCGGTGCGCCGCTGTACTCCTCGCCGTACGCCTGCACCGGCCATCCGTAATTCCTGCCGCGCTCGATCAGGTTGAGCTCGTCTCCTCCCTGGGCGCCGTGCTCGATCGCCCAGAGCCGCCCGTTCGCATCGATCGCCGCGGCCTGCACGTTCCGGTGGCCGAGCGTCCAGATCTCTGGCTTCGCCCCGGCGCGCCCCACGAACGGATTGTCGGCTGGCACGGAGCCGTCGGGATTGATGCGCACGATCTTGCCCATGTGGCTCCCGAGGTCCTGGGCCTGCGGGCGGATCACGGTGTCCGACCGCTCGCCGAGGGTGACGAACAGCTTGCCGTCGGGAGCGAATGCGAGCCGCGAGCCGAAGTGCATCGTGCCGTCGTAGGTCGGGAGCGCGCGGAAGATCACCTGCACCTGCCCGACCGAGCGCCGGTCCTCCGCGAGCACGCCGCGCGCGACGCTCGTCGCGTTCCCTCCCCCGCGCGGCTCGGCGTAGCTCCAGTAGATCGTGCGGTCGCTCGCGAACGACGGGCTCAGGGCGACGTCGAGCAGCCCGCCCTGCCCGCGCGCATCCACGGCCGGCAGCCCGGTGAGCGGCTCGCCGAGGGTGCCGGTCGCCGAGACGATCCGCATCCGGCCCGGCCGCTCCGTGACGAGGAGATCGCCCCCGGGGAGCGGTTCGACCGCCCAGGGATGCACGAGCCCGCGCGCCACCACCGTCACCGCATATGCCGCACTCGACGTGACGCCGCACGCGCGGGTCTGCCCTTCGAACGCCGGACGCTGTTCGGGGACGTTGGCTGGACGGCTCTCGAGCGGCGTGCACCCGGCGGCGCGGGCCGTCGTGTCCGCACCGGCTTCGGCATCCGGCGCCGGGGTCGTGGGATCCTGCTGCGACGAGCAGGCGGGCAAGGCGAGGAGGAAGGCGACGGCGATTCCGGCGGCAACACGAGTTTCCATCTCAGGGGCTCCGCTCTCACGGTGATGCGCCGGCGCTTCGTCGCCGGCGCTCGAGCCCTGATCGTCGCCTCCCGAGGGGATCGGTGCGGTGACGGCCCTCACCCGGTCGTCGATCGGGCTCAGGCGCCGCCGGGTCAGGAGCCGGCCGCCGTGAGCCGGTCGAGCAGCTCCGGCACCCTCTTTCCCGATGGAATGATCTCGACGCCCGCAGGGAGACGGTCCCGCCCGAGGAGCCCGGCCCCGAGCCCGCCGGCCCACACGAGCACGTCGGAAGGGAGCGCAGCGCGCAGCGCCGCGAGCTCGCCGGTGAGCCGGCGCCAGTCGTCCCCCTGCGTGATGCTGAGGGCGACGAGTGCCGCGCCACGCGTCTCCGCCGCGGTGGCGATGTCCGCCGCCGGGAGGTCCGCACCAAGGAACACCACGCGCCACCCGCTCACCGCCGCGAGCACCGCGATCGACAGCGCGCCGTTGACGTGGCGCTCGCCGGCGGGGGTGGCCACCACGACCACGGGCCCGCGACCGCCCTCGGCGGTGCGGAGCACGTGCGCCAGCAGATCGTGAAAAGCGGTCGAGATGAAATGCTCGTGCGCCGGCGTGAGCCGGCCGGCGTGCCACTCGTCGCCGACCTGCCGCAGGGCCGGCACGGCGATCTGCTCGATGAACCGGGGAAGGCCGAAGCGTGCGGCATGCCGGCGGAGGGCGCCGTGAAGCCGCCCCGCGTCGAGGGCGCGGCCGATCGCGATGACCTCGGCCACCGCATCGTGGAGCTCTCCCGCCGGCTCCGCAGCCGGCGCCGCGCGCTCCGCGGCATCCTCCTCGACGAGTCGCGCCAGCGCTTCCGGCGCGAGCCGGGCCACTTGGCTGATGGATCGGCCGGCCAGGGTGGCATCCCTGAGCAGCCGGAGGCGGGCGATATCCGCATCCGAATAGAGGCGCTGGCCGGCGCCGCCGCGGGTCGGCTCGACGACGCCATACCGCCGCTCCCACACCCGGAGGACGTCGGGCGAGAGACCTGTGCGCTGCGCCACGACGCTGATCGGGTGTCGGGCGATGGAGTCCTCCGGGGGACGGGCTGCCATAGTTCGACGAACATGGTGTCTTGTCCAAGACTTGTCAATACGTTGCTTGGACATTGCCTTGACAAACGTGCCATGTCTACACAGATTGGGCTGAACAGCGGATGGACAACCCGTTCGTCGTTCACTCACGGAGGATGATCATGCGCACGCTGGATACGCTCGCACTCGTGCTTCTCATCGTCGGCGGGCT
>DASUXZ010000224.1:0-10024 GCA_036377655.1 Gemmatimonadales bacterium
CGGCGCGGCGAGCGCGCTCGAGGAGATCCTCCGCCGCGCGGCGCAGGTCCTCGGGGTGCTGACGCAGGAGCTCGGCGTCGCGGTCGGGCCGGTGTTCGACAGCGTGGTGCTCGAGCGGGTCGAGCTCGTGCGGGTGGCCTCCGACCGGCTGCTCCTCGTGCTCAACCTGCGGAGCGGGGTCGTGCGCACGATCTTCGTCCGCGTGCCCGGCCAGATGGCCCCCGACGCGGTGAACCGGATGACGCAGCTCCTCAACGAGCGGCTCGCCGGCCAGACGCTCGAGGAGATCCGGAACACGCTCGGCGAGCGGCTCCGGGACGCCCACACGCCCCCGGGCGGCCGGGAGCTGCTCGACATCTTCATCGCCGAAGGGGAGGACCTCTTCGCGGTGAACGATCCCGGCACGGTGATGCTCGGCAGCGCGCAGATGCTCGCCGAGCAGCCCGAGTTCGCCTCGAACGCCCGGATGCGCGGCCTCCTCGAGCTCACGGAACGGCGCGATCTCCTCCGCGAGGCGCTCCACGCGCGGCGCGGGGCGGGGCTCTCGATCACGATCGGCGGCGAGAACGACGACGCGCGATTCAGCGACCTCACCCTCGTCACCTCCTCCTACAGCAAGGGCGACCTGCGCGGCGTCATCGGCGTCATCGGACCGACGCGCATGCCCTACGACAAGATCATCGGCCTGGTGGAGCACACCAGCCGCCTGGTGGAAGGCCTCCTCGAGTGACCGATTTCTACGACCTGCTTGGCGTCTCGCGCACCGCGTCCGAGGACGAGGTGAAGCGCGCGTACCGCAAGCTGGCCATGCAGTACCATCCCGACCGGAATCCCGAGCCGGACGCCGAATCGCGCTTCAAGGAGATCACGGAGGCCTACGAGGTCCTGCGCGATTCCGAGAAGCGTGCCCGCTACGACCGGTACGGCAAGGCGGGACTCGGCGGCACGGGCGCGTACGGCTTCCACCACGTGGACCTGTCCGAGGCGCTCAACATCTTCATGCGCGACTTCGGCGGGTTCGAATCCATGTTCGGCGGGGGCGGCCGCCGGCCGGCGGATGCGCGGCGCGGCCAGGACATCCGCGTCACGGTGAAGCTCACGCTCACCGAGGTCGCCACCGGCGTGAAGAAGACCGTCAAGCTCAAGACGCTCGAGCGCTGCGAGCACTGCAGCGGCTCGGGAGCCAGGCCGGGGAGCCGGCCCGCCGCGTGCGGCACCTGCGGCGGGAGTGGCGAGGTGCGCCGGGCCGCCCGGAGCGTCTTCGGCCAGTTCGTGTCCGTCGCGCCGTGCCCGACGTGCGCGGGCGAGGGCCAGATCATCAAGGAGCCGTGCGAAGTCTGCCGCGGCGAGGGGCGGATCCGGGGCGAACGCTCGGTCGTGGTGGAGGTGCCCGCGGGCGTCTCGGCCAACAACTACCTGACGCTGCGCGGGCAGGGCGCCGTCGGTCCGCGTGGCGGCCCGCCCGGCGACCTCCTCGTGATGCTCGACGTGAAGGACGACGAGCGGTTCGAGCGCCAGGGCGAGCACCTCGCCTACGACCTTCCCGTCTCGTTCTCGCAGGCGGCTCTCGGTGCCAGCTTCCCGGTGCCGACGCCCTACGGCGAGGAGACCGTCGACGTGCCGGCGGGCACGCAACCCGGAACGGTGCTCCACCTCCGTGGCAAGGGCCTGCCGCGGCTCGGCCAGTCGGGCAACGGCGATCTCCTGGTGCGGATCCACATCTGGACGCCGGAAAAGCTCACCCAGGAGCAGGAAGCGCTCTTCCGGCAGCTGGCCGCGCTCGAAGGCGAGGCGCCGAAGCGCGGCTCGGGCTTCTGGTCGAAGCTCAAGGAAGCGCTCGGCGCGTGAGGCGGCGCCCGTGACCTGGTGGGCGGTCGACGTCGTGACCGCCCCGGATCGCCGCGACGCCGTCGGCGCCTGGCTCGTCGCGCGCACGGGGCAGGCCATCGAGGAGCGCGCGGACGGCACGCTCGTGACCTTCGCGGAGACCGAAGACGCGGCCGAGTCGCTCGCGGCAGCGCTCGTGCGCGAGCACGGCGCCGAGGTCCGGCGCAGGCCGCTCGACGAAGTGGACTGGTCGGAGCGGTGGCGTGACGGGATCGCGCCGCGCCGCTTCGGCCGGCTCCTCGTGACGCCCTCCTGGATTCCGGCCGATCCCGCGGACGGGCACGTCGTGGTCCTCGATCCGGAATCGGCGTTCGGCAGCGGCGAGCACGGCTCGACGCGTGCGGCGCTCACGCTGCTCGAGCGCCACCTTGCCCCGGGAAGCCGCGTGATCGATCTCGGGAGCGGGAGCGGCATCCTCGCGATCGCGGCCGTGACGCTCGGCGCCGCGCGCGCGGTCGGCGTCGAGACGGACGACGAGGCGAACGTGATCGCCCGCGAGAATGCGCGGAAGAACGGAACCGCCGGCCGCTCCGACTTCCTCACCGGCGACGCCGCGGACCTCGCGCCGCTGCTCGGCGCGGCGGACCTCCTCCTCTCCAATATCCTGCGCAACGTCAACGTCGCGCTCCTCCCGGCCATCGGTGCGGCGCTCCGGCCGGGTGGCATCGCGATCTTCTCCGGGATGGAGTTGCCCGAGGCGCCGCTCTTCCGCCCGGAGCTCGAGCGGTCGAGCTTCGCGATCATCGACGAGGTCACCGACGCCGGCTGGTGGGGCGTCGCCGCGCGCCGCGGATGAGGGTGGTCGTTCCGGCGGGCGCCGCACGGCCCGGGGCGCTCATTCCGCTCGGGGAGGACGAGGCGCATCATCTCCGCGTGCGGCGCGCGGACGACGGCGAGACGGTCGAGCTTCGGGACGGCGCAGGCCTCTCCGGCACCGGCGTCCTCGAGCGGAGCGGCCGCGGATGGTCGGTGAGAGTCGCCGAGGCCCGCCACCTCGACCGGCCGTCGGACCTCGTCCTCGCGGTCGGAGCCGGCGACCGGGACCGCTTCGCCTGGCTCGTCGAGAAGGCGGCGGAGCTCGGCGTCACGGCGATCGTGCCGCTCGAGACCGAGCGCACCCGCGGGGTGGCCTCGCGCGTGCTGCCGTCGCACGCGGAGCGCCTGGGGCGGAGGGCGCTCGAGGCGACGAAGCAGTCGGGCGCGCACTGGAGCCCGTCGGTGGAGGCGCCCCAGGCGTACGACGCCTTCGTCGGCCGCCCGCGGATCGGCGCCCGATGGCTCGCGGATCCCGCCGGGGCGCCACCCGGCGATATTCCCGGACCGGTGAGCGTGCTCGTGGGTCCCGAGGGGGGGCTCACCGGGCCCGAGCGCGACGCGGCGCTCGCGGCGGGGTGGCAGGCGATTGCGCTCGGCGCGCATACGCTCAGGTTCGAGACCGCGGCGATCGCGGCCGCGGCGTACGTCGCGATCGCGCGCGGAAGGAGGGGCTGATGGACTGCGTGTTCTGTGGGATCGTGGCGGGAACGGTACCGGCGACGGTGGTCCGCCGTACCGGCGACGCAGTGGCGTTCCGGGACCTCGACCCGCGGGCGCCGGTTCATGTGCTCGTGATTCCCACCCGGCACGTCCCGGCCGTGCGGAGCGCGCGCGGCGGCGAGGGGGAGCTGCTGCTCGGCAAGCTGCTTGCCTTCGCCGCCGAGGTCGCGTCGGAGCTGGGCCTCGACATCGACGGGTACCGGATCGTGACCAACACCGGGGCCGACGCCGGCCAGAGCGTGGACCACCTGCACCTCCACGTCCTTGGCGGCCGGAAAATGGGTTGGCCGCCGGGCTGACCGGCGAGTGGAAGCGCACCCGTTCTCCGGCTAGCTTTCCCGGATGCCCGACACCACCTCCGCGCCGAGCGCGCTCTCCCGGACGCTGCAGGACGCGATGAACGCCGCGCGCAAGTCGCAGGACAAGGACCGCACGCTCGTCCTCGGCACGATCATCGCCAACCTCAAGAACCGCCGCATCGAGCTGCGCCGCGAGCCCACGGACGATGAAGTCGTCGACGTGCTCCGGAAGGGGATCAAGCTCCGCCGAGAGGCCGCGGAACAGTACGAGAAGGCCGCCCGCCCCGAGCTCGCCGCGGTGGAGCAGGCGCAGATTCGCGTGCTCGAGGAGTTCCTGCCGCCCGCCGTCGACCCGGAGGAGATCCGCCGGGACGTCCGGAGCGCGATCGCGGCCGGGGCGACGGACATCGGCAAGGTGATGGCCGCCGTGCTCCCGAAGTTCAAGGGAAGGGCGGACGGCAAGGTGATCAACGGAATCGTGCGCGAGGAGCTGCAGAAGGGATGAGCCAGGCGGAGGTCCCCGCCCCCGACGGGGTGCCGAGCCACGAGGTCCTGGCCGGCACCCCGTCGGCTTTGGACGATGCGCTCACGCGCGACGCGCTCGACACCGTCGAGCTCGGCGCCGTGCTCGGCCTCGTCGCCGGGCACGCGGCCGGCGAGCTCGCGGCGGAGCGGGTCCGGAGGCGCCGGCCCGTCGCGGACGTCGCCTGGATCCGGAACGAGCTCGCGCGGGTCGGCGAGGTCGCCGCGCTCGTCCGCCGCGGGGATGCCCTGCGCGCGGAGCCGGTGCCGGACCTCACGCGCGCCCTCGCGCGCCTCCGCATCGACGGCAGCGTGCTCGAGGGCGTCGAGCTGGCGCGCATTCGCGTGATGCTCGCGGCGGCCCGCGCGGTCCGCGACGATCTCGTCCGGCTCCGCGAGGCGCTCCCGCTCGCGCAGGGACTCGTCGCCGAGCTTCCGCCGAGGAACAGCGGGAAGCGGCTCGAGCAGTCGCTCGACGACGACGGCAACGTGCTCGATGCCGCGAGCCCCGCCCTCGCCGCCGCCCGGCGCGAGGTGCATGCCGCCCGCCAGCGGCTCGTCCGGCGCCTCGAGTCGGTGCTCCGCTCGCTCGAGGCCGGGAGCGACGCGACGGTCACGGTGCGCGGCGGCCGGTACGTCATTCCGGTGCGCCGGGACCTGCGAAGCCGCCCCGGCGGCATCATCCACGACGAATCGAGCAGCCACGGCACGCTCTTTATCGAGCCGTCGGAAGCGGTGGAGTTCGGCAACGCGCTCCGCGAGGCGGAAATCGCCGAGGAGCGGGAGACGCTCCGCGTGCTGCGCGAGCTCACCGAGATGCTGCGGCCGGAGCTTCCCGCGCTCCGCGCCTGCTTCGAGATGTGCCTCGCGGTGGATGAGCTCGTGGCGCGCGCGAAGTATGCGGTATCGACCGCCGGCGAGGTGCCTGCCGTCGCGTCCGCGCCCGCGCCGCTGCAGGTCGTGAACGGGCGGCATCCGCTTCTTCTCGGTGCCGGGGGCGACGTCGTCCCGTTCGAGCTCAGCCTGGAGCAGGGGGAGCGCACCCTCCTCGTGAGCGGGCCGAACACCGGCGGCAAGACGGTCCTCCTCAAGGCCGTCGCGCTCTTCGCGGCGATGGTCCAGTGCGGCGTGGTACCGCCGGTCGGTCCGGGGAGCCGGATTCCGGTCTTCTCGCGGTTCGCCGCGGACATCGGGGATCGCCAGTCCATCGCGGCGAGCCTCTCGACCTTCAGCGCGCACGTGCGGACTCTCGGCGCGATCCTCGACGACGCCGACGATGCGACGCTCGTCCTCCTCGACGAGGTCGGGAGCGGGACCGACCCGGCGGAAGGCGCCGCGCTCGCGGCCGCCGCGCTCGTCTCGCTCACGCGCCGGGGGACGGTGACCCTCGCGACCACGCACCTGGGATCGCTCAAGACCCTCGCCGCGCACGAGCCCGGGATCGTGAACGGGTCGCTCCAGTTCGATGCCGCCACGCTCACGCCGACGTACCGCTTCGTGAAGGGTGTCCCGGGCCGCTCGTACGGGCTCGCGATCGCCCGGCGCCTCGGGCTGCCCGCGGGCGTGGTGGCGGATGCCGAGACCCGCGTGCCGGAGGCGGAGCGCGGCCTCGACCAGCTGCTCGCCACCGTCGAGGAGCGGCAGCAGGCGGTCGAGCGGCAGCGCGAGGAGACGGAGCGGCTGCGCTTGCAGTCGGAGGAGCTCGCAGCGCGCCTCGCGGTGCAGCGCGAGGCGCAGGACGCGCGCGACGCGGAGCTCCGCCGGCGCGAGAAGGAGGCGGAACGGCGTGCGCGCGAACAATCGCGTGCCTTCCTCCTCGAGGCGCGCGCCCGGGTCGAGGCGGCGCTCGGCGCGGCGCGCCAGGCAGCGGACGACGCCGCAGCGCGCGAGGCGCGCCGGACGCTCGAGGACGCGATCCGCGCCGAAGGCGACGCGCTCTCCGCCGGCGAGGCACCCGCCGCATCGGGCGGCCCGGATGCCGGCGCCCTCGAGCGCGGCCAGCGCGTTCGCACCGCGGCCGGCGCGGTCGGGGAGGTTCTCGAGATCCGCGGGGACGGCAAGGTCGTGGTGCGCGCAGGCGCGATGAAGCTCGTGGTCGATCCGCGCACCCTCACGGCCGTGCAGGGCGCCCGCGGGCCTGCACGCTCCGAGCCGGTGCGCGTGGATCAGGCGGCGCCGGAAGCGGACCTCGAGATCGACCTTCGCGGCCTCACCGGCGACGAGGCGGAATCGGCCACGCTTGCGGCGGTGGACCGGGCCGTGCTCGCCGAGCAGCCTTATCTTCGGATCATCCACGGCATGGGCACGGGCGTCGTGCGCGAGCGGGTCCGGCGCATCGTCTCGGCGGACCGCCGGATCAAGTCGTTCGCCTTCGCGCCCCGGAACCTGGGCGGCACCGGCGTCACCATCGTCGAGTTCGACTGAATGATTCCCGAGGACGTGATCGAGCAGGTCCGCGAGAGCGCCGACGTCCTCGGGATCATCGGGGAGTCGGTCGAGCTCAAGCGCACCGGCGCCGACTGGCGCGGCCCGTGTCCGTTCCACGGCGGGAAGCACCGGAACTTCGCGGTCATCCCGAAGAAGGGCCTCTTCTACTGCTACGTCTGCCACGAAGCGGGCGACGTCTTTTCCTATCTCATGAAGCGCTTCGGGATGGACTATCCCACCGCGGTGCGGGACGTCGCGCGGCGCTCGGGCATCGTCATTCCGGAGCGGGCGGTCGCGGCGGGGCCCGATCCGAACGCGCCGCTCCTCACCGCCGCCGCCGCCGCGCACGACTGGTTCACCCGCCAGCTCCGCGAGCTGCCCGAGGCGGAGGTTGCGCGGAGCTACCTCGCCGGCCGCGACTTCGATCTCGCGACCGCGGAGCGGCTCGGCCTCGGCTACGCCCCGAAGGGGAAGGCGCTCTTCGAGGAGATGGCGCGGCTCGGCATCACGGAGGAGACGCTGCTCACCGCCGGGCTCGCCGTGCGGCGCGAGGACGGGAGCGTGGCGCCGCGCTTCCGGGGCCGGCTCATCTTCCCGATCCACGACGCGCGCGGCAAGGTCGTCGCCTTCGGCGGGCGGATCCTCGGAGACGGGGAGCCGAAGTACCTCAACTCGCCCGAGACGCCGATCTTCTCGAAAGGGAAGAGCCTCTACAACCTGAGCGCCGCACGGAATGCCATCCGGAAGGAGGAGTCCGCGATCCTCGTCGAAGGCTACTTCGACGTGCTCCGGCTCGTCCTCGCCGGCATCGAGCACGTGGTCGCGCCGCTCGGCACGGCGCTCACGGCCGACCAGGCCGCGCTCCTGCGGAAGCTCGCCCCGACCGTGACGCTCCTCTACGACAGCGACCGCGCCGGCCTCCGCGCCACCTTCCGCGCCGCGGACGAGCTGCTGCGGCAGGGGGTACGGGTCCGCGTCGCGACGATGCCGGAAGGCGAGGATCCGGACACCATCGTTCGCGCCGGCGGCGCCGCCGCGCTCCACCCGATCCTCGACGACGCGGTGGACGTGCTGGACCGGAAGATCCAGCTGCTCGCCGCGCGCGGGTGGTTCGAGGACACCGAGCACCGGCGGAATGCGCTCGACCGGCTTCTGCCCACCATCCGCGCGGCGGCGGACCCGATCACCCGCGAGCTCTATCTCACCCGCGTCGCCGAGCGGAGCGGCGTGAGCCGGGTGGTGCTCGAGCAGGAGCTGCGGCTCCAACCGCGGCGCTACGCCGGGTCCGCGGCCCCGGCGGCCGCGGCGCCGGTCCCGGCCGAGCCGGCCGAGCTCGAGCGGGACGGTGTCCGGGCGGAGGAAGAGCTCCTCCGGGTGATCGTGCGCGCGCCGGAGTGGCGGGAGCGGGCCCGCGAGCTGCTCACGCCCGATCATTTCGACCTTCCGGCGCACCGGGAGCTCTTCCGCGCGCTCATGGCGCTGCCGCCCGGCGAATCGGCGGCGCAGCTCCCGCCGTCGCTCTCGCACGCGGCCGAGCTCAGGTGGATCGCGCTCCGCGAGGCCTCCGAGCGCCTCGCCGGCGCCGACATCGACGCGACCTTCACCGCCACCTCCGCGGCCCTCCTTTCGCGGCCCGAGCGGCGGGAGATCGACCGGATCACCGATCCGGTCGAGCGCCGCAAGCGACTCGACGACCTCCTGCGCCGCTACGGCAAGGTCGAGCAGGCCCGCTGGCTCCAGCGGGCAGTGAGAAAGCGAAAGTGAACGAGACCCATGCCGCCCCGGCGCTCCGCTGGGTGATCGCACCGCCTCCCGACGAAGCGGCGGTCGCGCGGCTCGTCGGCGAGCTCAAGCTCCCGCACGCGCTCGCGGCGCTGCTCGTGCAGCGCGGGCTCGACTCGCCCGACGCCGCCCGGAAATTCCTCCGCCCCTCACTCGACGATCTGGCGGATCCCTACGCGCTGCGCGACATGGGTCGCGCCGTCGAAACGATCTCGGCCGCGGTCCGCCTGGGGGACACGATCCTCGTGCACGGCGATTACGACGTGGACGGCCAGTGCGCCTCCGCGGTGCTCACGCGCGCGCTCCGCGAGGCCGGCGCGCGCGTCGAGGCGTTCGTCCCGCACCGCCTGCGCGACGGTTACGATTTCGGCCCGGCGGGCGTGCGCGCGGCGCAGGAGCTCGGCGCGCGACTCGTCATCACCTGCGACTGCGGGATCACCGCCATCGAGACGGTCGACGAGGCGCGGCGCGCCGGGATCGAGGTCGTCGTCACCGACCACCACCTCCCGGCGGCGGCGCTCCCGGCGGCGGCGGCAGTGGTGGATCCCCAGCGCCCGGACGATACCTCCGGATTGCATGCGCTCTGCGGCACCGGGATCGCCTTCAAGCTCGTGCAGGCGCTCGTGCCGGCGCTCGGCCTGCCGGCGAGCTTCCACCTGCACCTGCTCGACTACGTCGCGCTCGCCACCGTGGCGGACGTCGTGCCGCTCGTCGGCGAGAACCGGATCCTCGTCAAGCACGGCCTCAAGGTGCTCGCGGACAGCCGGTGGCCCGGCATCCGCGCCCTCGTGCAGTGCTGCGGGCTCACCGGTCGCGGGCTCCGGGCGGGCCAGCTCGGGTTCATCCTCGGGCCCCGTCTCAATGCCGCGGGGCGGATCGGCGATGCCGGCGACGGGGTCCGCCTCCTGCTCACCGACGACCCTGCGGAGGCGTCGCTGCTCGCCGGGCGGCTCGAGGAGCTCAATGGGCAGCGGCAGGCGATCGACGGGCGGATCCTCGACGAGGCGCTCGCGCAGGTGGCAGCGTACGAGGATCCCGAGCGGTGGCCGGGCCTCGTCCTTTCGGGTGACGGCTGGCATCCTGGCGTCGTAGGGATCGTCGCGTCGCGCATCGTCGAACGTTACGGGCGCCCCACGTTCCTCGTCGCCTTCGACGGCGAGATCGGCAAGGGGTCGGGGCGGAGCATTTCCCGCTTCGACCTGCACGACGGGCTCGGGGAGTGCGCGGACCTCCTCGAGCGGTATGGAGGCCACCGGATGGCGGCGGGCCTCACGATCCGCCGCGAGCACCTTGCCGAGTTCCGTGAGCGCTTCGCCGGGGCGGTGCGCGCCCGGCTCGCGGTCGAGGACCTCGGGCCCGAGCAGCGGGTGGACCTCGTGGTCGGGCTCGAGGAAGTGACGCCCGACCTCGAGCGGCTCTGCCGGCACCTCGAGCCGTGCGGCACCGGCAACCCGGGGCCGGTCTTCGGCGTTCGCGGCGCCCGGCTCGCGGGGCACTCGCGCGTGGGGGCCAATCACCTGAAGGGCATGCTCGACGACGGGCGCGGCCGCCTCAGCGCGATCGGCTTCCAG
>DASUXZ010000225.1:0-2994 GCA_036377655.1 Gemmatimonadales bacterium
GAGGCGCGGGACCCGGGGGATGGCGTCGTAGCGGCGGAAGGGAGGACCGGCGCCCGGATCGGGGAAGTCGGCGGTGCGCGGCGCTTCGGGAAGCTCCGCCTCGGCGAGCGGGAGAAAGACGCCGTCGCGCCAGGCCCGGCCTTCGGCGTCGGTCGCGCGGACCAGGGAGTCGTCGGGGTGCATGGATCCGGGGGAGGGGATCGGCGAAATCTGGGAGAACGGGACCGTCGCGCAAGCGGGAGGGTGTCAAGGAATCATGCACTAGGGTTTTTCCCAGTAGCGGGATCGCCGCTGGAGCGCTATCGTGGCTTTTCCCCTCTGGCCATTTCGAATACTCCGCTCATGCGGACGCGACCTCCCTGGAGACGCCATGCGCATCGCCGGCATGACCATCGTTCTCGTCGCAGCGTTCGCCCGAACGCTGCCGGCCCAGGCCGCCCTGGACCGGCGTTTCACGGGCGGTCCAGGCGATTCGGCGCTCGTGCATCTCGAGCGGAACCGGGTCTATCTCGCGGAGGTGGTCGGTCCGGCCGCGACGCTCGAGATCCGGCACACGGAGCCTCGGCGGGACCGCGCGCTCGTCGTGCCCCTTCCTGCGCGGAGCGCCGCAGGACGCGCCGTCTACGAAGTGTATGCCCGCGACCCCGGTGTGCACGTCGTGCGCATCAGCGGCCTTGGCCCGGAGGCGGCGGTACAGGTGCGCCTCGGCGTGGACAGCGCGGGCCAGGCAACGCTCGTGGAGCGGCGAGAGAAGCGCCTGAGCCGGCAGTGGACGATCGGCCTCCGGGCCGGTGCCGGCGCCCAGAGCGTCATCGCGCTCACGGCCTCGGACAGCGCCGGCGGTGGCGCGTCGCTCGACGGCGCGCTCCGGTTCTCCAGCGCGCGCTTTCCCGTCGCGCTCGCGCTCGGTGCCATCGCACAGGCGGCGGGCGACGACTCGGAGTCGGTCCTCTGGTTCTACGCCGAGCCGCAGCTCCGCGTCGTGCGTCGGGGGCCGCTCGAGCTCTCGATCATCGGGAGCATCGCGCTCGGCAACGCGGAGCGCATCACCGTCGATCCCAGCATCTACGCCGGCGGCCTGCAGGTCCTGCTGGGCTTCGGATCGGATCCGGGGCGCAGGGGCCCGGCGCTGCATGCGAGGTACCTGTTCGGATCGGTCGGGAACACCCAGGTGGACGACCAGACCTCCCACATGGGGATCGTGGGACTCGCGTGGACCTTCTGACGAGGAGGAACGATGCGCTCGCTCCGGATGCCGACCGGCCTCACGATCCTGCTGCTGGCATGCGGAGGTGAGCCCGCCGCGCCGAACCCGCCCGATCCGATCTATCCGGCCGTGGCCGGGAACTATGCGATCGACGGCACGTTCTCCGGCATCCCCACGAGCGACGGCTGGATCGACGGGACGTTCTCGCTCCAGCAGCCCTCGCTCTCCGAGAGCACGCTGAGCGGAACCTCGCGGATCACGGTCCACCTGTTCGGCGAGGAGATCGAGTTCGTCTATCCCCTCACCTCCGCAAGCGTCACGGCGGCTGGACGGGTCACGTTCTCGATCCGGGACAGCCCGACGGACGTCTGGACCTTTTCCGGCCAGAACTCGGTGAACGCGATCACGGGGAGTCATACGCTCGTGGCGAGCGGCGGCGGGTCGCCGATCACCGGCAACTTCACCGCGACCCGGTCCGGCAGCACCCTCCGCGCTCCCGTCCGGGCGATGGCCGAAACGGGATCCTTCACGGAGCTCATGGCACGGCTCGAGGTGCGCGCCACCGAATGATCCGGATCGGCGCGCCCCCCTACGCCCGATCCGCCTCCTACACCGCCGGCGCCAAGCCGCCGCCGCTCTGGTCGCGGCCGGACCCCGCGCTCGCGGCCGCCGGCATCGAGGGCGAGCTCGTCGTGGCGCGCGTGCGCGCGTTCGCGATGGTGCTGCTGCTCATCGCCCCGACCTGGAACCTGATCCACGCGGCGCACGACCCGGTGCACATTGCCGGGTTCAGCGTGACGCTCGCCGCGGCCGTCGTGAGCTGGGGGATCCTCTGGGCGCTCCGGCACGGCCGGTGGCGGCCGTGGATCGGGTTCGCGTCGAGCGCGTTCGACGTCTCGATGGTGAGCCTCGCGCTCACGAGCTTCATGGTCGTCGGCTCGCCGATGGTGGCGCTCAACTCGAAGGTGACCTTCGAGATGTACTTCCTGGCCATCACCGCCACGAGCCTCCGCTACGACGCGCGCATCTGCATGGCCGCGGGCCTCCTCGCCGTGGCCCAGTACGGCGGCCTCTGGGCCTTCGCCTCCGCGCGGTTCGACCTGTCCGACCCCAGCTACGTCGCGGAGGCCGGCCCGTATCTCCCGGTCGACATCTGGACGCGCCTCATCCTCCTCGGCATCGCGACGGTGCTCGCGGTGACGCTCGTCCGGCGCGCGCAGCGGCTCCTCTACCTCGCCGCGCGGGACCGGCTCACGGGCGTCTACAACCGTGGCCACTTCGACCGCGCGATCGTGACGGCGATGGAGCTCGCGCGCCGCTCCGGCGCGCCGCTCTCGCTCGCCATCCTCGACATCGACCACTTCAAGGGGATCAACGACGAGCATGGCCACGCCTCGGGCGACCTCACGATCCGCGCCGTGGCCGCGCAGCTCTCGCGCACGATGCGCCGCACGGACGTGGTGGCGCGCTATGGCGGGGAGGAATTCGTCGTGCTGATGCCGGGGATCACGCCGGACGTCGCGCGCGACCGGATCGAGGCGCTCCGGCAGGCGCTCGCGGTGCGGCCACTCGACCTCGGGAACGGCCACTCGCTCCCGGTGAGCTTCAGCGCGGGCATCGCCGGCTCGCCCGACGACCGCGGCCTCGACACCCCGGACGCACTTCTCGCCGCCGCCGATTTCCGCCTCCTCGCGGCCAAGCGCGACGGGCGAGGACGATGCTACGGTCCACGCCTCACTGCCCACCCACCATCACGAACGCCGCCCAGTGCCTCGGTGCGGCCGTCT
>DASUXZ010000226.1:0-5028 GCA_036377655.1 Gemmatimonadales bacterium
CGGCCGTGACGTGCAGGTCCCGGCCGGCGCGCGCACGATCGACGCCCGCGGCAAGGTGGTGACGCCCGGCCTGATCCACTCGAGCTCGATCCTCGGCCTGCTCGAGGTCGGCTCGGTCGAGGAGACGAGCGAGCGGAGCTCGGAGGGGGAAGTCACCGCATCCTTCGACGTGGCCGAGGGAATCGACCCGCGCTCGGTGCGCATCCCGGTCGCGCGCTCGGGCGGGGTGACCTCCGCCCTCGCGGTGCCCGAGGGCGGGATCTTCTCGGGCCAGGCCGCGCTCATCGCCCTCTCGGGCGATCGCATGGAGGCGATGCTCCGCGTGCGCGACGCGGCGATGGCGGGCAACTTTGCCGGCGCGCTCAAGCAGGCCGGCGGCGGAAGCCACGCGGCCGGCCTCGCGAAGGTGCGGCGGATCCTCGAGGACGCGCGCGACTACGACCGCCGCCGCGGCGACTACCAGCGGAACGACATGCAGGAGCTGTCGGTGCCCGCCTCGGAGCTCGAGGCGCTCCTCCCGGTGCTCCGGGGCGCGATGCCGCTCTACGTCGTCGCCAATGCCGAGCGGGACATCCTGAACGCGATCCGGCTCGCGAAGGAATTCCAGATCCGCCTCATCATCCGCGGCGGAACCGAGGCCTGGAAGGTGACGAAGGAGCTCGCGGAGGCGCGCGTGCCGGTCGCGCTCGACGCCTACGCGAACATTCCCGACTTCGAGAACCTCGAGGTGCGATGGGACAACGCGGCCCTCCTGGCGGAAGGCGGCGTCGAGATCCTGCTCTTCGAGGCCGGTGACGGCGGCCCCGGGAACCTCCGGTTCGCGGCGGGCCATGCCGTGCGGAACGGGCTTCCGTGGGAGGCGGCGCTCGCGGCGGTGACGATCGCGCCGGCCCGCGCGTTCGGCGCCGGCGAGACGATGGGAGCGCTCGCCCCGGGCCGGACCGCCGACCTCGTCGTCTGGAGCGGCGATCCGTTCGAATTCGCGAGCCGGCCCGAGGTGATCCTCATCGGCGGCGAGGAGCCACCGCGGACGAGCCGGCAGACGGAGCTGCTCGAGCGCTACCGGGTCCTTCCGCCCGCGCGCTAGACCGGCTGGGCCTGCCCTTCGTCGGTCACCGTCGCCTCGGCCGGCTCCGAGCCGGTCGGCGGCGGCGCATCGTGCACGCTCGAGCATTCGGAGCGCGCGTCGGCGAGCTGGCGCTCGAGCTCCGCGATGTCGCGGTCGAGGTCATCGAGCTTGAGGAGCTGGGCGTCGATCCGCGCCTGCTCCACCTCGATCTGCCGCTCCTTGCGGTGCACCAGGTAGCCGAGGTCGCGGGCGGCGGAATCCCGCTGCCGCCGGAGGCGCATCAGCTCGATCTGGAGCTTCCCTTCGTCGAGCGCCGCCTGCGCGCGACGCCCCAGCGATTCGAGCTCGTTGTTCAGGCGATCGAAAATGGTGGACATCGTCCCTCCTGTAGGCCGGGCGTCCCGGGTCGGATACATGACGGGCGAGCGGGCCGGAACGTTTCAACCTGGAATATACAAGGTCGACCGGCCGTGGAGCGCGCGACCGCGTTCCGGTGCGTCCCGAGGCTCGGCTCTCACACGAAAGCACGAAAACCACGAAAACACGAACGCCGACCAGGATCGCGATGCCGGGAGGTGTTCGTGCTTTCGTGGCTTTCGTGTTTTCGTGTGAACCCCGATGCAAGCCCTACGTCGGTGCTTCGCGCGGTATCCGAACCAGAAACAAAAAGCGCCGGACTGGATGTCCGGCGCTTCGGCTTCCTGCGTTCCAGCCTCAGCTCGCGACCGCCGCCTCGGGATAGACCGAGACCTTCTGCCGGTTCTTGTCCTTGAACTCGAACTTGACGACGCCGTCCACGAGGGCGAAGAGCGTATCGTCGTTGGCGCGACGAACGTTCTTCCCGGCATGGAACTTCGTGCCGCGCTGGCGCACGATGATGTTCCCCGCGATGACCTTCTCGCCGCCGAACTTCTTGACGCCGAGGTACTGCGGGTTGCTCGTGCGGCCGTTCTTGCTGGAGCCTACGCCCTTTTTATGTGCCATGACTGCCTCAGCCGACCGTGACGTCGGTAATGCGGACCTCGGTGAACTTCTGGCGATGGCCGGTCTTCCGGCGATAGTTCTTCCGGCGCTTGAACTTGAAGACGTAGATCTTCTTTTCCTTGCCGTCTCCCACCACCTCGCCGGTGACGGACGCGCCCTTCACGAGCGGGGCCCCGGCGCGGATCGTCTCCCCGTCCGACGACAGGAGGACCTCGTCGAAGACGACCTTCTCCCCCGGCTCCTTGTGCATGAGCGGGAGCCGAAGGGTCTGGCCCTTTTCCGCCCGGAACTGCTTGCCGAGCGCGCGAAAGATTGCGTACATGTCGAGACCTGCCCTGAAGGTGGAGCCCCGCCCTGAATCGATCCCGGGAGGTATGCGGCAACGTTAGCCCTTAAACGTAGACGGGCAATGGCCTTATGGCAAGGGGCAGCGGAACCCGACCGTCCCGCTCCCTACGCGACCGCGTAGATCTCGGTGACGTCGCGCCCGGCCGGCCGGCTCATGAGCCGGAACTCGTCCAACCGCATCATCGGATCGTCCCGGAGGTCGAGATCGAGGCTGGTGAGCTTCTGAAGGTTGTTGAGGAGCCGGGGCTCCTCCTCCAGGAGGTAGAGCGCCACCTCGGGATGCACCCGGACCGTGAGCTGCCGCTCACGATGCTCGTGCCCTGCCCGCTTGAGCGACCGCTCGAGCCGCCGCGCCACCACCTCGGGGGTGAAGACCCGGCCGGAGCCCGCGCAGGTGGGGCAGTCGCGGGTGAGGGAGTGCCAGAGGGAGGGCCGGACGCGCTGGCGGGTCATCTCGACGAGCCCGAGCTCGGACACGGCGAACGCCTTCGTCCGCGCCCGGTCGCGCCCGAGGTGCGTGCGCAGCTCCTGGAGCACCTTGTCCCGGTTCTGGCGCGACTCCATGTCGATGAAGTCGCAGACGATGATCCCGCCGATGTCGCGCAGCCGGATCTGACGCGCGATCTCCCGTGCCGCCTCGAGGTTCGTCCGGAGGATCGTCTTCTCCGGGTCCTTCTTCCCGGTGTACCGCCCCGTGTTCACGTCGATCGAGACGAGCGCTTCAGTCGGCTGGATGATGATGGAGCCGCCGGTCGGCAGCTCGACCCGCGCCTTGAAGAGGTCGCGGATCTCGTTCTCGATGTCGAACCGGTCGAAGAGGGGGGTCGGCTCGGTATAGAGGTGCGCGCGGGTGAGGAGCTCCGGATCCACCTGCTGCAGGTACTGCTCGACCTCGTTGTAGAGCTCGCGCGAGTCCACCCAGAGCGCGTCCACCTTGGCGCTGAACAGGTCGCGGATGATCCCGCGGGTGAGGCTCGTCTCCCGCTGGAGCAGCGCCGGCGCGCGGCGCACGAACGTCTGCTTCCGGTTGATCTTCCGCCAGAGGTTGAGGAGGGAGTCGATCTCGCGGCGGAAATGCTCCTCGGTGACGCCTTCCGCGACCGTGCGGACGATGACGCCCCCCGAATCCTTCGGAAGAAGGCGGGAGACCATTTCCCGGAGCTTGGCGCGCTGCTCGCGGCTCTCGATCTTCCGGCTTACGCCGACCTTGGAGCCGTAGGGCATGTACACGAGGAACCGGCCAGCGAGCGAGATCTGCGCGGTGACCCGGCAGCCCTTGGTGCTGATCGGCTCCTTCGTGACCTGGACCGGGAGCGTCTGCCCCTTCTTCAGGATGTCCTGGATGTTCGGAATCGGCCGCCGGGGCGAGACCTCCCGCCGCCGCGCCTCCTGCCCGCCGTTCCCGTTCCGCCCCCTGCGCCCGCGCGGCGCGGATCCCTCGTCCGGGGCGCCCGCCGGCTCGCCGTCCAGGTTGCCCTCCGCGATGGCGGCCTCGGCCTCGGCGCCCTCGTCCTCGTCCTCGTCCGGATCCGGTTCCTCGTCCTCGTCCGGTTCGAGGAGATCGGAGGCGTGCAGGAAGGCGCTCTTCTCGAGCCCGATGTCGACGAACGCCGCCTGGATGCCGGGAAGGACTGCCTCGACCTTCCCCAGGTAGATGTCGCCCACCGTGCGGCGGTGGTCGGGGCGGTCGATCAGAAGCTCGACGAGACGGTCGTCTTCCAGAATGGCCACGCGCGTTTCGCGCTGGCTGCCGTTGATGAGGATCTCGCGCTTCACGCGGGACGTCCTTGCGGATTCGGGGGCTCGGCGCGCCGGGAGCCGGGAGGAGCGCACCATCCGCTCCGCCGGTCCCGGCTCGCCGCATCGCCTTCGGATGCGCTAATTCTATGGAAGGTACGGATTTAGGGCAACAGACCGGAGGTCCCGGGTCAACCGACCATGTCGCCCAGGATCTGGCGGGCGATCACCATCCGCTGGATCTCGCTCGTCCCCTCGCCGATCTCGCAGACCTTGGCGTCCCGCATCATCCGCTCGACCGGGTAGTCGGTGGTATATCCGTATCCGCCGAAGATCTGGACCGCCTTCGTCGTCGCGCGCATGGCGAGCTCGGAGCAGAACAGCTTGGCCATAGCCGCCTCCTTCTTGAACGGCTTGCCGTGCTGCTTGAGCCACGCCGCGTGGTAGAGCAGATGCGTTCCCGCCTCGATCTCGAGCGCCATGTCGGCGAGCTGGAAGTGCACGCCCTGAAAGCTCCCGATCGGCCGGCCGAACTGCTTCCGGTGGCCGGCATACTCGAGCGCCGCGTCATACGCCCCTTCCGCGATCCCGAGCGAGAGGGCGGCGATCCCGATCCGCCCGGCGTCGAGCGTCCGGAGGAAGTTCACGAAGCCCTTCCCCGGCTCGCCGAGGAGATTCTCCTTCGGTACGATGGCGTTCTCGAAGATGAGCTCGCGGGTGTCGCTCGCGCGCCAGCCCATCTTGTCCTCCTTCTTGCCGGCCCGCACGCCCGGTGTCTTGGGCAGGTCCGGCGCGTGGCCGATCCCGAGCTCGCGCGCCTTGTCGAGGTCCACCGTGTCCTTGGTGACGATGAAGCTCGAAATGCCGCGCGTCCCCGCGCCCGGGTCCGT
>DASUXZ010000227.1:0-3529 GCA_036377655.1 Gemmatimonadales bacterium
GAGCCCGTGGACGATGTCCCCGGTCACGTGGCCGCCGGCGAAGCGGACCGATGCCGTGTGCCGGATCTTCCCGCTGTGGAAGATCGCGACGTTGGTGGACCCGCCGCCCAGCTCGACGATGGCGCAGCCGAGCTCGCGCTCGTCGGCCGTGAGGACCGCGAGCGACGCCGCGAGCGGCTCGAGCACGAACTCCGCGACCTGGTAGCCCGCCCGCTCGACGCACCGCCGCAGGTTCTGCATGGCGCTCGAGAGGACGGTGACGAGGTACACCTCGGCCTCGAGCCGCGAGCCCGTCATGCCGATCGGCTCGCTGATCCCGGTCTGCTGGTCGATGAGGTAGTCCTGCGGGATCGCGTGCAGCAGCTCGTGATCCCGGCCGAACGAGACATTGCTCGCCATGTCGTTCACGCGCGCCACGTCGCTCGTGCGGATCTCGTCGCCGGTGACGCTCACCATGCCGTGCGAGCTGCGCCCGGCGACGTGCTCGCCGGCGATCCCGCAGTAGACCGTCCCCACCTCGACGCCCGCCATCCGCTGGGCGTCCTTCATCGCCTTGGCGATGGCGCGGGTCGTCTCCTCGATGTCGCGGACGACCCCGCGGCGCACGCCGCTGCTCCGCTCGAGGCCGAAGCCGAGGATCTTGGCCCCCGGGTCGCGCGCGTCGCCCGTCACCTCGGCGATCAGCGCCACCACCTTCGTGGAGCCGATGTCGAGCGACGCGACGAGGTGGCTCGGCTGGACGCTCACGCGCCGCGCCCTCGCACCACCACGTATCCGCGGTAGCGGCCGTCGAGCTCACGGTATGCGATGCCCTCGCGGGCCAGGTCCTCCGCCACTGCCTTCACTGCGCGCATCTCCTCGAAGGAGGCATCCGGCCGGAGCAGCACGCGCCGGCCGTCCATCTGCAGCACCACGTCCCGCCCGTCGCGCCCCGCGCCGTCGATCCGCGCAAAGAAGCCCGCGTCCTCCACCTGGACCCGCCGGAGGAGCCGGCCGATCGCCTCGTCCGGGCCGTCCGCCACCGGGAGCGGGGACGGGTTCCGGCGGGGATCGTACGGCAGCACCCGCCCCGCGGAATCCATGAGCACGAGCCGTCCGCGGCGATGGATGAGCGCGACCGGCGGAAGCTCATCGAGCTCGACGACGATCGTGCCGGGCAGCCGCCGCGAGACGGTGGCGCGCGCGACCCCGGGTATGGCGGCGGCGCGGGCCTCGACCGAGTCGAGCGACTCGAAGAGGTTGAAGCGCTCCGGCAGCGCGAGCGCGGCGACGGCCGTCTCGGGCGCGAGGTGCCGCATCCCGACGAACTCGATGCGCCGCACCTCGAAGAACGTCATCCGGCGCGCCACCGAGGGCACGCCCCACCAGAGCGCGGCGGCGATCGTCGCGCCGCCGAGGAGGCGCCATCGCCGCTTCATCGGGCCGGGCTAGGCCGCGCGGAGCCGCGCGGCGAGCTCCGGCCCGAGGCGGGTGATGTCGCCCGCGCCGAGGGTGAGGACGACGTCGCCCGCCTGGACGACCGATGCGACCCGCCCGCCGAGCGAGGCGCGGTCGGCCTCGAAGTAGGCGGTGGCACCGGCGCCGGTGGCGGCGTCGGCGACCTGGCGCCCGCTCACCCCGGCGATCGGCTGCTCGCGCGCCGCGTAGACCTCGGTGACGACCACGACGTCCGCCGCGGCGAGGGCGCGCCCCATGGCGGCGCCGTGCTGCTGCGTTCGTGAATAGAGATGCGGTTGGAACACCGCCACCAGCCGACGCCCCGGGTACGCCTGCCGTGCCGCCGCGAGAGTCGCGACGAGTTCGGAGGGATGATGAGCGTAGTCGTCCACGATCGCCACGCCGCCTGCTTCGCCGAGCCGGTCGAAGCGCCGGCCCACCCCGCTGAATGCCCCGAGCGCTTCGATGGCCCGGGCGAGGTTTCCTCCGAGTGCCGCCACCGTTCCAAGGGCGCCGGCGGCATTGCGAAGGTTGTGCAGTCCTGGAACCCGGAGCCGGAGCGTCTCACGCGCCCCGCCGGGAAAGGCCAGCTCGGCCGCGGTGAACGACGCTTCCTGCCGGATGCCGCTGATGCGGAGGTCCGCGTCCGGCGCGGTACCGAACCGCCACACGCGCGATCCGCCGAGCCGCCCCGCGAGCCGCGCCGAGCCGGCATCGTCGGCGCCCACGAGCACCGTCTCCGCCCTCCCCGCGAACTCCGCGAACGCCGCCTCGAGCGCGTCGAGGGAGCCGTAGCACTCGAGGTGGTCCGCCTCGACGTTGTTCACCACCGCGACCGTCGGGTGCAACGTGAGGAACGCCTGGTCGTACTCGTCCGCCTCGACGACGAAGAGGCCGTCCCCTGCGAGCCGCGCGTTGCCGTCCCAGCTGCTCACCCGCCCGCCGGCGAGCCCGGTCGGATCGAGGCCCGCGGCGGCGAGCGCCTCGGTGGCCATGACCGTGGTGGTGGTCTTGCCGTGCGTCCCTGCGACCGCCACGAGCCGCCGCCCCGCGACGAGCTCCGCGAGGGCCACCTTACGGGGCACGACGGGAATCCCGGCCATCCGGGCCGCCACGAGCTCGGGATGATCCGGCGGGACCGCCGCCGTGACCACCACCGCCCTCACTCCCTCGATGTGTTCCGGGGAATGCCCCGCCCAGATCCTGGCGCCAAGGGCCGCCACGTCCGCCGCCCCGGCCGGGTCGGAATCGCAGCCGGAAACGGCCACACCGCGGCGACAGGCGATGGCCGCAAGGGCGCTCATCCCGGCTCCGCCAATTCCTACGAAATGGACCGGTCGACGGTCGGCAGGGCTGAACAATTCCATCGTGGCTCGGCTAATGTAAAATATTGCCCCTGCTTGCGAAAGCCTACGTCGGCGGGACAAGTGTCAAGAGAAGCGACACGATGTCGCGAGCCGCCCGTGGCCGTCCGCGGAGCCGCGCCGCGGCCGCCATCGCCTCCCGCTCCGCCCCCCCTGAAAGGAGTCGCCCGAGCGCCGGCCCGACTCCCTGTTCGACCATCTCGGACTGGCTCAGGAACCGCGCTGCGCCGGCATCCGCCATGGCGCGCGCGTTGTGCGTCTGATGGTCGGCCGCGGCCGTCGGAAGCGGCACGAGGATGCTCGGGAGGCCCCAGGCGCAGAGCTCCGCCACGGTGATCATCCCCGCCCTCGACAGCACCAGGTCGGACACCGCGTAGGCGTCCGCCATCGGGTCGAGGAAGTCGATCACGTGCACGCCGGGCGGGCGATGGAATGCGGCGAACTCCGCATGCGTTCCCCGCCCCGTGACCCAGATGACCGCCGCCCGCCCTGGCCCGCCGTCCCGGATCCACGCTGCCACCGCCCGGTTGATCGCGAGCGCGCCCTGGCTCCCTCCCGTCACGAGCACCACCGGCCGCGACCCGTCGAGCCCGAATCGCTCGAGTGCCGCCTGCCGGCGCGCCGGGTCGGGCGGCACGATCGGGTTGCCGGTGTCGAAGAGCTGCGTCCGGGCGCCGGGGCGCAGGAGCCGCCGCGCCTCCGGGAGGCCGAGATAGACGTGGTCCACC
>DASUXZ010000228.1:0-14013 GCA_036377655.1 Gemmatimonadales bacterium
CGGATGATTGCCGCAAGCTGTGTTCCCGCTTATGTTTCCGCAGTTTACGACTCCGCGCGCCACCCCTCCGCGCGCCGCCACCGGAAAGATCGTGAAGGAGCACGGGCCATGGCCGGCCATAGCAAGTGGAAGCAGATCAAGCGCAAGAAGGCCGTCACCGACGCCCGGCGTGCCTCGTCCTGGACCAAGGTCATCCGTGAGATCACCGTCGCCGCCAAGGCCGGCGGCGGCGACCCGGACGGCAACCCCCGCCTCCGCACCGCGATCGACGCGGCGAAGGCGGTCAACATGCCGAACGACAACATCGACCGCGCCATCAAGAAGGGCACGGGCGAGCTCGAGGGGAGCAGCTACGAGGAGCTCACCTACGAGGGCTACGGACCTGGCGGTGCCGCGATCTTCATCGAGGCCACGACCGACAATTCCACGCGCACCGTCGCCGAGATCCGCCATGCGTTCAGCCGGAACGGCGGGAACCTCGGCGCCACCGGCTCGGTCGGCTGGATGTTCGACCGGAAGGGCCAGATCTACCTCGACGCCGCGCGCTACGACGAGGATTCGACGCTCGAGCTCGCGCTCGAGGCAGGGGCCGAGGATTTCGCGCGCGAGGGAGACCAGTACGTCGTGTCCACGGCCCCGGCCACCTTCCATGCGGTGCAGGACGCGCTCCGCGCGGCGAAGGTCGCGATCGAGTCGGCCGAGCTCGCGATGGTGCCGAAGAACACGGTCAAGGTGGAAGGCGCGGACGCGGAGCGCATCATCCGTCTCGTCGAGGCCCTCGAGGAGCTCGACGACGTCTCGAAGGTCTTTTCCAACTTCGACATCGACGCCTCGCAGCTCGCCGAAGCGGAGGCCTGAGCCGCGCATGAGGGTCCTCGGCATCGACCCGGGGACGGCGGTCATGGGCTACGGCGTCGTCGAACCGGCGCAGGGCCGGGCCGGCCGCCTCGTCGAGTGCGGGATCGTCGAGACTCGCGCGGGGGACCGCCTCTCGCTCCGGCTCCGCGTCATCCACGACGCCGTCGCCGCGCTCATCGAGCGGCATCGCCCCCAGGTGGTGGCGGTCGAGGCGGCGTTCTACGCCAGGAACGTGCGCACCACGATGGTCCTGAGCCACGCGCGCGGCGTCATCCTCCTCGCCGCCGAGGAGGCGGGGGTGGACATCGCCGAGTATCCGCCCGCCGCGATCAAGAAGGCCATCGTCGGCCGCGGCGCGGCGCTCAAGCCGCAGGTGGCCTTCATGGTCCAGCAGCTCCTGCGGCTCAAGTCGCGGCCCGAGCCGGCCGACGCGTCGGACGGGATCGCCATCGCGCTCGCGCATCTCATGGCGCACGGCCGCCGCCGCGTGGCGCTCGCGCGATGATCGCGACGATCTCGGGCATCGTCGCGGGCCGCAGCGCCGACGGCACCGTCACCGTCGAGACCGACGGCGGCGTCGGCTACGCCGTCGCGGTCCCGGCCGGCGTCCTCTCGCGCCTTCCCGGCGACGGTGGCCGGGTGCGGCTCTTCACGGAGCTCGTCGTGCGGGAGGACGGGTGGCTGCTCTTCGGCTTCGACCAGCCGGGCGAGCGCGCCGTCTTCCAGCGCCTCCTCGGCGCGAGCGGCTTCGGGCCGAAGCTCGCGCTCGCGCTCCTCTCGGCGCTCGGCGCCGAGCGCACGGTGCGCGGAATCCGCGACCGGGACCTCGCCGCGCTGAGCAGCGTGAGCGGGATCGGGCGGAAGAAGGCGGAGCGGCTCGTGCTCGAGCTCCAGGACCGCTTCGACGACGTCGCCGTCGAGCCGGCCGCCCCGCGGTCGTCGGGGGCCGACGAGGCGGTGCGCGCCCTCGTGGCACTCGGGTATACTCCCGCCGCCGCGGACGATGCGGTGCGCGCCGCGCAGGCCGGCGTGGCGCTCGAAGACACCCCACAGCTCATCCGCCGCGCGCTCCAGCAGCTCGCCGGCGCGCGCGCAGGGAGATGATCGCATGCCAGTCGCTGCCGTGACCGCCGAATGGATCTGCACCCGCTGCGGGACCACCAACCGCAAGCTCGTGCCGAGCGGCGCCCGCGAGATCGAGGACCACTGCGTGCACTGCGGCGCGGAGCACGAGGTGCGGCCCGGCGCGCGGCCGGTGCGCTGGGAGGCGGAGCTGGACGATTGACGAGGCCCTCGATCGAGATCACCACCCCGGAGGAGCTCCCCGAGGAGCGGAGTGCCGACGCGGCGCTCCGCCCGTCGCGGCTCGACGAGTTCGTCGGGCAGCCGCAGGTGCGGAGCTCGCTGCAGATCGCCATCGAGGCGGCGCGCGCCCGGGGCGAGCCGCTCGACCACACCCTCTTCTTCGGCCCGCCCGGGCTCGGCAAGACGACGCTCGCCATGCTCATGGCGAAGGAGATGGGCGTCCAGCTCCGCACCACGTCGGGACCGGTCCTCGAGAAGCCGGGCGACCTCGTCGGCCTCCTCTCCGCGCTCGGCCCCGGCGACATCCTCTTCATCGACGAGATCCACCGCCTCCGCCCGGCGCTCGAGGAGTTCCTCTATCCGGCGATGGAGGATTTCCGGGTGGACGTGCGCATCGCGGAGGGCCCGAACGCGCAGACGATCCCGATGGCGCTCGAGCGCTTCACCCTCGTCGGCGCCACGACGCGCTTCGGCCAGCTCACGCCGCCGATGCGGGCGCGGTTCGGCATCGTGGAACGGCTCTCGTTCTACGATCCCGGGGACCTCGTCGCCATCGTGACGCGGAGCGCGTCGATCCTCGGGATCCCGACCGAGCCGGAGGGCGCGCTCGAGATCGCGCGGCGGAGCCGGGGCACGCCCCGGGTCGCCAACCGGCTCCTCCGGCGCGTCCGCGACTACGCCGAGGTGAAGGCGGACGGCCGCATCACGGCCGAGGTCGCCGCGGCGGCGCTCGGCCGCCTCAACGTGGACGAGTTCGGCCTCGACGACATGGACGCGCGGATCCTCTCGACGATCATCGAGAAGTTCGGCGGCGGGCCGGTCGGGCTCGGCACCGTGGCCGTCGCCGTCGGCGAGGATGCGGGCACGCTGCAGGACGTGTACGAGCCATATCTCATCCAGCAGGGCTTCCTCGAGCGCACGCCGCGCGGCCGCTGCGCCACGGCGCTCGCCTATCGTCGCTTCGGTCTCACGCCCCCAGCGCGGCAGGATGCGCCCGGCGACTGACGTGCAGGCATTCCGCACTTCGGATTTCGATTACGCCCTTCCCTCCGAGCTGATCGCGCAGACCCCGGCGCCCGAGCGCGGGGGGAGCCGCCTGCTCGTGGTCCACCGCGCCCGGCCGGATGCGCTCGACGACAGGATGTTCGCCGACTTCCCGTCGCTCGTCGCTCCCGGCGACCTCCTCGTCCTCAACTCCACTCGCGTCCGCCACGCCCGGTTTCTCGGCACCCGGCCCTCGGGCGCGCCCGCCGAAGTCCTCGTGCTGCACCCGGCGCACGACGGCGCCTGGCTCGCGATGGGCCGGCCGGGAAGCGCGCTCCGGCCGGGGCGGCGGGTGCGCATCGGCCCGGACGCCGAGATCGAGACCGTCGCGGTGCTCGACGACGGCAACCGGCTCGTGCGCTTCCACGGCCTTCCCGACGCCGCGGCCATCGAGCGCTACGGCCGGCTTCCCCTCCCGCCGTACATCGACCGCCCCCCGACCGCGGACGACGAGCTCCGCTACCAGACGGTGTACGCCGAGCGCGAAGGGAGCGTCGCCGCGCCGACGGCGGGACTGCACTTCACTGAGCCGATGCTGCGCGCGATCGAGGCACGGGGCGTCGGGATCGCGCGGCTCGACCTCGAAGTCGGCCCCGGAACCTTCAAGCCGGTGGACACCGACGATCCCTCGGAGCACCCGATGCACGCGGAGCGGTTCGAGATTCCCGCGGTGACGGCGGAGGCGGTCGCGGCCACGCGTGCCGCGGGCAACGCCGTGTGGGCGGTCGGGACGACGGTGGTCCGCGCGCTCGAGAGCGCGGCGGCGGACGACGGCACGATTCGCCCCGGTCCGGCGGAGACGCGCCTCATGATCGTGCCGGGCCACCGGTTCCGCGTGGTGGACCGCCTCCTCACGAACTTCCACCTGCCCCGCTCCACCCTGCTCATGCTCGTGGCGGCGCTCGCCGGGCACGAGACGGTGATGGCGGCGTACGCGCACGCCGTGCGCGCGCGCTACCGCTTCTACAGCTACGGCGATGCGATGGCGGTGGTGCCGTGACGCCGGCGTTCGCGTTCGAGCTCGAGGCCGAGGACGGCGCCGCGCGCGCGGGCACGCTCGCGCTCCCGCACGGGCTGGTGCGCACGCCCGCGTTCATGCCCGTCGGCACGCACGGAACGGTGCGCGGCCTGCATCCCGAGGAAGTGCGCCGTGCCGGGGCACAGATCATCCTCGGCAACACCTACCATCTCCACCTGCGCCCCGGCGAGGACGTCGTCCGGGCGCTCGGCGGGCTGCACCGCTTCACGACGTGGGACCGCCCGATGCTCACCGATTCCGGCGGGTTCCAGGTCTTCTCGCTCGAGACGTTCCGGAAGATCTCGGAGGCGGGGGTCGAGTTCGTGAGCCACGTGGACGGAACGCGCCGGCTCATCACCCCCGAGTCGGCCACCGCGATCCAGTGGCAGCTCGGCGCCGACATCGCCATGCAGTTCGATCACGTCGTGCCGGGCCAGGCGAGCCACGAGCTGGCCCGCGAGGGGATGGAGCGGTCGCTCCGGTGGCTCGAGCGGTGCCGCCGGGAGCACGAGCGGCTGGCCGGCGGTGCGGACGGCGCGCCGGGCTCCGCGACGGCGCAGGCGCTCTGGCCCATCATCCAGGGCGGCACGCATGCCGACCTGCGGGCGGCCTCGGTGCGCGGAATTCTCGAGACCGGCGACTGGACCGGCATCGCCATCGGCGGGCTCTCCGTCGGCGAGCCGAAACCGGTGATGCACCGCGTGCTCGAGGGGCTCGCGCCCGCGCTCCCCGCGCGCGTGCCCCGTTATCTTATGGGCGTCGGGTTCCCGGCCGACCTCGTCGAGGGCATCGCGCGCGGCGTCGATCTGTTCGACTGCGTGGCGGCCACGCGGAACGGCCGGCACGGCACGGCGTGGACGTCGGCCGGCCGCGTGAACGTGAAGGCGGCACCGCACCGGCTCTCGGATGCGCCGCTCGATCCGGCCTGCGACTGCGAGACCTGCGGCCGCTTTTCCCGCGGCTATCTCCGCCACCTGTTCATGGCGGGGGAAATGCTCGGGCTCCGGCTCGTCTCGATCCACAACGTGCGGTTCCTCATCCGGCTCGGCGAGGAGGCGCGCGCGCACATCCTCGCCGGGACGTTCGGCGGCTGGAGCCGCGACTGGCTCCAGCGACACTCGGGCCCTCACAAGGCGTGACGATGCTACTCGCACTGCAGCAATCGGGGACTTCCGCCGGCGGCGGGCTCACCATCCTGCTCTTCCAGGTGGCCGCGATCGGGCTCGTCTTCTATTTCCTGATCCTGCGCCCGCAGGGCCAGGCGCGGCGGAAGCACGCCGAGGTGCTCGCCGGCCTCAAGCGGAACGACGAGGTGATGACGGCGGGCGGCATCGTCGGCAAGGTGAAGGACATCAAGGAGGTCGAGTCGAACGGCGTGAAGGAGACTCGCGTCACCGTCGAATCCGGGACGTCCACCGTCATCGTCGAGCGCTCGCGCATCGTCCGGGTCGGCGCCTCGACCGCCACGCACACGCCGCCGCCGTCCTGATGCCCCTGCTCCCGCTGCACCTCCTCGGATCGCCCGTTCTCCGCCAGCGCAGCGACGACGTCCTGGCGGTGGACGACGGCGTCCGCGAGCTCGTCGCCGACCTCTTCGAGACGATGGACGCCGCGAAGGGCGTGGGCCTCGCCGCCAACCAGGTCGGCGTGGCCCGCCGGGTGGCGGTCATCGACGCCGACGGCCACCGCATCGCGCTCGTGAACCCGCGGATCGTCTCCGCGGAAGGGCGCGCGACCGCCGAGGAGGGGTGCCTCTCGATCCCCGACGTCTACGCCGACGTGACGCGGCCGGAGCGGGTGGTTCTCGAAGCGCTCGATGCCGACGGGAACCCCTACCGGCTCGAGGTCGGTGCCCTCGCCGCTCGCGCGATCCAGCACGAGATCGATCACCTCGACGGCATCCTCTTTCTCGATCATCTTGGCCCGATCAAGCGGAAGATGATGCTCGCCCGCTGGAAGAAGGACCACCGCAACGACACCACGTACATCAAAGAGGTGACGCCGGCGGCCGCTTCGTCCGACTGATGCGGATCGTCTTCTTCGGCACGCCGGCGTTCGCCGAGACCTCGCTCCGCGCGCTCCTCGGCGCGGGACACCAGGTGGTCGGCGTCGTCACCCAGCCCGACAAGCCGCACGGCCGCTCCCGTTCGGTCCTCGTCCCGCCGCCCGTCAAGCTCCTCGCCGATGCCGCGCGGGTCCCGGTGCTGCAGCCGGAGCGCCCCGCCGGCGACGTCTTCCTCGCCGCGCTGAAGCGCTTCGACGCCGACCTCGGCGTGGTCGTCGCCTACGGGCACCTCATCAAGCGGGTGGTGCTCGATACGCCGCGGCTCGGGATGATCAACGTGCACGCGTCGCTCCTGCCCCGGCTCCGCGGCGCGGCCCCGGTGCAGTGGGCCATCGCCCGCGGCGACACGCGCACCGGCGTGAGCATCATGCGGATGGAAGTCGAGCTCGACAGCGGTCCGGTGCTGCACCAGGTGGCCACCACGATCGGTCCGGCCGAGACCGGCGGCGAGCTCACGGCGCGGCTCGCGGCGCTCGGCGCGGAGGCGCTCGTCGAGACCCTCGCGCGGCTCCCGCGCCACGCGCTCGGCGGCCTGCCGCAGGACGAATCGCTCGCGACCTACGCACCGAAGGTGACGCGGCAGACGGCGCGCATCGACTGGACGCAGGATGCCGAGACGATCGCGCGCCTCACGCGCGCCTTCGATCCGGCCCCGGGGGCCTGGGCCACCGCCGGCGGCTCCGAGATCAAGCTCTTCGGCGGCCGCGCGCTCCCGTCGGCGGGAGCGCCGGGGGAGGTGTTGTCCCGCGAGGACGTGCTCGTCGTCGGCGCCGGACACGGGGCGGTGGAGATCGGTGAGGTGCAGCCGGCCGGCAAGCGGCGCCTCGACGCGGGCTCGTGGCTTCGCGGCCGGGGGCTTCCGGACGGAGCACGGTTCGAGTGAGGCCGCTGCCCCGCCTCCACGCCGTCACCGATGCGAGCGTCCGGGCCATGCCCGATCTCGGCGTGCGCGCGGCGGCGATCGCGGCGGCCGGCTCCGCGGTCGCGCTGCACGCGCGGGACCGCTCGGCGAGCGCCGCCGAGCTCGCCGCGCTCGCCGACCGGTTCGTGGCGCTCACGCGGCCCGCGGAATCGGCTACTATCGTGAACGGGCGGCCCGACACCGCCGCCGCCGTCGGCGCGCACGGGGTCCAGCTCGCGGCCGGCGACCTGGCGCCGCGCGACGCGCGGACGCTGCTCACGGGATGGATCGGGCGGTCGGTGCATTCGCGGGAAGAGGCGGAGGCGGCCGCCGACGAGGGCGCCGACTACCTCGTGCTCGGCACGATCCATCCGAGCGAGTCGCACCCCGGGCGCGCGCCGCTCGGCGAACGCGCGATCCGCGACGTCGCCCGGCTCGGGCTGCCGGTGATCGCCATCGGCGGGATGACGCCGGCGCGCGCCCGCGCGGCACGGGATGCCGGCGCCTGGGGCGTCGCGGCGATCCGGAGTCTCTGGTACTCGGCCGACCCGGCGCGCGCCGCACTGGAATTTCTTTCGGTATGGGACGATGACTGACACGATCGAGATCATGCTCAACGGCGAGCCGCGCCGCGTTCCGGCAGGCGGCACGCTCGACGACCTCCTCCGGCACCTCGAGCTCGATGCCCGCATGGTGGTGGTGGAGCACAATCGCGGCATCGTCCGCCGCCCGCGGCTCGGCGAGGTCGCGGTCGCGGCGGGCGACGCCATCGAGCTCGTGCATTTCGTGGGAGGCGGCTGATGGCGACGCACGACACCGCGCTCGAGATCGGGGGCCGCGCATTCCGCTCCCGCCTCATGGTCGGCACGGGGAAGTACGCGAGCAACGAGGCGATGGTCCGCGCGATCGACGCCTCCGGCGCCGAGATCGTGACGGTCGCGGTGCGCCGCGTGAACCTCGACCGGACCAGGGAGGAGAGCATCCTGCATCACCTCCCGGCCGACCGCTACTTCCTCCTCGCCAACACCGCCGGCTGCTACACCGCGGACGAGGCGATCCGCTACGCGCGCCTCGCGCGCGAGGCCGGGTTCAACGACTTCGTGAAGCTCGAGGTGATCGGGGACAAGGAAACGCTGCTCCCCGACACCGACGGCCTCCTCGCCGCGACGCGGACGCTCGTGCAGGAGGGCTTCCAGGTGCTCGCCTACACGAACGACGACCTCATCACGGCGCTCCGGCTCGAGGAGGCAGGCGCCGCGGCCGTCATGCCGCTCGCGTCACCGATCGGCAGCGGGCTCGGCCTCCTCAACCCGTTCAGCATCCGCACCATCAAGCGCCGGCTCGGCGTCCCGGTCATCGTGGACGCCGGGGTCGGCACCGCGTCGGACGCGTGCGTCGTCATGGAACAGGGCGTGGACGGGATCCTGATGAACACCGCGCTCGCGGAAGCGAAGGATCCCGTGCGCATGGCCGAGGCGATGCGCCTCGCGGTCGATGCGGGCCGGGCCGCGTTCCTCGCGGGACGGATGCCGCGGCGCGAGATCGCGATGCCCTCGACGCCCTCGAGCGGCATGCTCGATCCGTGAGCCCTTCCTGCCCGTGAGGCGGCGCAGCGACGACGGCACCGCCGCGCGCCGCGCCGCCTTCCGCATCCTCCAGCAGGTGCGAGACGGGCGCCCCTTCGACGCGGCGCTCGAGCAGGCCGTGCGCCGCCTCGCCGAAGCGGACCGCCGCCTCGCACACGAGCTCGCCGCCGGCGTCCTGCGCCGGCAGACCACGCTCGACGGGCTGCTCGCCCCGCTCGTCCCGCGCGGCTGGGAGAAGGTCACCCCGGCGCTCCAGGACGTCCTCCGCCTCGGCGCCTACCAGCTCACGTCGCTCGATCGCATCCCCGCGCACGCCGCCGTGAGCACGAGCGTCGCGCTCGCGCGGGAGGCGGCGAACCCGAAGGCGGGCGGCTTCGTGAACGCCGTGCTCCGGAAGGTCGCGGCCGAGCCGTCGCTCTTCGTGCCGGTGGAGGAAACCGGCGCGATCGAGCGGCTCGCCGCCGGGCATTCGCACCCGGTGTGGCTCGTGCGGCGGTGGGTGGAGCGGTACGGATCGGACGGCGCCGAGGCGCTGCTCCAATGGAACAACACCCGCCCGACGCTCATCCTCCAGCCGGCGCGGGCCGGATTCGAGGCGCTCGAGACGCGCTGGCGCGATGCCGGAATCGCGGTGCACGCCGCACCGTACGGCGCGGGCCTCGTCACCGACCGCACCCGCCCGGACGAGCTTCCGGGGTTCGTCGAAGGGGACTTTCTCGTCCAGGACGCCGCGCACGCACTCGTCACCTGGTTCTCGGACGTCCCGCCGGACGGGCTCGTCGCCGACCTCTGTGCGGCGCCGGGAGGGAAGGCCGTCGCGCTCGGGCGCGGCGCGGAGCGCGTGCTCGCGGCCGAAGTGCATCCGCGGCGCGCCGCGCGGCTCGCGGAGAACCTGCGCCGCGCCGGCAGCGGACGGGAGTTCGCGGTCATTGCCGACGCCCGCCGGCCGCCGATCCGCTCGGCCGGCGCCGTCCTGCTCGATGCGCCCTGCCTCGGGACCGGCACCTTCGCGCGGCATCCGGATGCCCGCTGGCGTGTCACGCCGGAGGCGCTCGCCGGTCTCGTTGCCCAGCAGCGCGAGCTGCTCGACGCCGCGGCCGAAGTCGTGCCGCCCGGCGGGCTGTTAATTTACGCGACGTGCTCGCTCGAGCCCGAGGAGAACGCCGGGCAGGTGGACGCGTTCCTCTCGAGGCATCCGGGGTTCGAGCGGGAGCCGCCGGAGGCCTTCCCGGACACCCTCCTCTCGGAGGCAGGAGACCTGGAGATCCTTCCGCATCGCCACCGGATGGACGGCGCGTATGCCGCGCGGCTCCGGCGGCGCCGGTGACGAGCCCGTTTCGCTTCCGGCGGCATACGCCCCCGCCGGGGGAGCCGTCTCCCGGCCGCCGGCGCCTCGTCCGGGACCTCGCCATCATCGCCGTGGTCGCCGTGGCGGCCTTCGTCGGCGCGGTGCTCTGGCTCGCGCCGGTCCCGATCTTCCGGAAGGAGCAGGTCGTTCCGCGGCTGCTCGGCCTGGGTCTCGACTCGGCGCGCCAGCAGCTCGCGGCCCGGGGGTATCGCGTCGAAACGGCCGAGGCGCGCGAGCACCCGGCCGCACGGCGCGGCACGGTGGTGTGGCAGGATCCGCCGCCCGAGACCGCGCTGCCGGCCGGCGCCGTCGTGACGCTCACGCCGAGTGCCGGCGCCATGCAGGTGCCGGTGCCGGAGCTGAGCGGCGTCGAGATGCGGCAGGCCGCGAAAATCCTCGCGGCCGCGGGATTCCGCCTCGGCGGCGTGGACACGGTGATCGACCGCCAGCGCGAAACGGGCATGGTGCTCGGCACGCGGCCGCCCGCCGGCAGCGTGCGCTCACCCGGAGAGGAGATCGAGCTGATCGTGAACGGAGCAAGCCGATGACCGTCCGCATTGCCCCGAGCGTCCTGAGCGCCGATCTCGGCGCGCTCCGGGAGCAGACGCAGGCCGCCCTCGCCGGCGGCGCCGACTGGCTGCACGTGGACGTGATGGACGGGCACTTCGTCCCGAACCTGACGTTCGGCGCGCCGATAATCCGGGCGCTCCGGAAGCTCACCGACCGCACCGTGGACGTGCACCTCATGGTCGAGCGGCCGGAGCGATACATTGACGAATACGCCGACGCGGGCGCCGGCATCTTCACCTTCCATCCCGAAGCGACGATCCACGTGCAGCGGCACCTCACGCGCGTGCGGGAGCGCGGGATGCTCGCGGGACTGGCGCTCAATCCGGGCTCGCCGCTCGCGCTCGTCGAGGAAGTGGTGGACGACCTCGACCTCGTGCTCGTGATGTCGGTCAATCCGGGGTACGGCGGGCAGTCGTACATCCCGCAGGCCACCGCGAAGATCGCGCGGCTCCGCGCCCTGCTCGACCGGTGCGGCTCGCGGGCCGCGGTCGAGGTGGACGGCGGCATCACGGTGGAGACGATCGGCGGCGCGTATCGCGCGGGCGCCGACGCGTTCGTGGCGGGGACGGCGGTGTTCGGCGCCCGCGACATCGGGCAGGCGGTGCGGGACCTCCGCGCCGCCTGCGCCGAGCGGGCCTAGCAAGCGAAGGAGCGGCATGCGGAGACAACTGGTCGTCGTCGGGATCGTGCTCGCCGGGCTCGCGCTCGGCGTGTGGGCGCTCATGCAGTTCGGCCCGGCCGAGCCGGTGCAGGTCGGCTCGCGCGCGCCGGCGTTCCGCGCGCTCGACATCAACACCGGCGATTCGGTGTCGCTGTCGGACTACCGCGGGAAGGTGACGCTCGTGAACATCTGGGCGACGTGGTGTGGCCCCTGCCGCGCAGAGATGCCGTCGATGCAGGAGGCCTACGCGCAGCTCAGGGACAAGGGCTTCGCCATTGCCGCGGTGAGCATCGACGAGGGCTCCATCGAGGACGTCCGCGCCTTCCAGCGCGAGCTGGGCCTCACCTTCGACATCCTGCACGACCGGAGCGGGCGCATCCAGCAGGTGTACCAGACCACCGGCGTGCCGGAAAGCTTCCTGCTCGATCGCGACGGCACGATCGTCAAGCGCCTCATCGGCGACCACAACTGGGCGTCGGCCGCCAACATCGCCCAGATCGAGCGCCTGCTCGGGAGCGGCAGCTGACCCGCCGGATCCTCGGCCTCGAGACCTCCTGCGACGAAACGTCGGCCGCCGTCCTCCTCGCCGACGACGCGGGCCGCCCGCGGATCGCGAGCCTCGTCATCCTCTCCCAGGACGTGCACCAGGTGTTCGGCGGCGTGGTGCCGGAGCTCGCGAGCCGCGCCCACCTGAAGGTGGTCGGCTCGGTGGTGGACCGCGCCCTCGCCGACGCGAAGGTCACCCTCCGCGAGCTCGACGGGATCGCCGTCACGTCGGGGCCCGGACTCGTCGGCGCGCTGCTCGTGGGCCTCATGTACGGGAAGACGCTCGCCATGAGCCTCGGGATCCCGCTCATCGGCGTCAACCATCTCGAGGGGCACCTCTTCGCGCCGACGCTCGAGGACGCCGGGCTCGAGCCCCCGTTCGTCGCGCTCCTCGTGAGCGGGGGCCACACGATGCTGCTCGACGTCCCGGCGTGGGGGAGCTACCAGCTCCTCGGACGCACCCTCGACGACGCCGCCGGCGAGGCGTTCGACAAGGTGGCGACGCTCCTCGGGCTCGGCTATCCGGGCGGCGCGGCGATCGAGCGGCTCGCGGCCACCGCCGGTCCCGGGTCCTTCCGGTTCCCGCGGCCGCTCCTGCAGGAGCTCGGCGGGGAGGGCCCGAACCGCTTCGCCTTTTCGTTCAGCGGCCTCAAGACCGCCGTGCTCCGCGCCGTCCGCGCGTCGGACGATCTCGATCGTGACCGGGCGCCGATCGCCCGGGCGTTCCAGGACGCGGCGGTCGAGGTGCTCGTCGCGAAGACCGCCGCCGCCGTGGCCGAGCTCGGCTACCCGACCGTCGTCATCGGCGGCGGCGTGGCCTGCAACCGGGCGCTCGCGGAGGCGATGCAGGCACGGCTGGCGGGAGCCGCCCGGGTGAGCGTAGCTTCCCCGCGGCTCAATACCGACAATGCCGCGATGATCGCCGCCGCGGGCGCGTGGCGGCTCGCGCGCGGCGAGCGGAGCGGCCTCGACCTCGAGCCGCGCGACGACCTTCCCCTCCCCGGCCTTCTCACCCCGATCGGGACCGGATGAACGACTCCGCACTCACGGTCTATCCGTTCGTCGTCCACCTCGGGCCGCTCGAGGTGACGGGCTACGGCATCATGATGATGGTCGGCTTCCTCATGGGGGGCTGGCTCATCGGGCAGGAGCTCAGGCGGCTCGGGCTGCGCGAGGAATACTCGGCGGACATCGTGGTGGCGGCGGTCGTCGGCGGGGTGATCGGCGCCAAGCTCTGGTACGTCGCCCTCACGCAGGACATGGGCGCGCTCTTCTCGCGCGGCGGGATGGTCTGGTACGGCGGGTTCATCGGCGGGGCGGCCGCCGTCGCCCTCAACGGGTGGCGCCTCCGGGTGCCGATCCGGTGGACGATGCACCTCGCGGCGCCGGCACTCGCGGCCGCCTACGCGCTCGGGCGCGTCGGCTGCTTCCTCGTCAACGACGACTACGGCGGGCCGACGTCGCTGCCCTGGGGCATCAAGTTCCCCCAGGGTTATCCGGCGTCCACGGCCGCGAACCTGCGCGGATTCGGCGTCGCCGTGCCGGAGGGGATCGATCCGAATACGGTGCTCGCCGTGCATCCGACCCAGCTCTACGAGACGGCGATCATGCTCGTCGCCTTCTCCTTCCTCTGGAAATGGCGGCGGCTGCCGCGGCCGGCGGGATGGCTCTTCGGGGCGTACCTCGTGTGGGCGGGATGCGAGCGGTTCCTGATCGAGATCTTCCGCGCGAAGGACGACCGTTTCCTCGGGCCGTTCACGATCGCCCAGCTCACGAGCGTGATCCTCGTGGTCATCGGCGTCGTGCTCATCGCGAAGTGGAAGGACGGCGCGGCGGTGGCACCGGGGCCCTACCTGGCCGGCGCCGGAAACGGGTCGGCGTCGCGTTCCTTGACGACGGCGTAACTCGCTGGCCACAGACGAGTTGCGCGCGGAGGCGGCGGGGTCGCCCAGAACGTCGACAGCCGCCCGCCCGCAGTCCCCTGCGCATCGCACCGCCCAAGTCCTTGCGGATCAACGACCTCCATTTTGCGCCCGGCGTGGCACCGACCTTGCTTTTACAAGCGCCCGAAGACCTCGGTCTCCGGAAAAGTGGTAGGTCGAAGAAGGGTG
>DASUXZ010000229.1:0-2136 GCA_036377655.1 Gemmatimonadales bacterium
TGCCCGCAAGCCCGATGAGGTCGCGGGCGTCCGCCGGACGGTCCCCCGATACGATGGCGTTCCGCGGCACGATCGTGTCCAGCTCACCGGCCGCGACGACGCGCGGCGCGACGAGCGTTTCGACGGCCGCGGGACGGAACCGGTACACCGCCGCGTAGACGTCTCCGCGAAGGGCGTTGCTCGTGACGACGACCGGCTCGGCCTTGCCCGCACTCGCGGCGAGCGCCCGCGCCATGAGCGACGGCGCGGAAAAGACCGGGACGCCCCGGCTGTGCGCAAGGGCCTTCGCGATGGCCGCCCCGACCCGGAGGCCCGTGAAGCTGCCCGGTCCGTCGGCGATCACGATGCCGCGGAGGTCCGCGAGCGTCATCCCCCGCTCGTCGAGGAGCCGCTGCAGCATCGGCAGCGCCGCGGAGGCATGCCGCCGGGCGCCGTCGAGATGCGCCTCCAGCGCCGTCTCCCTGTCCCGGCCGACGGCGACCGTGGCCCGGTCGGTGGCGGTGTCGAGGGCGAGCCAGGTCACCGTGCCTCGAGCTCGCGAAGCGACGGGTCGTCCACGTGGCGCAGCCGGAAGCAATGCGTGGCGGGCGGTACCCACCCGCCGGCCCGCTCGGGCCATTCGACGAGGAGCGCATCGGCGGTGGCGAGCGTCTCCCAGTCGAGGTCCGCCGCCTCGTCCTCGGTGCGCAGGCGGTAGCAGTCCACATGATAGACCGCGCCGCGCCGTCCCTCGTAGTGGTGCACGAGGGTGTAGGTAGGGCTCGAGGCCGCCTCCCCGCCGCCGAGCCCGCGAACGACGGCACGGATGAACGCCGTCTTCCCGGCGCCGAGCTCGCCCTCGAGCAGCACCACCGAGCCCGGGGGCAGCGCCCGCCCGACGCGCTCCCCTTCCTCCCGGAGCGCGTCCTCGGTCAGCAGGCGGCGCGCGGCCGGCGGCGCGTCAGGCATGGCGGCGTGCGCGACCGCCCCGGTGCACTTCGGGAGCGCCCATGGCCCTGAGCTCGTTCAGCTCGTCGCGCAGGATCGCGGCGCGCTCGAATTCGAGATTGGCCGCGGCTTCCTTCATCCGCCGCTCGAGCTTCACGATGTAGGCCGCGCGCTCCGCCGGATCGTGCAGGTCCACCACCTCCTGCGGGCGCGACGGCTTCGGCTGCGGGCGCTCGGTCCGTGCGTCCGCCACGTGCGTCGAGAGCCGCACCTGCTCGAGCGACTTGACGATGGACTGCGGCGTGATGCCGTGCGCCTCGTTGTAGGCGCGCTGGATGCTGCGGCGCCGGTCCATCTCGGCGATGGCGCGCTCCATCGAGCCGGTGATGCGGTCCGCGTACATGACGGCACGGCCGTTCACGTGGCGGGCGGCGCGGCCGATCGTCTGGACGAGCGAGCGGTCGCTCCGGAGGAAGCCCTCCTGGTCCGCGTCGAGGATCGCGACGAACGAGACTTCCGGCAGGTCGAGCCCTTCGCGGAGCAGGTTGATCCCGACGAGCACGTCGAAGTCGCCGAGCCTGAGGCCGCGCAGGATTTCCATCCGCTCGATCGCATCGATGTCCGAATGGAGGTACCGGACCCGCACGCCGGCCTGCTGCAGGTAGTCGGTCAGGTCCTCCGCCATCCGCTTGGTGAGCGTGGTGACGAGCACCCGTTCGTTCCGCCGCTCCCGCTCGCGGATTTCCGCGAGGAGGTCGTCCACCTGGCCGCGCACCGGCCGGATCTCGACCTCCGGGTCCACGAGGCCGGTGGGCCGGATGATCTGCTCCACGACGGCGCCCTCGGAGAGGCCGAGCTCGAACTCGCCGGGCGTCGCGGAGACGGCGATCATCTGCGGGACGAGCGCCATGAACTCGTCGAACTGCAGCGGGCGGTTGTCGAGCGCCGACGGCAGCCGGAAGCCGTACTCGACGAGCGTGAGCTTCCGCGCCCGGTCCCCGTTGAACATGCCGCCGATCTGCGGCAGCGTGACGTGCGACTCGTCCACGACCACGAGGAAATCGGCCGGGAAGTAATCGATGAGGCAGGCCGGGCGCTCGCCTTCGCGCCGGCCGGTGAGGTGCCGCGAATAGTTCTCGATGCCGGCGCACGTGCCGACCTCGAGCAGCATCTCGATGTCGAACTGCGTGCGCGACTCGAGCCGCTGCG
>DASUXZ010000230.1:0-6672 GCA_036377655.1 Gemmatimonadales bacterium
AGCACGGCGTAGGCGGCACCGCTCGCCTCGGCGATCGAGCGGACCCGGTCGTTCGTGGCGGGGGTACCATCGGGTACCAGCGGAAGCACGTTCGCCGCGCCGGTACGCCCCAGCGCCAGGACGATCGCCTCCGCCGCCAGCCGGCCCGTTACGGCCCGATCCTCGATACCGGCCGCGTTCTCGAAGGGGAAGACGATGACCCGGTCGGTGGCGGGGGCCGCAGTCGCCGGCATCGCCCGGCGAGCCGCGAGGCCGGCGGCGGCGAGACAGAGCGTGGCGACCGCCGCAACGGCGATGCGCCCGGGGCGCCAGCGCCGCCGGGCGGGAGCGGCGAGCGGCGTGGCCTCGGCAAGCACCGCGGCGCGGATGGTCTCGGACGCGATCTCGTAGCGGGCCGAATCCCGGATCGGGCGGAGAAGGCGCCGGCTCACGAGCTCCCCGATCGCCTCCTCGACCTCGCCGTCGTCGAGGCGGGCGAGTGCGGCGATCTCTTCGGCGTCGGCCCCACCCCGCCGCGCCACGGCCTCGACTGCACGACGCGCCTCCTGGGAAAGTCGCTCGAGCCGGATGCGCAGGACGCTCGGCGGCAGCGGGAGCGAGCCGGGCCCGCGGCCCCGCGACACGCGCCAGATCCCGTTCTGGTCCGCGGCCAGGACGCCGCCGTCCGCGAACGCGGAGATGCAGTCGGAAATGCGGAGCGGGTTGCCGTCCGTCTCCCCCATCAGGATCGCCGCCAGGCGCTCGCGGTCGGCCGCAGGCATCGGAACCATCGAGGCGATCATCACCTCGACCTGCGCCGCATCGAGCGGCTGCAGCTTGAGGCGCCGCGCGTCGGGCGACTCGCGAAGGGCACGACCGACTTCCGTCGCCGCGATGCGAGCGGTTTCGGCGGTGAGGACCACCAGGACGCGGCCCGGCGGGCGGCGCACGAGCCGGGTGACGATCGCGCGCAGCTCCGGACAGAGGTCCGGCGCATCGTCCACGAAGACGAGCACCGGGCCTTCCTCAGCGACCGATGCGATCACCTCTGCAACGGACGCGGAGAGGTCCGTGCCGGGAGCGCGCGGAGGCAGGGTCCGCCCCGCGGACAATTCAGGGATCACCGTGGCGAGCTCCGCGAGCGCGGAGGGATCGGCGGCCGCGATGCCGCGCGCGCGCGCGAGCGGAGCGAGGAAGCGCGCCTCCGGAGGGGTGGCGTTCCCCGCGCAGTCCCGGGGTGCCTCGAGAACGACCGCCGGCGCGGCGCCGGCGACCCATCGCACGAGCTCGAGGCCCAGGCGGGTGCGCCCCGCGCCGGGTTCTCCCTCGATGAGCACGGCGACGCCGGCGCCGCGGGTCGCGTCGGACCAGGCCGAGCGGAGCGCGGCGAATTCCGCATCGCGGCCGGTCAGGTCCGGCGTGAAGAACGCCGCCGATCCTGCCTGGTGACCGGCGAGCCCCGATCGCTGCCGCATGAGCTCGGCCGCTTCCCGGACCGCAGCGGAGGGCTCCTCACCGCGTTCCGCCTGGAAGCGCGAGGCGAACGCGGCATGCCGCTCGACCGCTTCGGCGATGCGCCCGGACCGCTCCAGTGCGCCGAGGAGATGAAGGTGCGCGCGCTCGTCGAGCGGAAAGAGCTCCGACCACCGCTCGGACCAGCGCAGCTGCTCGTCCGGCGTGGCGGCATCGCCGGCGAGGCGCTGCAGCAGACCGGCGACCCGTGCGCGCAGCCTCGCGCGTTCGCTCTCGAGCCAGATCCGGAACGGCTCCGCCCCGAGGTCTTCGGCGGCCCGCAGGAGCTCACCCTTCCAGAGATCGACGGCGGCCCGCCGGTCACCGGCGGCCGCGGCCCGGTCGAAGTCGACCACGTCGACGCTCAGCGCCCCTGGCGCGATGGCGATCGTCTCGGCGTCCGCCTGCAGGACGTCCGGCACGACCTTGCGGATGCTGGCGATGGCCTGGCGGAGGGATTGTCGCGCGTGCGCGTCGTCGGAGTCGCCCCAGAACGCTGCGGCGAGCTCTTCGCGCCGCACCGGTGCGGAGCGCATTGCGACCCAGGCGAGGAGGGCCAGCTCCTTCCGGCGCCGGGCCAGAAGGTCGCCTTCCGATCCGGTGAGCCGGAGATCGCCCAGGACCGTGAGCCTGCGGCCCGTTGACGCCGGATTCACGCCGGATTGCGTATGCGAGTCGAAGCTCGGGTGCGCGGCACGCCGTTCTCCGCCATCCGGATGCGAGGCCATGGATCGATTCGCCTATTTCACGTTGAGACTGCGACTGCAGGACCCTCCGGCGCCGGCGAGCGGCGTCGTCGAAGACCTTGCCACCGGTGAAAAGCGGGAGTTCACGGGGGCGGACCAGCTGATCGAGCTCCTTGGCGCAGGCGCGCCAGGACCGCGAAAAATGCAGCCTCGTACCGGAGTCGGCCAGATGGGGATGGAGCCGGCGCCCGGGGAGCGGCCGTGAGGGCGCGGGGGCCGGGCCGGCCGGCTGCGCTCGTCGCACTCCTGGCAGTCGTCGCGTGCGGCGACGGGCCGGTGGATCCGCCTTCGGGCACGGGCTCCGCCCTCGTGATCGCGCCCGGGTCGCTCCTCCTCGCCGAGGCGGGTGCGACGCAGGCGCTCCGCGCGTACGCCGTGGACGCCGATGGCGACAGCACGGAAGTGGCCGCCACGTTCACGAGCTCCGACCCGGGCATCGTCAGCGTGAGCTCGACCGGCCTCGCGACCGGCGGTGCCTCGCTCGGGGCAGCGACGATCGTCGCCACGAGCGGGGAGCTCACGTCGGCGCCGATCCTGGCGCTTCGGGCCACGCCCTCCGCGGGGGCGATGCTCGTCGCCGATTCGCAGGTCGTCGGCGGCGTGGAAGCGGTGGACCCGGGCGCCCCGTATGCGGCCGGCCGCCAGTACCGGGTGCGGCTCCGCGGCGCCACGCCCTCCGTGGGCCAGATCGTGCTGGCGACCGGCGGCGCGCCGATCGGGGGGCGGGTGGTCAGCGTCGCCGGCGGCGGCGCCGGCGCCGATGTGGTGATCGCGATGGTGCCCCTCGGCGAGCTCTTCGACGCCCTCTCCGTGGATGTGCGGCTTCCGCTCGGTGGGGCCATCGAGCCGCCCCCGAGCCAGGAGCGTCACGGCGTCCGTCTCTCGCGCTCGCCGCACGGCGGCACCCGCTTCAGCACGGCGCCGGGCGCCCGTTTCACGGCCTCCTCCATCCGCGCCCCGTCCGGCCGGATCGAGCAGGAGTTCCAGCTCGGTCCGTTCACGTGCAAGCTCGAAGTACCCGCGCCGCTCTCGGTTCCGATCTCGATGAGCAGCTTCAGCGGCGATCTCAACGAGTCCCTCGCCCTCGACCTCGTCGTGGAGGATGCCGGCGTGCGGCGGCTCGTCGTGGACGGCACGATCCGGCCGACGCTCACGGTCGCCCCGCGCATCACGGCGGCGCTCGAAGGGAAGGCCGAATGCAAGTACAAGGTTCGCGAATTCCCCCTCCCCATCACCGGCGTCCTTTCGGCGGTGCTCGGTGGCCAGGTGCCGGTCGGCATCGGCTTCGAGATCGGGGCCAAGTCGACGCTGGGCCAGCTCGGCGCGGACGTGACCTTCCAAAGCACGGTCGCAGCCCAGCTCGGCTTCGACTGCACCGCCGTGTGCGAATGGGTGCAGGCGTTCGGCGCCACTGCGCCGGAGGTCACCGTCAAGCCGGTCGTCCCCGACCTCGGGACGAGCACCCGGATCGAGCTCGGCGCGGCCGCCTTCGGCTGGGCGGAGCTCACGCTCGGCCTCGCGCTCTGGGACGACGAGACGTCGCGCCTCAGGCTCCTGTCGGCCAAGGGCGGGCTGGAGCAGAAGTTCGAGCTCGCCCCGGCGGAGGCGCAGGCAGCGGATCCCGGATATGCGTCGAGCTTCTCGCTCAAGCCGGTCGTGGAGGTGAAGGCGGCCGCCGAGTATGCCCCGCTCGAGAACATGTTGCAGGTGGCGCTCACGCTCTTCACGTACGCACCCGAGCTCCCGCCGATCTCCCGCAGCCCGCACGGCACGTTCACCATCACGCCTGCCTCCGTCGCGGCGGGAGACGGCTCGCAAATCGGTGAGCGCGCCACGTTCACCGTGACGCTCGCGGATCCGACCTTCCTCGGGGCCTACGCCGTCGAGGCGGTGCAGATCCGGTGGCGGCGCGACGTGTCGGGAACCGTGTTTCTCGAGTCGGGCCGGCCCGGCTGCACCGACCTCGCCGCTGCGCAGGACCAGCTCGTCTTTTCCTGCGAGACGGATTTTCTGGAGGAGCACGCCGGCGCACAGACTTTCCATGCCTTCGTGAAGGCCCGGATCTTCGGCATACCGATTCCCGTGCCGCTCGAGGTCGCGCCCGACGGGAAGGCGACCGTGACGGTGACGGGTGGTGCCGTGTCGGTCGAGCCATCGACGGTGACGCTCGCTCCCGGCCAATCCCAGGAGTTCACCGCCCACGTCGCGGGCGGAAACGGCGGCGCCGTCACCTGGAGCGCTACGGGCGGGACGTTCACCGCAACGGGCAACACGCTGGTGTATACGGCGGGTGCGCAGCCCGGGACGTACAACGTCACGGCGACGAGCGTGGCGTCACCGGACTTCAGTGCGAGCGCGGTCGTGACGATCACGGCGCCGGCATCGGGCAGCGTCACCCTCGTCAACGCAGGCGGGTTTGCGCAGACATTCATCTCGCTCCCCGGCGGTATCGCCTGCAATCACATCGACGAATCGAGCGAGCAGGAGGCATTCACGGCGTCCCGCACGTTCACGTCGCAGTGCTCCGGGTCGTGGACGTCGCATCCCGGGGACGCACCCGCGACGCTGACCGGTTCCGCCGCGGCAAACGTTTCGTATCAGCTGGCGATATCCGGATCCGCGGTCTCCTCCATCTCCGCATCCGGGAATGCGACGGCGTCGGCGACGGCGCAGGGCGGGCCGGGGATCGTCGTCGGCGGCAAGGGGGAGGCGTACTCGTCGGACGCCTGGTTCGACTTCGAGGTGGACGAGACCGTCACGGTGACGCTGACGGGCCAGGTCTCGAGCGGTGGGTCGTCGACGTTCGAATCGCCTCGCGCGTTCGTCTCCCTCGACCAGGCTTTCAGCGGCACGATATTCATCGCCGAGCAAGGCGCGATCGCGACGACGCTGACGCTGACCCCCGGCAGGTACACCCTCCGCGTCGACGCGTATGCCGACGCGCCGGTGTCGCTGCCGGATCGCACCACGAGCAATTCGAGCGCGAGCTTCAACGTCACGATGACGGTGGGACAGTGAGGCCGGTCAGCGCACCCGCCGGCCTCGCGCGTAGACCGCCTCGACACTCCGAAGCGCTGCGACATCGCGCGTCGGATCTCCCCGGACCGCCACGAGATCCGCCACGAGCCCCGGCGCAATCCGCCCGAGCCGCTCTTCGAGCCCGAAGCTTCGCGCATTCCCGCTCGTTGCCGCCTGGAGCGCGGCGAGCGGTGTCATCCCGTTCTCCACCATGAGCTCGAGCTCCCGCACATTCTCTCCGTGCGGGAAGACCCCGACGTCGCCGCCGAAGCAGATCGTGACGCCGGCGTCGAGCCCCGCGCGAAACGCGGCCCGGCTCCGGCGGACGCGCGCCGGCACCTCTCCTTCTCCCTTCTTCCACCCGTCGAAGTATTCCGCATACGCCTCCGACGCCGCGAGCGTGGGGCACCAGGCGATGCCCTTCTCCTTCATCAGCCGGAACACGTCGGGCGTGCCGTCGTCGCCATGCTCGATGGTCTGCACCCCTGCGAGCGCCGCGCGCCGCATCCCGTCTGCCGAGCTCGCATGCGCCGCGACCGGCCGGCCGAGCGCACGTGCGGCCGCGACGAGCGCCCGCAGCTCCTCGTCCGAGAACGTCGGCATCACTTCGCCCCGCGGCCCGACGCTGAAATCGGCGTACACCTTGATCCAGTCGGCGCCCTCCGCCGCCTGCCGCCGCACCACCCGCACGATCTCCTCGACGCCGCTCGCCTCCTCGGCGCCCTGCGGCGGCTCGAAGGCGTAGTCGGTGCGCCGCGGCGCGTAACTCCCCGTCGCCACGATCGCCCGGTTCGCGGCGAGGATCCTCGGCCCGCGCACGAGCCCTCGGTCGATCGCCAGCCGGAGCTGTGCGTCGAAGTCGCCCGCGCCTTCGGTCCCGAGGTCGCGGACGGTCGTAATTCCCGCCCGGAGCGTGGCGTCGGCGTGCGCCACCGCCGCCGCCATCCGGTAGCCGGTGCGCTCGCCAAGAACCTGGTCGTCCCACAGCGTTTCGTCGTACGGGTGCAGGAAGAGGTGGGAATGACCTTCGATGAGTCCGGGGATGAGGGTGGTGCCCGGGAGCTCGACGCGTTCCGTGCCGGGAGGCGCCTGGATCGACGTCGCCGGTCCGGACGACTCGATCCGGCTGCCGCGGACCAGCACCACCCACCCGCGCTGGGGCGCGTCCGGGACTCCGTCCCACACGGCATCGGGCACGATGAGGATTGGCCGCGCCGAGTCCGCCGATTGCTGCGCCGCGACCGGGGAGGCGCCGCCAATCAGGAGTGCCGCGAGCATGCTTGCACGCATGGAATCGTCTCGAAAGGAAGGGAAGGCGAACGAGGGACGTCCCCGGAGAACGTCGAGCGCTCCGGGAAGCATCCCTCGCAATGTCACATGGTCAGCCGCTCGGCTCGGACGCCAGCCTGCCGACCAG
>DASUXZ010000231.1:0-2212 GCA_036377655.1 Gemmatimonadales bacterium
CACCGTCATCGTCGTCGGTACCGGCCTCGCCGGGGGCGCCGCGGCGGCGACGCTTGCCGAGCTCGGGTACAACGTGCGCGCCTTCTTCTTCCACGACTCGCCGCGCCGCGCGCACAGCATCGCGGCACAAGGCGGCATCAATGCGGCGAAGAACTACCAGAACGACGGCGACAGCGTCTTCCGGCTCTTCTACGACACGGTCAAGGGGGGCGACTTCCGCGCGCGCGAAGCCAACGTCTACCGGCTCGCGCAGATCAGCGTCAACATCATCGACCAGGCGGTCGCGCAGGGAGTGCCGTTCGCCCGGGAGTACGGCGGGCTTCTCGACAACCGCTCCTTCGGCGGCGCGCAGGTCTCCCGCACCTTCTACGCGCGGGGCCAGACCGGCCAGCAGCTCCTCCTCGGCGCGTACCAGGCGCTCGAGAAGGAGGTCGCGGCGGGCGGCGTCACGATGTACCCGCGGACCGAGATGCTGGACCTCGTCGTGGTGGACGGGCGCGCGCGGGGCATCGTGGTGCGCGACCTCGTGACCGGCGCCATCGAGGCGCACGCCGCGGACGCCGTGGTGCTCGGCACGGGCGGCTACGGCAACGTCTTCTACCTCTCGACGAACGCGAAGGGCTCGAACTGCACCGCCATCTGGCGCGCGCACCTCAAGGGTGCGGCCTTCGCCAATCCCTGTTACACCCAGATCCACCCGACGTGCATCCCCGTGAGCGGCGACTACCAGTCGAAGCTCACCCTGATGAGCGAGTCGCTCCGGAACGACGGCCGCGTCTGGGTCCCGAAGCAGCAGGGAGACCGCCGGCCGCCCGGCGAGATTCCCGAGTCGGAGCGCGACTACTACCTCGAGCGCAAGTACCCGAGCTTCGGCAACCTCGCGCCGCGCGACATCGCGTCGCGCGCGGCGAAGGAGGCGTGCGACAGCGGACGCGGCGTCGGTCCCGGCGGCCTCGGCGTGTACCTCGATTTCGCGGATGCGATCCGCCGCCTCGGCGAGGACCGGATCCGCGAGCGGTACGGCAATCTCTTCGAGATGTACGAGCGCATCACGGACGAGGACCCGTACACGGTGCCGATGCGCATCTATCCCGCGGTCCATTACACGATGGGCGGGCTGTGGGTGGACTACAACCTGATGAGCACGATCCCGGGGCTCCACGTGATCGGCGAGGCGAATTTTTCCGATCACGGCGCCAACCGGCTCGGCGCGAGCGCGCTCATGCAGGGCCTCGCTGACGGCTACTTCGTCATCCCGCTCACGATCGGCGACTACCTCGCCTCGGCGAAGCCGGCGCCGGTGGACACGTCCCATCCTGCGTTCGGGGAGTCGATCGCGGCGGTGACCGCGCGGACCCGCCGCTTCCTCGACGCGAAGGGCAGCCGCACGGTCGACTCGTTCCACCGCGAGCTCGGCCGGCTCATGTGGGAGAAGTGCGGAATGGCCCGGAACGCCGCCGGCCTCAGGGAGGCGCTCGGGCAGATTCCGCGTCTCCGCGAGGAATTCTGGCGCGACGTGAACGTCCCGGGCAGCGACGATCACCTGAACCAGGCGCTCGAGAAGGCGGGCCGCGTGGCGGACTTCTTCGAGCTCGCGGAGCTCATGTGCCGGGATGCGCTGCACCGCGAGGAATCGTGCGGCGGGCATTTTCGCGAGGAGCACCAGACGCCCGACGGCGAGGCCCAGCGCGACGACGAGCGCTTCGCGTATGTCGCAGCCTGGGAGCACGCCGGCGCGGGGAACGAGCCGCGGCTCCACCGCGAGCCGCTCGCCTTCGAATACGTCCAGCTGGCTCAGCGGAGCTACAAATGAACCTCACCCTCCACGTGTGGCGGCAGGCCGGCCCGGCCGCGCCCGGGCGGATGGAGCGATACGAGGCGCGGGACGTGAGTCCCGACATGTCCTTCCTCGAGATGCTCGACACGGTGAACGAGCAGCTGCAGGCCGAGGGGAGGGAGCCGATCGCCTTCGACCACGACTGCCGCGAGGGGATCTGCGGCTCGTGCAGCCTGATGATCAACGGCGTTGCGCACGGGCCCATGAAGGGCACGGCCACGTGTCAGCTCCACATGCGGAGCTTCGGCGATGGCGACGAGATCTGGGTCGAGCCGTGGCGCGCGCGGCCCTTTCCGGTGCTCCGCGACCTCTGCGTGGATCGAGGTGCGCTCGACCGGATCATCCAGGCGGGCGGCTTCGTCTCGGTCCGCACCG
>DASUXZ010000232.1:0-2468 GCA_036377655.1 Gemmatimonadales bacterium
GGCGCGCGCTGCCGGACTCGGGCGTGACGCTCGAAGCGGTCGCTGGCGCCGATACCGTCCGGGTCCCGTGGCGGCTTGCCCTCGCGCTGCTCGACTCGGTGCCCGGCATCGTGGAGCTGCGCGACGCGCCGGGCTCGAGCGGGGACGGCATCACGATCGGCCGCGCGCAGCCGGATGCGACGTATCACTGGTTCTGGCCGAGCGGGACGCGTGCGGTCACCTCCGGACTGCTCGGGGATTTCCGGAGGCTCCGGCTCGCGCCCGGCCTCGATGCCTGGGTCCCGGCCTCGGAGACCGCGGAGGTCCCGGGCGGAGCCCCGGTGCCCGTGGTCGGGTCGCTCACGTTCTCGCCCTCCGCCGATCGTGTCTCGCTCAGGATCCCGCTCTCCGACCGCGTTCCGTTCGAGATCGTCGAGCGGGAGCGCGAGCTCGAGATCACGCTGTTCGGGGCGGCGGGTGACGTCAACTGGATCCGTTACGGCCACGACGACCCGATCGTGGAACGGGTCGCTTGGACGCAGGCGCCCGAAGGCGTGCGCATCACCGTCGCCCTCTCGGAGCCGGTCTGGGGTTTCCGGAACCGGTGGGACCGGGGGGACCTTCTCGTCGAGATCCGCCGCCCTCCGGCACTCGCGCGCGGAAACCCCCTCGAGGGACTCGTCGTCGCGGTCGATCCCGGGCACCCGCCGGCCGGGGCCTCCGGGCCGACCGGCCTCACCGAAGCGGAGGCGAACCTCGGGGTCGCGCTCCTCCTTCGCGACATGCTCGCCGACGCCGGCGCAGAGGTGATCCTGACGCGGACGACGGACACCCCGGTGGACCTCGGCGCGCGGCCGCGCCTCGCGGAGGAGCGCGGCGCGCATCTTCTCGTGTCGATCCACAACAATGCCCTGCCGGACGGGGTCAACCCGTTTCCCAACAACGGCACGAGCGTGTTCTACAATCACCCGCGGAGCATTCCGCTCGCCCGGGCGGTCCAGCGGGCGCTCGTCGCGGAGCTCGGCCTCCGCGACCTCGGGATCGGCCGCGGCGACCTCGCGCTCGTGCGTCCGACGTGGATGCCGGCCATCCTCACGGAGGGGCTGTTCATGATGGTTCCCGAGCAGGAGGCAGCGCTTCGAAGCGAGGAGGGCCGGCGCCGGTATGCCCGCGGCGTCTTCGAGGGCATCAGGGCCTGGCTCCGCGAGCGGGCCCGCGCCGACTAGGCGTGTCGGGGATGGGCACTCGGGCGTCTCCCCGGTTCAAAGCATGATGGATCCTGCCATGTACCTCCGTCGCCTCCGCCGTGCCGCCGGGACGCTCCTCCTCGGCGCACCGCTGCTGGTCTGCCCTCCCGCCGCCGGCGCCCAGTCTCCCGAGGACCGTGCGGCGCTCGAGCGCCTCCGGGACTCGCTCGCCGCGCTTACGGACACCGTCGCCCTGAGCCGCCTCGAGGCGCGCAGCATCGAGCTCGCCAAGGCCGACCGCTCGAACACGATGCTCCACCTCCGGCTCGGCTTCATCGCGCTCCGGCTCGGCGAGCTGTCGAGCAAGTCGCACTACGACGACGCCGCCTCGGAATTCCAGTGGGCCATCGATCTCGAGCCCGACTGGCCCTATCCCTGGTTCGGGATGGGGCTCGCGGAGTATGGCGTCGGCGACTCGAAGGTCTCGATCGTCGCCGGGCTCCAGACGATGATGGGGAAGGACGCGCTCACGCGCTCCGCGGTGGCGTTCGCGCGGTCGGCGGCCGTGGATCCGTCGTTCGTCGTCGGCCTCGTGGAGCTCGCGGGCACCGCGCTCCGCCAGCGCGTCAACATCAAGCTCGGCGTGGCGCTCGATGCGCTCCGACAGGCGGCGGCGACGGGAAGCGGGGGCCATCCCGAAGTGCTCCTCGCCCGCGGCCGGGTCGAGCGCGAGGTGGGACATGCGGACTCGGCCATCGCCGCGTTCCGCCGCTACGTGGCGACCGGCCCGAACCGGGCGCTCGGGCTCCTCGAGGTGGCGCGCACGGGCCTCATGTCGGGACGGCTCGACGCGCAGCTCGCGTATTACGAGGGGGCGCAGTCGAGCGATTCCGCCGCGGTCGCGGGGTATCGCTCCGACCTCGCGCTCATCGCCGACGACAGCGTGCTCGCGGCCTTCGATGCCGCACGCGGTCCGGCGCGCGCCGCCGTGCTCCGCGAGTTCTGGGGCGTGCGCGACCAGTCGGAGCTCCAGGTGGCGGGCGCCCGGCTCGCCGAGCATTATCGCCGGTTCTATTACGCGCGGCGGAACTTCGCGCTCGCGGGCACCAACCGGCATTACGACATCGTCGAGCGGTTCCGCTCCGGCAGCGAGGACTTCGACGATCGCGGGATCATCTACCTGCGGCACGGCGCGCCCGATGCGCGCGCCTCCTACCACAACACGAACGTGCCGCCGAACGAGTCGTGGCGCTACACCCGTCCCGACGGCGAGCTCGTCTTCCATTTCATTGAAATGGAAGA
>DASUXZ010000233.1:0-3686 GCA_036377655.1 Gemmatimonadales bacterium
GAGCTCGTCACCGCCGGCGTGGTCGCTGCCGAGACGGCCCAGGCCGCCGGTGTCGAGGTGCCGGCCCCGAAGGGAAAGAAGGGCCGCGGCTGACGCGCGATGGCTCGCCCTGCGCTCCCGCCCGCGCTCGAGCGCGCCGTCGCGCTCCATCGCGAGGCGGGGTCCGCGGGGGCAGCCGAGGCCCGGGCCCTCCTCGGCGGTTACCTCGCGGACCTCGGCTATGACGTCGAGACGTTCCGCTTTCTCTTTGCCCCTGCCGCACTGAACGCTTTTCCGCTCGCCGGTGCCGGCCTCGGCTGGCTCACCATCCTCGAGATCCCGCTCCTGCTCATGCCCGCCGTCCCCCCATGGGCCGCGCTGCTCGTCTGGGCCGTCGGCCTCGCGGGAATCGTGGCACTTGCGGCGGGCACGGGCCTCGGATGGGGCCCTCGCAGCGAGGGGCGCGAGGACGCCACGCTCATCGCCCGGCGGGGACCGGGCCGGGTACGCCGCTGGATCGTCGCCCATGTCGACACGAAGGCGCAGGGGCATTCGATGGCGGGGCGTCTCGTGGCGGTCTGGCTCTGCATCCTCGCCGCCGCCGCGCTCTCGATCCTCGCCGTCGCGCGCCTCGGCGGCGTGCCGGCTCCGGGCGCGGTCGCCGGTGCCGCCGGTGCCTCGCTCGCGGCCGGCGTCCTGGCGTCGCGGGGCCGGCTTCGCGGCACCACCCAGGGCGCGCTCGACAACGGCTCCGGCCTCGTCGCCGCGCTCACGGCGGCGGCGCTCACGAAGGACCCGGCGACCGGGTTCCTCCTGACCGGCGCCGAGGAGTTCGGTCTCGTCGGTGCGAGGGTGCTCGCCGCCCGGCGACGGGAGCTGATCGAGGGGACCACGGTCATCAACGTGGACACGCTCGACGAGCGCGGCGCCCTCTCGATCGTGACGCACGACGCGCGCGGCCGCGAGCTCGCCGAGGGCCTCGTGTCCCGCATCGGCATGGCCGGCGTGCCGACCCGCATCCGCCGCCTGCCGCTCGGGATCTTCGTGGACAGCTATCCGCTCGCCCGTGCGGGCGCGGCGGCCGTCACGATCGGCCGGCTCGACTGGGGCACGCTGCGGCGCCTGCACACGCCGGCCGACGCGCTCGAGGGCGTCGAATTCGCGACGGCGCTCGGCATCGGGCGGGCGCTCGGAGCGCTCGAGCCCGCAGGGTAGCGCTCGGCTTGCCGGGCGCACGAGCCGGACATACCTTTCCATGAGGATTCACGAGCCCCGCCGGGGCTCTTTTTTTGTGCCGCACGAACGAGGATCGTCATGTTCGATGAGCGGACCACGTGCGCCGTGGTCGTCGGCGCGCAGTGGGGCGACGAGGGGAAGGGAAAGCTCGTGGACGTGCTCGCCGAGCGCGCCGACTTCGTGGTCCGCTACCAGGGCGGGGCCAACGCGGGCCACACCGTGGTCACCGGCGAGTCGCAGTTCATCCTGCGCCAGATCCCGTCGGGCATCCTGCACCGGAACGTGACGTGCGTGGTGGGGAACGGCGTGGTGCTCGACGCGGAAACGCTCTTCGGCGAGCTCGATGGGCTCGAGGAGCGCGGGATCGCGACCGGCGGCCGCATCTTCGTCTCGGACCGGGCGCACCTGGTTCTCCCCTACCACAAGCTGCTCGACCTCGCGAGCGAGAAGAGCCAGGCGATCGGCACGACCGGGCGCGGCATCGGCCCCGCGTACGCCGACAAGACGGGCCGCCGTGGCGTGCGCGTCGGGGACCTCCGTGACCTCGGTGCGGCGCGCCGCATCCTCGCCGACCGGGTGGAGCGCGCGAACAGCCTCCTCGCCATGATGGGCGCCGCCGAGCGGGCCTCGCTCGAGGAGCACGTCGCGCTCGTGGAGCGCCTCGCGCCGCGCCTCCTCGGTGTCGCCGCCGACACGGGGCTCCTCATCCATCGCGCGATCCAGGCCGGGAAGCGCGTCCTCCTGGAGGGGGCGCAGGGCGCGCTGCTCGACCTCGATCACGGGACGTATCCCTTCGTCACGTCGTCGAACACGACGGCCGGCGGCGCCTCCGTCGGTGCCGGCATCGGGCCGACGGCGATCGACGGCGTCCTCGGCGTGGTGAAGGCATATACGACGCGCGTCGGGAACGGCCCCCTCCCGTCGGCAGCCTCGCCCGAGGATGACGAGCGGCTGCGCCGGCTCGGCGGCGAGTTCGGCGCCGTCACCGGGCGTCCCCGCCGCTGCGGGTGGTTCGATGCCACCGTCGTCCGGTATGCGGCGCGCGTGAACGGCCTCACCGGGCTCGCCGTGACCAAGCTCGACGTGCTCGACACGATCGAGGAGATCCCGGTATGCGTGGCCTACGAGCTGGATGGGGAGCGGTGCGAGGAGCTGCCGGCGGAGGTGGAGCGCCTCGAGCGGGTGCGGCCGGTGTTCGACCGGCTTCCGGGATGGCGCGCAGCGACGAGCGGGGCGCGTGCCCTCGATGAGCTGCCGGCGAGCGCGCGGCAGTACCTGGACCGCATCGAGCAGCTCGCCGGCGTGCCGATCCGCTACGTGAGCGTCGGCACGCGGCGGGATCAGATCATCGAGGTCTGAACGCGGCGGTCCCACTGCCGCATCATCGCCACGAACGAACGCGCGATGGCGGGATCGAACTCGATCCCGGCGCGGCCTTCGATGTAGGCGATCGCCCGCTCCGACTCCCACGCCTCCCGATAGGGCCGCTTGGTGCGCAGCGCGTCGTAGACGTCGCACACGTGCACCAGGCGGCTCGCGTATTCCGCCCCGCGCGCGTTCGGCAGGTGCGGGTAGCCGCCGCCATCGATCATGACGTGGTGCTCGTAGGCCACGATCGCCGCGAAGTCGAGCGGGTCGGGATTGGTGAGGAGGAGCCGCGCGCCGACCGCGGGATGCGCGTGCACCACCTGGCGCTCCGATTCGGTGAGCCGCCCCGGCTTGTTGAGGATCTCCTGCGGGATGCAGACCTTGCCGAGGTCGTGCAGCAGCCCCGCGAGCCCGAGCGACCGCACCGTGTCCGCCCCGAGCTCCAGGTATTCGCCGAGCGCCATCGCGAGCACCGAGACGTTCATCGAGTGTGTCGTCGTGTACTGGTCGTGCTCCTTGAGCTGCAGCAGGGGGAGGACCATCGCCTGGTCGCCGTGCATGGCGAGCGAGAGCGAGCGCACGACGCCGTCGGCCTCCGCCGCGTGCAGCAGGCCCTTGTCGCGCACCTGGCCGTGCACCCACGCCACCGAGTCCTGCTCGCTCTTGAGCGCATAGCTGAGCCCGGCCATCGCGAGCCCGTTCTCGGGGACGCGCGCGGTGTCGCTCACGGTGACGAGGCCGAAGCGCACCGGGGAGCTCCCGTTCTGGCGCGCGTCGGCCGATGCGGCGTGGCGAATCCCGAGCCGGACGGCGAGATCCGAGAGCAGCCGCTCGAAGTGATCGGGGTCCACGTGGTCCACGAACTCGATCCGCTCGATGCCCGCACGCGCGAGCGCCTCGCTCCATTCCCACCCTTCGAGCTCCGGAAGGACCTCCTCGCCGGCGAGCACCTCGCCGGCGAGGAACGTGAACTGCACCTCCGGGATTCCGGCCTGCAGGTCTCCGAGCGCGCCGTACGCGGCATCCGCGGCGCGGCGGGTCGCGGGATGCTCGTCGCCGTAGAGGCCCATCGCGGACAGCGCGCGGGAGAGCGCGATGAGGAA
>DASUXZ010000234.1:0-24030 GCA_036377655.1 Gemmatimonadales bacterium
AGCCCGAGGAACAGCGCGACGAGGTACTGGGGCGTGGCGATGAGCCCGCCCGGGAAGAGCGCGTCGACGAGGTCGGCGCCGCCGCGGCGGGCACTCTGGACGATCAGGTCGATGACGAGGACGGTCGTGGCGTCCGCGAGGACGAGAACGCCGAGGCGGCGGGCGGCCCGCCGGAGGTGGCGTCGTACGTTCGAGGCGGCGCGGCGCTGGAGCCCGAGCCGGATCGCCAGCACCTCGTCCACCGAGCGCCGAGCCGCCTCCGTGGCCGGACCCGCGACGGGCCCGGACGCCCGGGGCCGCCGAGGCTCTTCCTCGACGGTGGCGGTGGGGTGCTCGAGAACGCGCGCTGGCTCCAAACCAATCTCCCTGAAGGTACCGATCAGCAGGTTCCTCGACAGCCTGCAAAATATAGTCCAGGCCCTAACGCAATGCAGGGACAGGGTATCTGGATCAGACCGCCACGTACGGTGCCCACCCCTGCATGACCTGCTCGTACAGCTCGATATGCCGCTCGGCCATTCCCGTCCGGGTGAACATCTCCTGGACGCGGGCCCGGCCCGCCTCGCCCATCGTCTCGCGAAGCTCCCGGTCCCTTGCCAGCCGCTCGAGCGCCACGGCGAGGGCTCCGACGTCCCGCAGGGGAACCTCGAGCCCGGTGAGTCCCGGGACGTTGACGTCGCGCACCGCGCTCGGAACCGCCGTGGTGATCACCGGGCGCCCGGCCGCCATCGCCTCGAGCACGACCAGGCCGAACATCTCTTCCGTCGTGACCGAGGGGAGCACGAGGAAATCGGCCTCGGCCATGCGCCGGGGGAGGTCCTCGTCGGGGTATTCCCCGTACCACCGGACGCGGTCGGTCACCGCGAGCGCCTGCGCCAGGGTGCGCAGCCGGGACCCCTCGGGACCGCTCCCCACGATGTCGAGGTGGAGCCCGGGAACCCGTTCGAGCGCCCGGAGCAGGACGTCCACCCCCTTGAAGGCGACGAGCCGACCGATGAAGATCGCCCGCGGCGCGGTCCCCCGCGGCGGCAGCGGAAGAGTGGCCCATCGGGTCTCGTCGATCCCGAACGGGATGACTTCCACCTTGGACTCGAAGCCCCGAAGCTCCGCGGACATCCCGAGGTGTGCCGGGCTCGGGACCACGACCGCCTTGGCGCGGCGGAGCACGAGCCGCGCGAGCTGGCGATAGGCCGCCCGCTTGGCGTCGGCGTGCTGGGTGACGACGACGGGGGTGCGGCCCGCACGAAGGAGGCAGGCGACGTCGGCGAGCGAATGGGGGTGGTGAACGTGGATCACGTCCGCGCGCCGCCAGGCGGCGGCGATGTAGCCGGGCGCGATTTCCTGTGAGCCGAGGGCGCCGAAGGAGAAGGTGCGGGTGACGAAATTGCCGGGCCGCCGCGTCCCTTCGCCGAAGCTCCGGACCGCGACGACCTCCGCCTGATGCCCGAGGGCATTGGCGCCCTCGGCCAGATCCCGCACCACGCGCTCCATCCCTCCCGAGCGCGGCCAGTAGTACTTGGCGAGATGTAGAATCCGCATGCGCCGCCGCGTTGAAAGGTGCGGGAGGCCCCCGGAATGTCCGCGAATGTGGACGATGAGCCGCCGCGAAGTCAACCGCACTTGGTTGGACCGCCACCCGACGCCATCTTTGCGGCGCCGCCTGAGAGACGCCCAATCCCCGGAGAGACGCACGATGCGCGCCGTCGTCCTGTCGCATGCCTATCTCGAGCCTGCCCGCCGCGGGCGCCTGCGCGCCCTCGTGGGCCTGGGCTGCCAGGTGACGGCGGCGGTCCCCGACCGGTGGCACGTCGCGCCAGGGCTGGTCCGGCGGTCCCAGTGGGAGGACGACGCGGGGGTGCACGTCGTTCCGGTCACCGTGAGCGGGGCGCTCGACGATCCGGACGAGATCCGCTGGAGCGGGCGGGCCCTCCGCCGGCTCCTCCGGGAATTCCGGCCCGACATCGTCCAGATCGAGGAGGAGCCGTGGACGCGCGCGGCCGCGCGCGCCGCCGCGGATGCGCGGAAGCTCCGGATCCCCTTCACGGCGCATACGCGGCACGCACCCGAGCTGCCGCTCGGCGCGCGGCTCCGGCGCCGGTCCGTGCTCTCCCGGGCCGCCGGCATCGTCGCCGAGAATCCCCTCGTGGAAGCGGAGATCGCCGCGCACTTCCCGGCGCCGCGGCGGGCCGTCATTCCCCAGGCCGGCGTCACCCCCGCGCACGCGACGGCACGTGAGCCGTCCGGCACGTTCACGCTCGGGTGCGTCGGGCGGGTCGTGCCTGCGCTCGGGCTCGAGACCCTGCTCCGGGCATGCGTGCGGCTCGCGCGGCCGTGGCGGCTCCTCGTGGCGGGAACCGGACCGGCCCAGATCGAGCTCGAAGCGCTCGCGGACCGCCTCGGCATCGCGGCGCGCATCGAGTGGCTCGGTGCCCTCCCGGCCGACGAGCGGGATCGGGTCTACGCCGCCCTCGACTGCTACGTCCTTCCCTCGCGTGAATCGAGCGAGCGGATCGAGACGCTCGGCCTGTCTGCACTCAAGGCGATGGCGTCCGGCGTCCCCGTCATCGTGAGCCGCACGGGCGCGCTTCCCGCCACCGTCGGCGACGCAGGGATCGTCGTCGCGGCCGACGATCCCGAGGGCCTCGCCGACGCCATCGAGCGCGTCGCGGCCGACCCGGCAGAGCGTGCCAGGCTCGCGCGGAGCGGCCGCCAGCGCGCCATGAGCGAGTTCTCGAACGAGGTCCTCGCCCGGCGCACGCTCGACTTCTGGCGCTCCCTCTGACGCCGCCGCTCCGTTTGACTTCCCCTTTATCGAAAGCGATCTTCGCCCCCATGGCCTTCCGGCGAATCCTTTCCCGCGTCATCCCTGCGGCTGCCGCGCTGGCCGCGCTCACGCTCATGGCCGGTCGCGCCGCCGCGCAGGTCGGCAACCAGATCCCTGATCCCGCCACGGCCGAGATGCTCCTTCGCAGCGATCCGGAGCTGCAGCGCCAGCTCCGGGACCGGCTGCGTCAGTCGGGGCTCTCCGAGGAACAGATCCGCCAGCGGCTGCGCGCCGCCGGCTATCCGGAAAGCCTCCTCGACCAGTACCTCCGGGAGGGCGCCGGGGCGCCGGGTGTGGACGACGACCGCCAGGCGATCGACGCCGTGCGCGCGCTCGGCCTCGTGGACAACACGGAAGCCGATTCGCTCGAGGAGATGCTCACCCGTTCCATGGTGATGGACGAGGCGCGCATCGATCCGCACCTGCGCGACTCGCTCCGCGCGGATTCCCTCGGCGTGCCGTGGACGCGGCCGATCGAGCTCTTCGGCCTCGACGTCTTCCGCACGCGCAGCACCCGGTTCCAGGCGACACTTCAGGGCCCGGTGGCACCGACCTATCGCCTCGGCCCCGGCGACCGGCTCGCCGTGATCCTCTCCGGCGAGGTCGAGCGCGCGCTCAGTCTCGACGTGAGCCGCGACGGATTCGTCATCGTCCCCGACGTCGGGCAGATGCACGTCGCGAACCTGACGCTCGGGCAGTTCGAGGACCAGCTCTTCCGCCGGCTCCAGCGGATCTATTCCGGCATCGGCCGCGGGCCGGACGCGCGCACGCAGCTCGAAGTGACCGTGGCGCGGCTCCGGAACGTGCAGGTCTTCGTGACGGGTGCGGTCGCCCGGCCGGGGGCCTACCAGGTGTCGGCGGCGGGCACGGCGCTCACGGCGCTGTATGCCGCGGGCGGACCGACCGTGAACGGCAGCTTCCGGCGGATCGAGGTCCGCCGGGGCACCGAGCTCGTGGATACCTTCGACATCTACGATTACCTCCTCGCCGGCACGAATGCCGGCGGCACGTCACTGCAGAGCGGCGACGTGATCTTCGTTCCGGTGCACGGCGCCCGGGTGGACGTGGCCGGGGCCGTCCTCCGGCCGGCGATCTACGAGGTGCGGCCCGACGAGACGCTCCGGGACGTGCTCGCGTTCGCGGGCGGGTTCGCCGCCGACGCGCTCCGCCAGCGCGTGCAGATCCATCGCATCCTGCCGCCGGCGCCCGGAGATTCGGCGTTCGGCCGCGGGCGTGTCGTGGTGGACGTCGGCCCCGAGCAGTTCGCAGGGGGGATGGTGCCCGCCGTGCCGATGCTCGCCGGAGACTCGGTGACGGTGTTCGAAGTGGCCGAGCGGCTCCGCGGGTTCGTGACGGTCCGCGGAAATGTCTGGATCCCGAGCCCGGTGGGCTTCACGCCCGGCCTGCGGCTCAGCGAGGCCATCCGGCTCGCCGGCGGCCCCAAGCCCGACGTCTACCTCGACCAGATCCTCGTCTCCCGGCTCCGGCCCGACTCGACGCGCGTGCAGCTCCGCTCCGCCTTTGCCGACACGACGGGCAGCGTCGTGGACGACTTCGTCCTGCAGGAGGAGGACGAGATCACGGTCTTCTCGCGGACGACCTTCCGCCCCGAGCAGTACGTGATCGTGACGGGCGCCGTGCGAAGCCCGGGACGCATTGCCTACCGCTCCGGCATGACCGTCCGCGATGCCATTCTGCTCGCGGACGGCCTGACCGAGGATGCCTACCTCCGCGAGGCCGAGCTCGCGCGCGTGCCCGAGGAGCGGGCGAGCGGCGCCATCGCCACGACGATCCGCGTCCCGCTCGATTCGACGTATCTCTTCGCCCGAAGCAGTCCGGGCGACTATCCGGGCCCGCCGGGCGTTCCCGCCCCGGCCGCCGGCGCGCCCGAGGTCCTGCTCCAGCCGTACGACAACCTCCTCATCCTCCGGCAGCCGGAGTGGGAGCTTCCGCGCACCGTGAAGATCACGGGCCAGGTCACCTATCCGGGCCCCTATGCGCTCAGGAGCAAGACCGACCGGCTCATGGACATCATCGCGCGGGCCGGCGGCCTCACGACGGAGGCATACCCGGACGGGATCGAGTTCTACCGGCGCCTCGACAGCGCGGGACGGATCGGCATCGACCTGCCGGCCGTGCTGCGCAACGAGCGCCACCGCGACAACATCATCCTCGCCGCGGGCGATTCGATCGTGATTCCCGAGTTCGATCCGGTGGTGATGGTGCGGGGGGCCGTGAACGCGCCGGGCGCGGTGGCGTACCGGCCGGGGAAGAACCTCGACTACTACGTGCGCGCGGCGGGGGGATACGCGAAGACGGGCGACAAGGCGCGGGCCTGGGTCATGCAGCCGAACGGGAGCAAGCAGTCGGTCATCCGGCGGACGCTGCTCGCCGATACGAGCCCGGAGCCCCGGCCCGGCGCCGAGGTCTTCGTGCCCGAGCGCGATCCGTCGCAGACGGGCACGCCGATCATCGCGGTCCTCGGCGCGGCGGCCCAGGTCCTCGCGAGCCTCGTGACCGTGATCGTCGTCGCGAGCCAGTAGCTCCCTACCGGGGAGCGGCGGTCAGCCGGTGCGCCGCCGCTCCTCCGCCTCGCCCCCCGCGCGCGAGACGTCCATCCCCTGCTCGCGCAGCCGGTCCGCCTGCCAGGCCTCGAGCCGGACCGTGAGCTCCGCGGTCGCCCCGTCGTCGGCCCGCGACATCACCTCGCCCATCCGGTAGAGCGCTGCCGCGCCCGCCCCGTCCGCCGCGGGCAGGCGCACCCGCACGACGACGCGGTCCTTCCGCTCGATGCCGCGGAGCCGCGCCTTCAGCGCCTCGAGGCCGTCGATCCGCATCGTCGTCGCCATCACGGCGCCGGGATGAAGCTCCCGCACGCGCGCGCCGAACGCCGAGGGATCGGGCACGGCATCGACCTTGTTGAACACGGGAATCGTCGGGCGGTCCGCGAGGCCCAGCTCGGCGAGCACCTTCTCGACCACGCGCATCTGCCCTTCCCAGTCGTGGTGCGACGCATCGACGACGTGGAGGAGCACGTCCCCCTCGCGCGCCTCCTCGAGCGTGGCACGGAAGCTCGCGACGAGATGGTGGGGGAGCTTCCGGATGAAGCCGACGGTGTCGGTGACGCGGGCGCGGGTTCCCTCGCCCAGGTCCACTTCGCGGGTGAGGGTGTCGAGCGTGGCGAACAGGCGGTCCTCGACGAAGATCTCGTGCTCGCCCGACAGCATCCGGAGGATGCTCGACTTCCCCGCGTTCGTGTAGCCGACGAGGGCCACGCTCAGCATCGGGTCGCGGCCGGCGCGCAGGTTCTCGCGGTGCTTCTCCACGTCGCGCAGCTTCTCCTTGAGCGACTGGATCTTGCGGCGGATGATCCGGCGGTCGGTCTCGAGCTGCGTCTCGCCGGGACCGCGGAGGCCGATACCGCCGCGGATGCGGGAGAGGTGGGTCCACATGCGCGTGAGGCGCGGCAGCAGGTACTCGAGCTGCGCGAGCTCGACCTGCAGCTTGGCCTCGTGCGAGCGGGCGCGGGTCGAGAAGATGTCGAGGATGACCTCCGCCCGGTCCATGACCCGCGCCTTGAGCTCGCGCTCGAGGTTCGCGCCCTGCACCGGCGACAGCTCCTCGTCGAAGATCACGAGCGTGGCGCCGTTCGCGGCGATCGCCTCGCGCACTTCCTCGACTTTCCCTTCGCCGATCAGCGTCGCGGGGTTCGGGGAAACGACCTGCTGGAAGATCTTGCCGACCACTTCGGCGCCCGCCGTGTCCACGAGGCGGGTCAGCTCGTCGAGGTGCTCGGCGATGTGGCGTCCGTCGGGAGAGCCCTTCCGGGGAGCGGCCACGAGGATGGCGCGCTCCACCGGGTCCCGGACTGGAATCAGTTCGCGGATGACGTCACCTGCCGGTCGTCGAAGGTGAAACCGTCCCCGTCGCGGAGCGCGACCGGGTGAGCGGGGCGCGGCCCTGCCGCGTGAACGGCACGACGCGATCGCCGAACGGCGTCGCGACCGTGGCCTGGCCGCGCATGGTGTACGGGATGTCGCCGTATCCGAGCGCGGCGCGCACGGCCGTGCTCACGCCGTCCCAGTTGAAGCGGAGCGGGAGCGTCACGGTGGTCGTATCGCCCTCCTGGATCCGGAACTCGTCGGTGTACGTGATGTCCCCGACGTGCGAGCCTTCCACGTCGAAGCCGAGCTCCAGCTTCGTGCCACGCAGCGTGAAGCTGTTCGGGTTGTACACGTCCACGACGAGGTCCATCGAGCCGCCGGTGAGGCCGATCCCGCGAACCACGACTTCCTGGAGCTGCACCTGGGGCTCGAGGAAATTGCCCGGAATGCCGGAGCACCCCGGCAGGGCGGCGAGCACGGCGATGGCAGCGAAGAGCCTGGGCTTCATGTTCCTGTTCCTTCCGCTAGAGGGCCACGCCCCAACAAGCAAGCTGCAGGCCACCGCCGACCGTGTGCCGGATCACACCGCGTCCTCCGCCGTGCCGCCGCCCGCCGCCTCCGCCTTCAGCTGCTCCTCCCGGCGCTCCGCCCACCAGGCGAGCCGCTCGGCGATCCGCTTCTCGAACCCGAAGGGGCCCGGGGCATAGAATTCCCGGCCGCGGAGCTCGTCCGGAAGATACTCCTGCGCAAGATAGGCGTCCGGCGAATCGTGTGCGTAGCGATAGCCCTTGTGGTACCCGAGCTCCTTCATCAGGCGGGTCGGCGCGTTGCGGATGTGCATCGGCGTCGGAGCGGCCGGGGTGTCCTGGGCCGCCTCGAGCGCCGCGTCGAGCGCCCGCTTGGTGCTGTTCGACTTCGGCGCCGTCGCGAGGTAGATCGTCATCTCCGCGAGGGGGAGGTAGCCCTCGGGCGCGCCGAGCATGTGAAACGCGTCGCGCGCGGCCACCGCGAGCTGCAGCGCGTTCGGGTCGGCGAGGCCGATGTCCTCCGCCGCCATCGCGATGGCACGGCGGAACAGCGTCATCGGGTCCTCGCCCCCGTCGAGCATCCGGGCCATCCAGTAGAGCGCGCCCTGCGGATCGCTCCCGCGGAGCGATTTGTGGTAGGCGCTCAGCAGGTTGAAGTGCTCCTCCCCCGCCTTGTCGTACCGCGCAAAGCGCTTCTGCATCGCCTCGCGCGCCGCCTCCACCGTGATCGTGCCCCCCTCGCCCACGTGCGCGGCCGCCGCTTCGAGCACCGTGAGCGCCCGCCGCGCGTCGCCGTCGGCCTCCTCGGCGATGAGCGCGACGGCGTCGTCGGCGGCGGTGAGGCGCGCGGCGCCGAGCCCCCGGGCGCTGTCGCCGAGCGCCCGGCGCACGAGCACCTCGATGTCGCCGCGGGAGAGTGGCCGGAGGACGAAGACGCGCGTGCGCGAGAGGAGCGCGCCGTTGATCTCGAAGCTCGGGTTCTCGGTCGTGGCGCCGATGAGCGTCACGACGCCTTCCTCCGTCGGCGGCAGGAGGCTGTCCTGCTGCGCCTTGTTGAGGCGGTGGATCTCGTCGATGAAGAGGATCGTCTGGCGCCCGCCCGTCGCGAGCCGCTCGCGCGCCTGCGACACGATCTCGCGGATCCGCGGCACGCCCTCGGTCACGGCGCTGAACGGCACGAACACGCGTCCCGTCGCTCCCGCGATCACCGCGGCGAGCGTCGTCTTGCCGCTCCCGGGCGGGCCCCAGAGAATGATCGAGCCGGGCGTGCCCCGCTCGATCGCCTCGCGGAGCGGCTTCCCGGGCGCCAGGACATGCTCCTGCCCGACGTACTCGCCGAGCGTCCGCGGCCGCATGCGCGCCGCGAGCGGCTGGGTCGAGGCGACCGCCGAAAAGAGCGTCTCGTCGGGCCGGAAGGCGGTCACGGGAGGGTGAGCCAGCGATCGAGGAGCGCGCGCGCTGCGAAGAAGGCGGCGGCGCCCCCGAAGAAGGCGAGGGCCGTCGGGAGCCCGCGCTTGGCCTGGAACTCGGGAACGAGATTCGATGCGGCCACGTAGAGCGTCACGCCGGCGGAGATCGCGAGCCCGTGCGCGGCGAGCGGTGCCATGACCTCGGTGAGCAGCACGCCGGCGATCGTGGCGAGCCCGAGTGCCCCCGCCGCCGCCATTGCCCGCCGCTTGCCCTGCCCTCCGGCCAGCATGACGCTCGCCATGGTCACGCCTTCGGGCAGCTTGTGGAGGAGGACCGCGAGGAAGACGAGCACGCCGAGCCCGCCCGATACGAGGAACCCGCTCGCGATCGCGACGCCGTCGAAGAAGGTGTGGAGGGACAGGCCGACGAGCGCCGAGACGCCGGCCGAGGCCGCGATCCGGTGCGTTTCCTCCCCGAAGTGGAAGTGCGGCGTGAGGACATGCTGCGCGAGGTGCACCGCGAGGAACCCGGCGAGCACGAACGCGGGGGCGCCGGCCGTGTCGAAGGCCTCGGGCAGCATGGCGAGGATCACGGTGGCCGCCATGAATCCCGCGCCGAAGGCGACGAAGAGCTCGACGACCTGCATCCCCTGCCGCGCATGCCGCACCACGAGGGCCGCGCCGAGGAGGTTGCCGACCGCCGCGACGACCGCGAAGAGGAGCGGGGTCACATCGCCTCCCGTGCGAGGGCGAGGAGCCGGTCGCGCTCGTTGAGCGACGGCTCCTCGAGGACCTTCATGAGCAGCGCATCCAGCACGCGGCCGACCTCCGGGCCGCGCAACCCGAGTGCCGTGAGGTCGTCGCCCCGGACGGCGAGCTCGCCACGCGAGATCGGCGCTCCCGACCGGCGCGCCGCCTGCACCGTGTCCGCCCAGGCGGGGAGCCGGCCGTCGCGCAGCTCCGCGAGGTCGACGAGATCCTCGGCCGCCGGTCCGACCGCGGCGAGCCAGCGCCGGGCATCGGCCGCGCCCGTCCCCGCCGGGGCCGCCGGCCCGGCCGCCATGCGCTCGGCGCGGCCGATCTCCGCGTTCGACGCCCTGAGGCGCCGGAGGGCACTCGCGCCGTCCGCGACGAGGAGCGTCGTGAGGAGCACGGGATCCCGCGGCACGCGCGAGATCGCCGGCTCGTGACGGGCGGCATCGGCGAGCGTGGGGAGCCAGACCGCCGCGGCGCCGGAATCACGCCAGAGGGCCACGAGCCGCGAGACCTCGATCGCGGTGGTGAGGCCCTTGAACCACTCGTCGCGCACGCGCTCGGCGGAGATCCGCTCGAGCCCGCGGGCGGCGGCCTGCATGGCGGACCAGGTCTCCGGCTCGATCTCGAAGCCGAAGCGGGCGGCGAAGCGGAGGCCGCGCAGGATCCGCAGGTAGTCCTCGCGGAATCGCTCCTCCGCGCGTCCCACGGCGCGAATCACGCGGGCATTGAGGTCGCGGGCGCCGCCGAAGGGATCCCGCCACTCGTCGCGCAGCGGATGGTACGCGAGCGCGTTCACGGTGAAATCCCGCCGCGCGAGGTCCTCCTCGAGCGAGGCGCCGAAGGCGACGACGGCGTGGCGCCCGTCCGTCGTCACGTCGCGGCGGAAGGTCGTCACTTCGTGCAGCTCGCCGGTGCGGTCCAGCACCCCCACGGTGCCGAACCGCTCGCCGACCGGCACCGTGCGGCGGAAGAGCTTGCGCACCCGCTCCGGCGGAGCCGACGTCGCGACGTCCATGTCGGATGCGGGCGCGCCGAGCGCGTAGTCCCGGAGCGCGCCGCCGACGCACCATGCCTCGAATCCCGCATCCTCGAGCGTGCGCACGATCTCGAGCACCGGCGGCGGCACGGTCACCCGCACAGCACGCTGCCGCCGTTCACGTTGAGGACCTCGCCGGTGACGTGGCGCGCGAGCGGGCTGCAGAGGAAGAGGATCGGCCCCGCGACGTCGTCCGCCGAGGCCACGCGGCCGAGCGGTATGGTGCGCTCGATGCGCGCGCGGCCGCCTCCCGCATAGGCGCCCGCCGACATCTCGGTGTCCACCCATCCGGGGGCGACGCAGTTGACCGTGACGCGCGGCGCGCACTCGACGGCGAGCGACTTGGTGAGCGCGATCAGCGCGCCCTTCGTCGCCGCGTAATCCGCGTGAAAGGCCTCGCCGCGCTGGGCGGCGGTGCTCGCCACGAGCACCGCGGTGCCGCCGTCGCCGAGCTGCCGGAGCGCGGCGCGCGTCGTGAGGAAGACCGAATCGAGGTTGGCGGCGAGCGTCCGGCGCCAGCGCGCCTCGGTCATGTCGGCAAGCGCGACGTCCTCCTCCGGCCAGATGCCCGCGTTGGCCACGAAGATGTCGAGCCGGCCGAACGCCGCCGACACCTCCGCGAAGAGCCGGTCCACGGCGGCCGGGTCCGCAAGGTCTCCCTCGGACACGAGCGCCCGCCGCCCGCGGGCGCGGACGTCCTGCGCCACCGCGTCGGCGTCCGCTCGGCGCGAGCGGCAGCTGATCGCGACGTCCGCGCCGGCGGCGGCGAGGAGGCGCGCCGCTGCGGCGCCGATGCCCCGCGATGCGCCGGTCACGAGCGCGACACGTCCCGCCAGGTCGATCATGATTCCCCCTCGAGGAGCCGCCGGAGTCGCATGACGAACGACAGGCGGAGCGTGAACGACTCGACCGGTGACAGGTCCCGGTCGTCGAGCACGGCCCGGGGGTTCTCGACGAGGAGCAGCTCCGCCTGCCGGCCGGCCCCCTGCTCGACGAGCGCATCCCGCACCGTCGCCAGCGAGCGGTCGTCGCCATGATTGTCCCCGGCCAGGACGTCGGCGAGGCCGGCCGCGAGCAGCTGGCGGGCGCGCTCGCCGCGCGGCGTCGGCTTGAGCAGCGTCGTGGCGTCCACCTGCAGATGCGCCCCCGCCTTCTTCCAGCCCTGTGCCGCGCCGACGGAGCACGAGTTGTAGCGCTCCGGGTGCGCGAGCAGCGGGACGAGCCCCGCGGCGCACACCCGCCGAAGCGCGGTTGCGACGGTTCCCGCGGGAACGATCCGCGGGAACTCGACGAGCAGATACCGGCTCCTGCCGAGCGTGAGGCGGCGGTTGGCGGCCGCGCCGGGCCCGAGCGGAGCGTCGAGCATGACCTCCGCCCCGCGGTGCAGCCGCACCCCGGCCGGCGCCTCCGCCGCGAGTGCACGGTAGGCCTCGTCGTGGTTCGCGGGAACGCCGCTCTCGGCGCGCGTGGCACTCAGGTGCGGCGTGAGGCAGACATCGGTGACCCCCTGGGCGGCGAGCGCCTGCAGCACCGTGACGGATTGCGCGACGGACCGGGAGCCGTCGTCCACGCCGGGGAGGAGATGGGAATGAAGATCGATCACGCGGAGGCAGCCGCCTCGGTCAGGGAACGGGCGAAGGCCGCGAGGGCCGCCGGATCGTCCTCGCCCTGGCGCAGCAGGGCGAGCGTGATGAGGCCGTCCGCGGCGAGCAGGTCGAGTGCCACCCCGCGATTCCCCGCCGCAGCCAGCACGCCGTCGAGCGAGCGCCTGGCGGCGAGCGCCAGCGCTTCGGCCGCGGGAAGGTCCGCCGGCAGCAGGCGCACGTGCTCGAGGATGCGATTCCTGAGCGCGGCAGGGGCGCCGGCCGTGCGCGCCTCGACCCAGCCGGAAAGCGTCAGCGCTCCGACCGGAGCCATTCGGCGACGATCCCGGGGGTGGCGGCCCGCGCCTCGTTCAGGAGCGCCGGATCGCCGGCGCCGGCCGAGGCGAACTGGGGACGCCCACCGCCGCGACCACCGCTCACCGCGGCAATGCGGTTCACGAGGTCGCCGGCCCGGAGGCCGCGCTGGACGAGATCGTCGGTGACGGCCACGTGCACGGCCCCTCGGCCGGACGAGCCGAAGAGCACGAGGATCCCGCCCGCACGGCCGCCCCGGAACGTATCGGCTACCTGGCCGAGCTCGTTCCGGTCTTCGCTCGCCGTCTCGGCCACCGTGACGTTCACTCCGTCCACTGCGTGCGTCTCGCCCTTCACGGCACCGCCGGCCCCTTCGCGGCGCGCCTCCTGCAGCCGCGCCTCGAGCTTCTGGCGCTCCTCGAGCAGCTGCTCGACGCGCCGGGCGACGTGCTCGGGCTGCGCCTTGAGCAGCGCGCTCACCTGCTGCAGCCGGTCCTCGAGCTCACGGACGGCGCCGAGCGCGACCGGCCCGGTCACGGCCTCGATCCGGCGTACGCCGGCCGCGACGCCGCCCTGCCCGGCGAGCCGGAAGAGCCCGACCTGGCCGGTGGTCCGCACGTGCGTGCCGCCACAGAGCTCGAGGGAGGGCCCCATCTGCACCACGCGCACGCGATCGCCGTACTTCTCGGAGAAGAACGCCATGGCGCCGAGCTCGAGTGCCTCGGCATACGGCATCTCGCGCGTCGTGACCGGCGCGTTCGCGAGCACGAGCTCGTTCACCTCGGCTTCGATCGCCTTGAGGACATCCGGGTCGATCGGGCCGTGATGCGAGAAATCGAAGCGGAAGCGGTCGGGCTCGACGAGCGATCCCTGCTGCCGGACATGCGGACCGAGCCGGTGGCGAAGCACGTAATGCACGAGGTGCGTGGCGCTGTGGTTCCGCTCGATGTTCCGCCGGCGCGCCGCGTCCACCGACGCCCGCACCTCGCCGGGCTCGAAGCCCTCGGCGACGCCGCCGACGATCGTGCCTTTCTCGTCCTTGCGCACCGACCCGACCCGGAGCGACCAGCCGTCGCCCGACACCACGCCGGTATCGCTCACCTGCCCGCCCGACTCCGCGTAGAACGGATTCAGCTTGAGCCGGAGCTCGAGCTGATCGCCCGCCTCCCGGAAGGCGAGGACCGGCGTCTCCGCGTCCGTCGTTTCGTATCCGACGAACTTCTGCCGCCCGCGCCCGGTGCTCCGCCACGCCCCCGGCTTCGGGACATGGACGGCCGGGCCGCGCGCCCCCGCCCCGCGCGCAGCGCGCGAGCGGCGGCGCTGCCCGTCGAGCGCCGATTCGAAGGCCTCGAGATCGACTTCGAATCCCCGCTCCGCCGCGATGATCTGCGTGAGGTCGATCGGGAACCCGAACGTGTCGTAGAGGCGGAACGCGTCCTCACCGCTGATCCGGTGCCCGCCCGCCGCGAAGAGCTGCTCGAGGCGCTCGAGGCCGCCCTCGATCGTCTCGAGGAACCGCTCTTCCTCGCGGAGCGTCACTTCCCGGACGTACGCGGCCTTCTCGCCGAGCGCCGGATACACGGAGCGGAACAGCTCGACCACCACCTCGGTGAGCGGCGCGAGCGTCGGCTCCCGACGGCCGAGGAGCCAGGCATGCCGCACCGCGCGGCGGAGGATCCGGCGCAGGACGTAACCGCGGCCCTCGTTCGAGGGGTAGACCCCGTCCACGAGCAGAAAGGACACGGCGCGCGCATGGTCGGCGAGGACCCGATAGGAGGCGCGATCGGCGCCGTTCCGGTCGTAGGGCTTTCCGACGAGCTCCCCCGCCCGCGCGAGCAGCGGCCGGAAGCTGTCGATGTGGAAGTTGTCGTCCTCGCCCTGCATGACCGACGCGATGCGCTCGAGGCCCGCCCCGGTATCCACGCTCGGCCGCGGCAGCGGGGTGAGGGTGCCGTCGGCGCTCCGGTCGAACTGCATGAAGACGAGGTTCCAGATCTCGAGGAACCGCCCTGCCTCGGCGAGCTCCTCGAAGCGCTCGCGCGCGACCTCCTGCGGCACCGGGACGGGACCGGTCCGGGCGGCCGCCATCGCCTCGAGATCCACGAAGATCTCGCTGCACGGTCCGCAGGGGCCGGTGTCGCCCATCTGCCAGAAGTTGTCCTTGTCGCCGAGCGAGTAGATGCGGTGATCGGGCAGCCCGGCGACCTCGCGCCAGAGCGCGCGCGCCTCGTCGTCGGTGTGGTGCACCGTGACGCGGAGGAGGTCGGGGTGAATGCCGAGCAAGTCGGCGGAGGTGACGAACTCCCAGGCGTACGCGATCGCGTCCCGCTTGAAGTAGTCCCCGAAGGAGAAGTTGCCGAGCATCTCGAAGAAGGTGTGATGCCGGCTCGTATGGCCCACCTGCTCGAGATCGTTGTGCTTCCCGCCGGCGCGCACGCACTTCTGGCACGTCACGGCGCGCGCATAGTCCCGCCGCTCCTGGCCAAGGAAGGTGCGCTTGAACTGCACCATCCCGGCGTTGGTGAAGAGGAGCGTCGGATCATCCGCGGGGACCAGCGACGAAGAAGGCACCTCGCGGTGCCCCCGGGCGGCGAAATAATCCAGGAAAAGTCGGCGAATCTCGTCGGAGCGCATGGCAGGAATATACGCCGCCACGAGGGGAAATCCGAAGGCGCTACCCGGCGAGGACGCGCGAAACGACCTGGTTGACGGTCCGGCCGGAAAACCCGCGGCGCATGAGGAATGCGAGCAGGCGCCGACGCTTGACCGGGCGGGGGAGGTCCCCGAGCTGGGCCGATCGGCGGGTGGCGAGGGCGAGCGGGACGGCATCGTCCTCGGTGCCGTCGGGCCACCGCGCAGCGACCGCCGCGTCCGCATCGGCGCCGCTCACGCCCATGGCGAGGAGGTCCCGCCGGATCCGGGCGGGGCCGCGGCCGCGGGCGGCCCGGGTCTCGGCGTACGTCCGGGCGAACGCCGCGTCGTCGAGAAGGCCGAGGGCGGCCGCCGCCTCGAGCGCCTGCGCGACCGCCTCCCGCGGGTGGCCCCGGCGGACGAGGCGCCGACCCAGGTCGGCGCGGGCATACGACCGAAGCTCGATCGAGCGGAGGGCCGCCCGGAGCGCTGCTTCCGCGTCGGCCGCGCGGCCGAGGCGCTCGTGCAGCGCTTCGTCGATGGCCTGTCCCTCGGCCAGCCGCTCGGCGCGCGCGACGGTGGCGGGAACGGTGTAGTAGGGCTTCCCGCCGACCTGGATGCGGATGCAGGCCGATCGCCGCGGATCGGGAGCGAGGAGGGTGATCGCTCCCGAGGGCCGCGGCGTGGCGGCGGACGGCGCGCGGCCGGCCGCCATCGGGCTACTCGGCGCCGTCATCCTCGGCGCCGACGCCCGCCGTCACGGGCTGCGCCGGTCCCTTCATGCCGAGGATCTCCTTGACCTTCCCCTCGACCTCGAGCATGAGCGCGGGGTTGTCCTTGAGGAAGAGCTTGGCGTTCTCGCGGCCCTGGCCGATGCGCTGGTCTCCGTAGGAGTACCAGGCGCCCGACTTCTGGATGATGTTGGCTTCCGCCGCGAGGTCCACGAGGAGCGACGTGTGGCTGATGCCCTCGTCGAACATCACGTCGAACTCGGCCTGCCGGAACGGCGGCGCCACCTTGTTCTTGACGACCTTGACCCGCACGTGGTTGCCGACGACGGCCTCGCGCTCCTTGACCGGCCCGATCCGCCGGATGTCGAGGCGGAGCGACGCGTAGAACTTGAGCGCCTTGCCGCCCGTGGTGGTCTCCGGGTTGCCGAACATGACGCCGATCTTCTCGCGGAGCTGGTTGATGAAGACGACGGCGCAGTTGGAGCGGTTGATGGCGCCGGCGAGCTTCCGGAGCGCCTGGCTCATGAGCCGCGCCTGGAGGCCGACGTGGCTGTCTCCCATCTCCCCCTCGATCTCCGCCTTCGGGACGAGCGCCGCGACCGAGTCCACGACGACGAGGTCCACGGCCCCGGAGCGGACGAGGATCTCGACGATCTCGAGCGCCTGCTCGCCGGTGTCCGGCTGGGAGACGAGGAGGTCCTCGACGTTGACGCCGAGCTTCCGGGCGTACTCGACGTCGAGGGCGTGCTCGGCGTCCACGTACGCGGCGACGCCGCCCATCTTCTGGACGTTGGCGGCGAGGTGGAGGGTGAGGGTGGTCTTGCCGGAGGACTCGGGGCCGTAGATCTCGGTGATCCGGCCGCGCGGGACGCCCCCGATGCCGATGGCCGCATCGAGGTTGATGGCGCCGGTGGGGATGACGCCGATGCGCTCACGGGGGGTGTCGGCACCCATCCGCATGATCGAGCCCTTGCCGAGCTGCTTCTCGATCTGGGAGATGGCGAGGGTCAGGGCCTTCTTGCGTTCGGCTCCGGCCCGGGAATCGTCAGCCATGCGAACCTCGGAATGAAAATGTGACTGATTTTGAGGCACATTAGGAAACTGCAGACCAACCTAATACCGAAACTGTCCCGAAGCAATAGTACTCAGGTGACCGGTTTCCGGTCATGTGACCATCCACACGGCTGGTCGCCATGCATCCGCCAGGTGCTCGATCGTCGGCGGCCCCGAGGGGCCCAGGTGCACCGTCACGAGATCGAAGCGGTACTCGTCGAGCCGGCGCCCATGCCGGAGCACCCAGAGCGAGGCCACCCGTGCGAGCGCCTGCTGCTTCCGCCAGGGCACCGCCTCGAGGGCGCTGCCGAAGCGCTCCGACCGCCGCGTCTTGACCTCCACGAAGGCGACGAGGCGGCCGCGCCGGATGACGAGATCCACGTCATGCCGGCCGAGCCGGAAGCGGTGGGCCTCGATGCACCACCCGCACGAGGTCAGGTACGCGAGCGCGAGCCGCTCCCCCGCGATCCCGAGCACCTGCCGCTCGTCCTCCCATTCGGAGGTCGGGACGAAGCGACGTGCGCGGCGCATGGGGGATGATAGGGACGCAATCCCGGATGGGTGCCACCGCGCGCATGCGAGCCGGTGCCGGAATGCGCGCAGACTCCTCGAGCCCGAGGTTCACACGAAATCACGAAAGTACGAAAGCACGAGCGTGGCGACCATCAGTCCATGAGAATCCGGCGAATCGTCAGTCTCGGCGCATTGAAATTGATGAGCAGGGCGACATGCAGACGGGTGGCGCGGAGGTAGGCGCGGACCTGCGCAAAATGTACCGGTGCCAGGGATTCTACCGACTTGAGCTCGACAATGAGCGACTTATCGACGAGGAAATCGATCCGAGCTGCTCCGACAATCACTCCCTCGAATACAGCATGGATCCGGTACTGTGATTCGAACTGAAGGCCGCGATGCTCCAGCGCAATCCGGAGCGCGCGTTCATAAGTGGATTCGAGGAAGCCGGGTCCGAGCGCACGGTGAACGGCCAGCGCCGCATTGATGACATCTCTGGACAACTCGTCAAATACGTATCCCATGGCGGCGAAATTCGTGCTTTCGTGTTTTCGTGTTTTCGTGTGCCAAGGGAACTACGCCGAGCAGGGAATTCCACACGGATCACCGCGATCCGTACCCAAAATGAAGCGGGCCCGGGATCCTGCCCCGGGCCCGCTCGTCTACTTCGTGTACTCGTCCAGCTGATCGAACCCGATCAGGACCTCCCTCGGCTTGCTCCCGTCCGGCGGCCCGAGGATGCCCGCGAAATGGAGCTGGTCGATGACGCGGGCGGCGCGGCCGTAGCCGATCCGGAGCCGGCGCTGGAGCAGGGAGGTCGACCCGCCCTGGTTCTGGATGCAGGCCTCCGCCGCCTCGCGGAAGAGCGCGTCCCGCTCGCCGGTCGCGGCCTCCGCATCGCCCGACCCTTCCGCCTCCTGGGCGCGCACGAGCGCGAGGATGTCGGCCTCCTCCGGCTCCGCCGCCTGCACGGCGGCGCGCCGGAGCTCGCGCCGCCGCTCGTACCACTCCATCACCTTCTCCGTCTCCTCCGTCGCGATGTACGCGCCCTGGATCCGGAGCGGCTCGCTCTTCCCCGGCGGGAGGAAGAGCATGTCGCCGTTGCCCAGGAGGGCCTCGGCGCCGTTCTGGTCGAGGATCGTCCGGCTGTCCACCTTCGACGCCACCCGGAATGCGATCCGGCTCGGGAAGTTCGCCTTGATGAGGCCGGTGATGACGTTCACGCTCGGCCGCTGGGTTGCGAGGATCAGGTGGATTCCGATCGCGCGGGCCTTCTGCGCGAGCATCGCGAGCGGCGTCTCCACCTCGCCCTGCGCCGTCATCATGAGGTCGGCGAGCTCGTCGATGATCATCACGATGTACGGCAGCACGCCCTCGCCGTACGTGTCGCTCTGTTCCGGCTCGGGCGGCGTATCGGCGGGCTCGTTGCTGATCGTCGTGAGCGTGGGACGCGCGTGCGGCGGGTTCCGGAGCGGCTTCCCTTCCCCGACCTTCCGGTTGAAGTCGGCGAGGTTGCGCGCGCCGTTCACCTGCAGCAGCTCATAGCGCCGGTTCATCTCGAACACCGCCCACTTGAGCACCGCCGCCGCGTCGCCGGTGTTCGTCACGACCTTGTGCCTGAGGTGCGGCAGCGCGTTGTACACCGAGAGCTCGACCATCTTCGGGTCCACCATCAGGAGCCGCATGTCCTTCGGCGTGTATCGGTAGATCAGGCTCGTGATGATGGTGTTGATGGCGACGGACTTTCCCGACCCGGTGGCGCCCGCGATGAGCAGGTGCGGCATCTTCGCGAGGTCCGCGACCACCGGCTTCCCCTCGAGGTCGCGGCCGAGCGCGATGGGGAGCGTGGAGCGGCTCCGGTCCCACTCGGGCGTCTCGAAGAGCTCGCGCAGGGTGACCATCCGCGCCGTCGGGTTCGGCACCTCGACCCCCACGGCGCCCTTCCCCGGGATCGGCGCCACCCGGATGGACGGCGCGCGCATCGTGATCGCGAGGTCGTCGGCGAGCGCGACGATCCGGCCTGCCTTCACCCCTGGCGCCGGAACGACCTCGAATTGCGTGACGACCGGTCCCGTCGTCCGGCCGGCGATGGACCCTTCCACCTTGAAGGTGCGCAGGGTGTCGAGCAGCGACTGGCCGAGGCGGTCGAGCTGCGCTTCCCCCGCGTCGGCATCCTGCTGCGGCGGCGGGTCGAGCAGCTCGACCGGCGGCAGCGCCTGCTCGTCGTCCGCGGCGGCCGCAAGCGCGGCGGCCGACGGCGCCGTGCGCTTCCCCTTCGCCTCCTTCTCCCGCTCCTTCTCCCGCCTGGCCGCCTTCGGCGCGGGTGGCTCGACGATGTCCTCCGGCGCGTCGGACTCCGCCGGCACCGTGATCGCCTTGCGCGGCCGCTTCCGGCGCTCCTCGACGATCGCCCCCGGGTCCACGATCGGCTCCTCACCGCCGCCCGCGGGCCGCTCGAGGCGCTGCAGCGGGTGCCAGGCGAAGGTGAGGAGCGTGAGCGCCGAGAGCGCGAGGAATCCGAGAAGGAGCGCGCCCGCGACGCCGATCCATTCCCGCGCGAGGATCGCAAAGAAGCCGGGGAGGAGCCCGGTGGCCTTCGCGGCGAAGAGGCGGTCGGCGAAGGCCGGGTCCAGGTCGGCGCGGGTCACGCGCGTCGCGACGCCGATGAAGTATGGGACGAGGAGGCAGAGGCCGCCCGCGAGGAAGCCCATCCGCTTCATGTCGAGGCGCGGCAGCCGGTCGAGGCCGGCGAGCGCCAGTCCCGCGCCGAGCAGCGGCAGCCCGAGCGCCCCGGCACCGAGGACCTGCCAGAGCACGCCGCCGAGCCAGTCGCCCACCGGGCCGGTGAGCGACACCGGAAGGAGCGTGAGGCCGAGGAAGCAGCCGATGACGAGCGCGCTGATGGCGCCGAGGCGGCGGCGGGAGCTCATGCCGTCGCGACCATCGCCGCCGTGAGCCGGCGGTCGTGGAAGAGGGGAAGCACCGGATAGGCGTCCATCTTCGCCGCCTCGGCGACGTCCGCCGCGAATCCGCGGCGCACGAGCTCGCGTCCGGCCGCGCTCAGCCGGAGCGGCCGTTCCCATCGGGGCCCGAGCCTCCGCGCGAGCGCGATGCTCGCCATGGCCGCGTCGCCGAGCCGGCGCCGGGCCGGGCGCTCGCCAAGCGCCGCCGTGAGGAGGCGGCCGGCGGTGTACGCATCGTCGAGCGCGAACTTCCCTTCCCGGCCGGCGCAGACGACGAGCACCGCCTCCTCCCCGGCGGCGGCCTCGCGCAACCGCTCCGCCGATGCGCCGAGATTCACCGCCGCCGCCGCGTGCACGGCGCGCGCGTGCTGCACGGCGAGCAGCGCCGCGGTGCCGTTCGTCGTGGTCTGCACCACGAGCTTCCCCTGCACCGCCTCCCGCGTCATCTCGAGCGGGCTGTTGCCGAGCGCGAAGCCCGGCATCCGGACGCAGCCCCGCTCCCCGGCCAGCACCGCATCCTCGCCGAGCGAATGGGCGAGCCGCACCGCCTCCTCGCCGCTCGCGGCCGGGATGACGGCGCGCGCCCCGTTCGCGAGCGCCGCGCAGATCGTGGTCGTCGCGCGGAGCACGTCGATCACGAACACCGTCCGCCCCGTCACCTCGGCGGGTCCGAGGGCCAGGGGGGTGAATGCCACTTCGATCATCACGCTGGCGGCTTGAGGAGGTGCGACTCGCGCTCGAGGAACCGCGTGTCCACGTCCCCGGCGACGAACGCGGGGTGGCGGATGACGCGGGCGAGGAACGGGATGGTGGTGGTCACGCCCTCGACGATGAAGCTGTCGAGCGCCTGGCCCATGCGCGTGAGCGCCTCGCCCCGGTCGTTCCCGTGCACGATCACCTTGGCGATGAGCGAATCGTAGTACGGCGGCACCGCGTACCCGGCGTAGACGTGGCTGTCCACCCGGACGCCGGGGCCGCCGGGCGGGTGGTAGGCCGTGATGAGCCCGGGCGACGGCTGGAAGTTCCGGTACGGGTCCTCCGCGTTGATCCGGCACTCGATCGCGTGCCCCCGGAGGCGGCGGCCGTCGCCCTGGAAGCTGATCGGCTCCCCGGCGGCCACCCGGATCTGCTCCTTCACGAGGTCGAAGCTCGTGACCATCTCGGTGACGGGATGCTCGACCTGGATCCGGGTGTTCATTTCCATGAAGTAGAAGCTGCCGTCGGTGTCGAGGAGGAACTCGAGCGTGCCGGCGCCGATGTAGCCGATGTTGCTCGCGAGCGCCACCGCGGCCTCGCCCATGCGGGCGCGGAGCTCGGCACTGAGCGCCGGGCTCGGGCTCTCCTCGATCAGCTTCTGGTGGCGCCGCTGGACGGAGCAGTCGCGCTCGCCCATGTGCACCACCTTCCCGAACCGGTCCCCCATCACCTGGATCTCGACGTGCCGCGGATGCTCGATGTACTTCTCGACGTACACCGCGCCGTTGCCGAACGCGCTCAGCGCCTCGTTCTGCGCCAGGTTGAAGAGCTGCGCGAACTGGTCCGCCTGCTGGCAGATGCGCATGCCCTTTCCGCCGCCGCCGGCCGTCGCCTTGATGATGACGGGAAAGCCGATCGACTGCGCGAACTCGAGCGCCTCGTCCACGTCGTCGATGGTCCCGGGCGAGCCGGGCACCGTCGGCACGCCCGCCTCCTTCGCGAGGCGGCGCGCCGTCGCCTTGTCGCCCATGGCGCGGATCTGCTCGCCGGTCGGGCCGATGAACGCGATGTTGGAGGCGCGACACGTCTCGGCGAACTCCGCGTTCTCCGCGAGGAACCCATAGCCCGGATGGATCGCATCGGCACCCGTGATCTCCGCGGCGGCGATGAGGTGCGGGATGCGGAGGTAGGAGAGCCGGCTCTGCGGCGGCCCGATGCACACGTCGTCGTCCGCGAACCGCACGTGCAGCGATTCGCGGTCCGCCTCGCTGTAGACGGCCACGGTCTCGACGCCGAGCTCGCGGCACGCGCGGATCACGCGCAGCGCGATCTCGCCGCGGTTGGCGATGAGGACCTTCCTAAACACGGCCGGCTCCCGGGGCAGCGGCCATCAGCCCTGGTGGTCCGCCCGCGCGCCCGCCGTCCCGCCCGCGCCGGTGATCTCGGTGAACGTGCGGTCGGAGGCCGAGTCGATGCCCGAGGCGCGGAGCGCGAACTCGCTCGGGTTGCTCGAGTAGAAGAGCGCGCTCTCGTAGGAGATGGCCCCCTCCTTGTACCACTTCATGAGCGACTGGTCGAACGACTGCATCCCGTACGACACGGTGCCTTCGGCGATCAGGTCGGGGATGTTGAGCGCCTTCTCGATGTCGCGGATGTTGTCGGCCACGGCCGCGGTGTTGATCAGGATCTCCGACGCCGGCACCCGGCCCCGTCCGTCGGCGCGGGGCACGAGGCGCAGCGACACCACGGCCTGGAGGGCGGTCGAGAGGAGCGCGCGGATCTCCTGGTGCTGGTGCGGCGGATAGAAGGAGATCACGCGGTTGATGGTCTGCGTCGCATCGGTGGTGTGCAGCGTGGAGAAGACGAGGTGCCCGGTGTCGGCGGCCTTGAGCGCCGTGTCGAGCGTCTCCATGTCGCGGATCTCGCCGACCAGGATGATGTCCGGGTCCTGCCGCAGCACGTGGCGGAGCGCGGACGCGAACGACAGCGTATCGGTGCCGACCTCGCGCTGCGAGATGTTGGCGAGCTGGTCCCGGTGCAGGAACTCGATCGGGTCCTCGATCGTGATGACGTTGGCCCGGCGGTTCTGGTTGATGTGGTTGATGAGCGCCGCGAGCGCCGTGCTCTTTCCGGAGCCGGTGATGCCGGTGACGAGCACGAGCCCGCGCGGCTTGAGCGCGATCTCCTCGAGCACCGGAGGGAGCCGGAGCTCCCGGATCGTCTTGACTTCGTAGGGGATGGCGCGGAACGCGAAGGCGAGGGTGCCGCGCTGCTGGTAGATGTTCGTGCGGAACCGCCCCACGCCCGGGACGCCGATCGCGAAGTCGGCCTCCTTCCGCTCGGCGAACTCCTTCACCTGCCGCGGCGTCATGATCTGCTCGGCCAGGAGCTTGAGGTCCTCCGGCTTGAGCGGCGCGGCCTCGAGCGCCACGAGCTCGCCGTTGAGCCGGACGGTGGGCGCCCGGCCGACCTTGAGCAGCAGGTCCGAGCCGTTGCGCTGGACCATCTGCGAGATGGCCTGCTTGAAGTTGAACGGCTGGGCCGGTGCGGGAGTCTCAGCCATTGGGATCCACCCTGAAGAGGACCTGACCGAACTCGACGGGCTGCGCATCCTCGACGAGCACCTCGCGGATGACGCCGCTGAACTCCGCCTCGATCTCGTTCATGATCTTCATCGCTTCGATGATGCAGACCGTCTGTCCCGCGCTGACCCGCGCGCCCGCGCGGGTGTACGGGTCGGCACCGGGCTCCGGCGCCGAGTAGAAGGTCCCCACCATCGGCGACTTGATCTCCTTGAGATGCGACGCGGCCGGCGCGGCACCCGCCGCCGGCGCGGCAGGGAGAGCCGGGGCCGGCGCCGGCGGGGGGGGCGCATGGTACACCGCGGGCGCGGGCGCGGCCTGCGCCCCGCCCTGCGCCGTGCGGGTGATGACGATGCCCGTCCCGAAGAAGCCCTTCACCTCGATCGACCCGATCTCCGGCGCTTCCCGGAGGAGGTCGGCGAGCCGCTTCACGTCCTTGAGCTCGACCGCCTTGATGCCCGGCATCTTCCCGAGCAGCTCGGCGAGCTGCGCCATTTCGTCAGGCTTCATACGCGCGTCAGGTACTT
>DASUXZ010000235.1:0-6606 GCA_036377655.1 Gemmatimonadales bacterium
ACGTAGCGGGAGACCTTCTCGCGCGCCGCCTCGTTGACCAGGGGGCCGACGTCCGTTCCCTTCCTTCGGCCGTCGCCGAGCTTCATGGCGCGCGCGCGGTCGATGAGGCGCGTGAGGAACTCGTCGTGGATGCGCGTGTGCAGCACGAGGCGGCTCGTCGCGGTGCAGCGCTGCCCCGTCGTCCCGAAGGCGCCCCAGAGCACGCCCTCGAGCGCGAGGTCGAGATCGGCATCGTCCATGACGATCATCGCGTTCTTTCCGCCCATCTCGAGCGAGAGCCGCTTGTGCATCCGACCGCAGGTCTCGCCGATGATCCGCCCCGTCTCGGTCGAGCCGGTGAAGGAGATGACCGGCACGCCGGGATGCTCGACGAGCGCCTTGCCGACCGTCTCGCCGCGCCCGTGCACGAGCTGGATCACCTCGGGCGGCAGGCCCGCCTCGAGGAGGATCTCGACGAGGAGATGCGTCGAGTGGGGGACGTCCTCCGACGGCTTGATCACCACCGAATTCCCGCACAGGAGCGCGGGAAACATCTTCCAGGTGGGAATGGCGAGCGGGAAGTTGAAGGGCGTGATGAGCCCGGCGACGCCGATCGGGCGGCGGTAGGTCATGGCCCACTTGAGGCGCAGCTCGCTCGGCACCACGTGGCCGAAGAGCCGGCGGCCCTCCGTGGCCGCGTAGAAGGCGGTATCGATGCCCTCCTGTACGTCGCCCCGCGTCTCCGCCAGGACCTTTCCCATCTCGCGCGTCATGGCGTCCGCGAGCGCTTCCTTCCGCGCCACGAGGATCTCGCCCACGCGGCGCAGCACGTCGCCGCGCGCTGGCGCCGGTGTCCGGCGCCAGATCTCGAAGCCGCGCTGCGCGCTCCGGACCGCGGCTTCGACGTCGGCCGCCCCCGAGTCGGGAAAGCGCCCGATGACGTCGCTCGTGTCGGCCGGGTTGCGGTTCTCGAACCAGGAGCCGGTCTGCGGCTCGGTCCAGCTGCCTCCGATGAAATTCTTGAACGTCGTTGCCATGACCCTTGTGAGACCGGAATGAGGAATGATGGTGCGCGTCAGGCGGTGCAGTTCCAGCCGAGCGATTCGCTCGCGTAGCCGATGCGCGGAAGGAGCACCGCCGCGGCGAGGCCGAGCCCCCAGAGCAGCGTGATCGTCGCCAGGACGTGGGCGAGGCCGATCCGCTGGCGCCAGGTGACGGCAAGCGCCCAGACGCTCGCGAGCACGAGGACGCCGATCGCCGCGATGTACCCGATGAGGCCGATCCCGCACGCCTGCCCGTACGGCCAGAACGGGATGCCGACCGCGAGCGCCGCGACGAGCAGCGTCGCGAGCCAGGCGCCGGCACGGGCGCCGCGGCGGGCCGGCGGCACCGGCGCGCCCGCCGGGACGCCGGTGCCCGGCGCCGGGGCTGCCGGCACCGGCGCCGATCCGGGCGCCCGCTGAGGCGGCGTCGCAGGCGCCCGTGCGATCACCTTGTCGATCTCCGCCAGCTCGCGATCCCAGTCCCGCGGTTTCTCACTCATGGATTCTCCCGGGAGATTCCGTAGCGCTCGATCTTCTTGTACAGGTTCGATCGCGGCATCTTGAGTGCGCGCGCCGTCTCGGAGACGTTCCAGTCGAACTCGCGGAGCTTCGCCGCCAGGAACTCGCGCTCCGCGTCCTGCTTGAACCGCTCGAAGGTCTGGGGCTCGCCATCGCCGCCCTCGCCGGGAAAGAGGCGGTCCACGTCCGCCGCGGTCACCGCCTTGCCGGGGGCGAGGATGAGCGCCCGCTCCACGACGTTGCGGAGCTCGCGCACGTTGCCCGGCCAGGTGCGGCCCTGGAGCCGGCGGACGGCGTCGTCGCCGAAGCGCCGGCCGGACATGCCGCCGCCCGCCGAGAGCTGCTCCGTGAAATGCTCGACGAGCGCGGGAATGTCCTCGCGCCGGTCGCGCAGCGGCGGCACCTGGATCTCCACGACGTTGAGCCGGTAGAGCAGGTCCTCCCTGAAGCGCCCCTCCGCGATCTCGAGCCCCAGGTCCTTGTTCGTGGCGGCGATCACGCGGACGTCCACCTGGATCGACTTGGACCCGCCGATCCGCGTCACGACGCCTTCCTGCAGCACGCGGAGCAGCTTGGCCTGGGCGGGCAGCGCCATGTCGCCGACTTCGTCCAGGAAGAGGGTGCCGCCATCGGCCTGCTCGAACTTGCCGGCCCGGTCCGCGAAGGCCCCCGTGAACGATCCCTTCACGTGCCCGAAGAGCTCGCTCTCGATGAGCTCCGAGGGAATCGCCGCGCAGTTCACCTCGACGAACGGCCCGTCGCGCCGAGCCGATTCCGCGTGCAGCGCGCGCGCGACGAGCTCCTTCCCCGTGCCGTTCTCGCCCGTGATGAGGACCCGCGCATTGGTCGGCGCCACCTTGGCGATGAGCTCCCGCGTGACCTCGAGCGGTGGGCTCGAGCCGACCATCGCGTAGCGGCGGCTCACCACCTCGCGCAGGCGGGTGTTCTCGCCGACGAGCTCGGCGCGCTCGATCGCATTGCGCACGGTCACGAGGAGCCGGTCCGCGTCGAGCGGCTTCTCGAGGAAGTCGAACGCGCCGCGCTGCGTGGCGTCCACGGCGGTCGCGATCGTGCCGTGCCCGGAAATCATCACGACGACGGCGCCGGGATCGAGTGCCCGGAGGCGCGCGAGCGTCTCGAGCCCGTCGAGGCCGGCCATCTTGACGTCGAGGAAGACGACGTGCGGACGGAACTCCGGATAGACCGTGATCGCCTCGCCCCCGGATCCCGCGGCCCGCACTTCCATTCCTTCATACTCGAGCACCTGCTTCACGGCCTGCCGGATGCCGGGCTCGTCGTCCACGATCAGAATGCGATGGCTCATGGGGCGTGGCGATAGAGCGTGAGTCCGCCGTCGCGGACGCGGAGCCCGGAGACGCCGTCGGGCAGCGCGATCGGCACGGCGCTCCGGGCGGTATCCCCGGTGGCGCGGCCGATGAGCCGCGGCACGGCGTCGCGCGGGAGCGGGATGTCGCGGAACTGGAGGCGGCGGATCTCCCAGCTTCCCCGCCCCGCGGCCGACACCGTCAGCGGACCTTCGGCGCTCACCGGCTCGCGCTCGCGGAGTGCGCCGCCGAACGGGCCGAGGAGTCCGGAGGGAAGCCGGTCGGTGCGCACGATCGTGGTCACGCCGACCGATCCTTCCCGGAGCGTCACCTCCATCGAATCGAAGAAGGTCCGCGCGTACGGCTCGAGCCCGCGCTGCAGGAGCGACGCCGCTTCGGCCGCGCTCAGCACGACGGAATCGGCACCCGCGCGCAGCGACGCGACCTTCCGGTCTGCCCGCGCGAGCGCGTCGGCGGACGGCACACCCGGCCCGGCCACCGTCTCCTCCGTGCCGGTGGCCTCGTTCCATGCGGCGCGGCCGATATCGGCGAGCCGGTCGCGATAGAGCCATGCCGCCACGAGCGCCAGCACGAAGAGGAGCAGTCCAGCGAGCTTGAACGGCGCGGTGAGGCAGCCCATTCAGCGACCGAGTGTCAGGGTGAGCCTCGGCGTGTATTCCGGTCCCGCCGAGGTGAGACTGCTTTCATAGAGCACGACGGTGTCCGCCAGGAACGGCGCGCCCGCCGCCTCGATCCCGCAGCTTTCGATGGCCCCGTGCGGCAGGCGCTGTCCCTCCCGTACCCGGCCGAGCGTCACGTGCGGCCGGAACGGAACGCCTTCGGGCGGAAACCCGATCCCTTCGGCGAATCGCTCCACCCGGTCCTTCAACAACTCGAGCGACGTCGGCGCATCCACGCCGAGCCACACGACCCGCGGCCGCCGGAACGTCGGAAAGGCGCCGAGCGACTGGAGCCGCAAGCTCATCGGCTCCGATCCCTTCGCCGCGCTTTCGAGCGCCTCCGCGATCACGTCGAGGCGCTCCGGCACGACTTCCCCGAAGAACTTGAGCGTGATGTGCGCGAGGTCGTCGCGGACCCAGCGTACCGGCCATCCGGTCACCCGCGCCGCCGCCAGCACCTCCGCACATTCGCTCCGCCCCGTCTCGGGAAGCGGAACCGCGGCGAAGAGCCGCATCAGTCGCCCTGGCCGAGCACGAGCAGCGACCCGCGGCGGTAGCCACGCGGATCGAGCTCCACGTCCGCAAAGCCGAGCGACCGGAAGAACTCCGCGACGCTGTCCCACTCCTGCTCCACGATCGGCATCTCGGCGGGCAACGCTTCGATGCGCGCCGCATCACCGAGGTGCCGCACGCGCAGGTCGCCCTCGACGCCGAGCGAGCGGAGGAAGTCCTCGCCCCGTTCCACCTGGCGGAGACGCTCGGGCGTGATCGCGAGTCCGTACCGCACGCGGCTCGACAGGCATGGAGCCGCCGGAGCGTCCCAGATCGGGATGCCGAGCTCGCGCGCCGCGTTCCTGACATCCGCCTTGGACCAGCCGAGCTCCGCGAGCGGCGAGCGCACGCGGGCCTCCGCGGCTGCCTGCAGGCCGGGGCGATGCTCCCCGAGGTCATCGGCGTTGGTGCCGTCGATGACGGTGCCGAAACCGCGCTCGTCGGCGACGTCCCGGAGCACCGACCAGAGCTCGCTCTTGCAGAAGTAGCAGCGATTCGTGGGGTTGGCGAGGTAGCGGGGATCGGCAAGCTCGCCGGTCGCGACCTCGAGCACCGGCACGTCGAATGCCCGCGCGATCTCGAGCGCGCGCGCGTACTGCACCTCGGGATACGAGGCGCTCCGCCCGATGACGGCGACGAAGTCTTCCGCGCCGAGCGCCTCGCGCCCGGCCACGGCGAGCAGCGCCGAATCGACGCCGCCCGAGTACCCGAGCAGCGTTCGCCCCGGCTCGCGGAGCGCGGCAAGGAGATCGGCGATCGGTCGCATGCGTGGAAGGTAACGGCGGGCGGGCCCGGGTGCAGTGGTTAAGCTTCGGCATGTCCCGCGATTCCGCCGAGCGTGCTGTCCGGATCAAGGCGTACGTGCTCCTTGGCGTGCCGCTCATGATCATCGTAACCGCAGCAGGCTTCAGGGCCGTCGGCGCTTCGCCCCTCGTGCTGCTCTTTCCGGCCGGCGCGGTCGTCGGAACGATCATCATTGCCGAGGCGATCCTGGCTTCGGGTGATCGCGCGGGGCGCCTCGCCGCCAGGCTACTCGAAGGCGCGACAGGAGTTCCCTATGAGCAGGCCTATTCGGCGGAGGAAGCGCTCGTGGCGCAGGGGCGGTACGAAGCGGCAGCAGCGGCCTATCGAGCCCACATCGATGCCGATCCGCGCCGGCTTCTGCCCCTCGTGCGTCTTGCCGACCTGACCCTCCGGCACCTCGGTGATCCGATCGAGGCGGAGCGTCTGCTGCTCGAGTATCGGCGCCGGGCCGGTGATCCGCTCGCGGTGTCCAACCAGCTCATCGATCTCTACCGCAGGACCGGCAATCGCGGGCGCCTCATGGCCGAGCTGTCCCGCCTCTCCGCGCACCATCCCGGCTCCGCGGCGGGTCGTGCGGCGCGCAAGGAATTGCATTCATTGAAGGGGGACTTCGAGTCGTCTTGACGGATCACGTTCCCCCGTAGCGTGTCCCATCCCTCCCCAGTCCCCGTGCCCATCGCTCCTGGAGTAGCATCGATGTCCGTCAGGCATTCCGCCACCGCGCTCGTCGCCGGCGCCCTGTTCCCCCCCGGGGGGCGCTGTTTGATTTGCCGCTCCGCCCCCCTCCGCTTACCCTACCGCCATGGACGAGGGGACTCTCGAGATTACGCCGACACTGACGCTGCCGCTCGCCGAGCTGTCCTTTCGCGCGTCGCGATCGGGCGGGCCGGGCGGCCAGCACGTGAACATGAGCTCGACCCGCATCGAGGTGGTCTGGGACATCGCCGCTTCTCCCTCGCTCGACGAAGCCCAGCGGGCGCAGCTCCTCGCGCGCCTCCGGACGCGCCTCGACAAGGAAGGGCGCCTCCGGCTCGTCTCCGGCGCGACCCGTAGCCAGCTCCAGAACCGGGAGGACGTGACCGAGCGGCTCGCACGGATCGTGGCCGAAGCGCTCCACGTGCCGCGCCCGCGAAAGCGCACGCGTCCGTCGCGCGCGGCGAAGAAGGCGCGGCTCGACGCGAAGAAGAAGCGCTCGAGCCTCAAGGCGTCCCGCCGGCCGGTGCGGGGAGACGACTAATGGAAGTGCTGCCGGTCCAGCCGTCGTCGCCCGATCCGGAGGCGATCGCGCGTGCCGCGGCGACGATCCGCGCCGGCGGGCTCGTCGCCTTTCCCACCGAAACGGTCTACGGCCTCGGCGCCAACGCGCTCGACGCGCGCGCGGTGGCCGGCATCTTCGAGGCGAAGGGACGGCCGGCATTCAACCCGCTCATCGTGCACGTGGCGACGGTCGAGGATGCGCGGCGGATCGTGCGTGCGTGGCCGCCCGAGGCGAGCGCGCTCGCCGATCGGTTCTGGCCCGGGCCGCTCACGCTCGTCCTCCCGAAGACGCCGACCGTTCCGCCGATCGTGACCGGCGGACTCGATGACGTCGCGGTGCGGATCCCCGCCCATCCGGTGGCGCTCGCGCTGCTCCGGGCGGCCGCCTGCCCGATCGCAGCGCCGAGCGCCAACCGGTCCACCGAGGTGTCACCGACGACGGCCCAG
>DASUXZ010000236.1:0-3899 GCA_036377655.1 Gemmatimonadales bacterium
GGGCGCGCGGCTCCTCCTAGGCAGCGCGACGCCGTCCCTCGAGACGGTGGCGCGCACCACGCTCCCCGCCTCCGATCCGGCCGCGCTCGTGCGGCTCGACCTCCCGCAGCGGATCGAGGCGCGCCCGCTCCCGCCGGTCGAGACGATCGATCTCCGCGGCGCGCCGCTCGTCGCGGGCACGGGGGCCGTCGCGTGGTCCGAGGCGCTCGACGCCGCGATCGGGACCGCGCTCGCGCACGGGGAGCAGGTCCTGCTCCTCCTCAACCGGCGCGGGTTCGCCGCCTACCTGCAGTGCCCGGCGTGCGGCTCCGTTCGCCATTGCCCGCGATGCAGCATCTCGCTCACCGTTCACCAGACGCCGGCCGGCCTCCGGTGTCACTACTGCGGGCACGAGGAGCCGCTGCCCGCGGACTGCGCCGAGTGCGGCGGGCCGGTGCAGCGGATGCGCGGGGTGGGCACGCAGCAGCTCGAGCGGCTCGTGGCGGAGCGGTTTCCCGATGCGCGGATCGGCCGCATGGACCTCGACACGACGAGCACCAAGTGGTCGCACCAGCGCATCCTCGAGAGCGTCGAGCGGCGCGAGCTCGACATCCTGATCGGGACGCAGATGATCGCGAAGGGGCTCGACTTCCCGAACGTGACGCTCGTGGGCGTCGTGGATGCCGATACCGGCCTCAACCTCCCCGACTTCCGCGCGGCGGAGCGCTCGTTCCAGCTCCTCGCCCAGGTCGCGGGGCGGGCGGGCCGCGGGCCCCGCGGTGGGCGCGTGCTCGTGCAGACGCGTTGTCCCGATCACCACGCCCTGGTCCACGCGGCGCAGCACGACACCGAGGGCTTCCTCGCGGCCGAGCTCGCGCTGCGGCAATCGCCCCCGGCGCCACCCGTCGTGGCGCTCGTCAACCTCGTCGTGAGCGGGCTCGACGAGATCGAGGTCGGGGCCACGGCAGCGAAGCTCGCCGACTGGGCACAACGGGTCATCGCCCGGCACGGGCTCCCGGTGGACGTGCTCGGCCCGGCGCCGTGCCCGGTGTCCCGCATCAAGGAGCGGTGGCGCTGGCACGCGGTCCTCCGCGGCCCCTCCCGGGACCTCGGTCGGGTGGTGCGGAGCGCCGCCCGGAGCGTCGCCCGCCGCCGGCGGGAGCCGGCGATCGTGATCGACCGCGACCCCGTGTCCATGCTCTGACCCACCTGCAACCGCCCCCCCGAACCGGTTACGTTCCACCCCTCTATGACCGCACAACCGACGAGCACGCTCCCCGACTTCACGCGGCCTCCGTTCGCAGGCCGTCCGGAGGCCCGTTTCGAGCCGCTGCCGGCCGACGGCGTCCTTCCCGAGGGCTTCTTTTCGACCTCGAACCTCCCCACCTACGTGCACGTCGGCGGGCGCTGGCTCGCGCCATCGCGGCCGCGCATGGACTGCGTGATCGTGAAGCGCGGCGGGGAGCTCGAGACGATCGAGCCGCGCCGGCTCCGCGCCGGCGAGCTCATCGCGATGGGCGAGGCCGAGGACGGGTCCGAGGGCATCGTGGTCCACTCGGTCGGGTTCCTCGGGGGGGCGCACGGAGCCAACGAGTTCCGCTTCATGTCGACCGAGGTGAGCCGCGAGCGGCCGGTCAACTACGAGGAGCTCGCGGCGCGCCTGGTCGAGCAGCGGGCGCGCGGCGGGTATCTCGTATGGGTGGCAGGTCCCGCGCTCGTCCATTCGCGGGCACGCACCGATTTCGAGTGGTTCATCGCCAACGGGTTCGTGCAGGCGGTGCTCGTGGGAAACGCCGTGGCGGTCCACGACATCGAGGCGGCGATCTTCGGCACCACCCTCGGCATGACGAACACGGGCCTCCCGACCGAGGGCGGCCACGGGCTCCACATGCGCGCCATCAACCGGGTGCGCGCGGCGGGGTCGATCGAGGCGGCCGTGCGGCGCGGGCTCATCACGAGCGGAATCATGCACTCGGTGGTCACGCACGGCGTCCCGTACGTCCTCTCCGGGTCGATCCGGGACGACGGGCCGCTCCCGGGCGTCATCACGGACGTCCTCGAGGCGCAGGACGCGATGCGCGAGCACACCGTCCGGGCTACGGGCGCGATCTTCATCGCCACGGCGCTCCACGCGATCGCCGTCGGGAACATGCTCCCCGCCTTCCACACGCAGCGCGGGTTTCCCGAGCCCCTCATGACGATCTGCGTGGACCAGACGGAATTCGTCGTGAACAAGCTCAAGGACCGCGGCACGCACCAGGCCTACGGCGTCGTCACGAACGCGCAGGACTTCATGCACGTGCTCCGGTTCTACATCGAGCGGCCTGCCCGGTGACCGACGAGGCCGGGCAGGGGATGGGATGGGAGCGGCTGGCGCTCAAGGTGCGGGAGACCGTCGCGCCCGAAACGATTGCCGGCATCTGGGCGTTTCCGGTGCTCCGGCAGGACCAGCGCGAATGGGGCACCGCGGTGCTCGCGTGCGTGGAGGGCCAGGACGGCGAGCGGTGCCGGATCTACACCGCGCGCTACATGCTGCAGGTCAAGGGGAAGGAGCGCGGCAAGTTCGAGGCCTCGGTCGAAGAGGTCGGGAGCGGCCCGCTCGACCAGCTGCCCGCACTCCTGCAGGAGGTCCACCACCGCACCGACGACGACGAGCCGCCGGCCGAGGTGGACGTCGCGAGCTGGTTCCCCGCGCCGGCGGATGCCCCCGCTCGATAGGGCCGAACGGGCCGCGCTCCTCGAGCGCTTCCGGCGGTGGCTCCGTGACCAGCGCCTTCCGGTGACGCGGCCGAGGGACCTCGTCGCGGAGCTCGTGTTCGGATCGGACGAGCACCTCGCGGCCGGCGCCATCGCCCGCCGGCTCGCCGCGCGCGGCGAGAAGGTCGGCACGGCCACGATCTACCGGACGCTCGACCTCCTCGTCCAGTCGGGCCTCGTGCGCGCGAACGAGTTCGGGGAGGGGTTCCGGCGGTTCGAGGCCGCCGGCGAGGAGCATCACGAACACCTCGTCTGCCTCCGCTGCGGGCGCGTCATCGAGTTCGCGAGCGAGCGGCTCGAGCGGATGCTCCCGATCGTGGCGGAGGAGCATGCGTTCCGGCACGAGCGGCACCGGATCGAGGTCTTCGGCACCTGCCGCCAGTGCCTGCAGCGGGACCTGGGAGGAGTGACATCGTGAGTGACGGCGTAACCGTCGGACTGTTCGTGGCGTTCACCGCGGGCCTGCTGAGCTTCCTCTCGCCCTGCGTCCTGCCGCTCGTGCCGTCCTACATCGGCTTCCTGACCGGCATGACGGCCCCGGAAGCGGTGAACCGCCGCCGTGTCACCGTCCTGCATGCCCTCTTCTTCGTGCTCGGGTTCTCGATCGTCTTCCTGGCGCTCGGCGCCGGCGCCTCGGCGTTCGGTGCGACGCTCAAGTCCCAGAAGGACGTCATCACCAAGGTCGGCGGCGTGCTCATCATCCTGTTCGGGCTCTGGACGCTCGGGGTGGTGAAGCTCGACTTCCTGCAGCGCGAGAAGCGGATCCAGATCGAGGACAAGCCGGTCGGGTACCTCGGCTCCTCGCTCGTGGGGATGGCGTTCGCGGCGGGGTGGGTCCCCTGCATCGGGCCGATCCTCGGCGCGATCCTCGGCCTCGCGGCGACGGAAGCGGATTTTTCCCGCGGGATGGGCCTCCTCGCGGCCTACTCGGCCGGCCTCGCCATTCCGTTCCTCGCGGCCGCCTTTGCGCTCGACCGGTTCCTCGACTGGTTCAAGGGCTTCCGGAGGCACCTCGGCACCGTGAAGGTCGTGAGCGGCGTGCTCCTGCTCGTGGTCGGCGTGCTGATGGTCACCGGTCGCTTCACCCAGCTCGCGGGCTGGCTCTCGGACCTCACGCCCGGCTTCCTCCGCGAGCGGATCTGACCGGCGGCGCCTCAGGGCGC
>DASUXZ010000237.1:0-6389 GCA_036377655.1 Gemmatimonadales bacterium
TCGGGTTGGGCCGGTCGAGGATCATGACCGGGATGTTGCGCCGCGCCCCGGCGCGCATCACCTCGATCGCCGTCGAGATGTAGGTGTAGTAGCGCGCGCCGACGTCCTGCAGGTCCACGATGAGCAGGTCGACGCCGCGGAGCATCGCGTCGGTCGGCGACGTGGTCCGGCCGTAGAGGCTGTAGATTGGAAGGTCCGTCGCCGAATCCCGGGTCGTCTGCACCGCCTCGCCGGGCGCGGCCGCCCCGCGAAAGCCGTGCTCCGGGCTGAAGAGCGCCACGAGCTCGACGCCGGCGGCGCGGAGCAGCTCGACGTCGCTCACGCCGGCGGTGTCGATCCCGGTATGATTCGTCACGAGCCCGACCCGCCGCCCCCGCACCAGGTGCATGCTGTCGCGGAGCAGCACGTCGATGCCCGGCCGGGCATCCACCTGCTCGGCCGGCACCGGCGGCACGTCCGGCACCGCGCCACCGCCGCCGCATGCGGCCGCGAGCACCGCGGCGATTCCACCTACCCGAACGAGCATCCTGTGCATCGCAAGTTCCTTGTCGGATTGATGACCGTCTTCGCCGCCGCGGCGTGCGCGCCGACCCTGCAGCCGCCCGTCCCGGTGGCGGGCGACGTGAACCGCCTCCTCGACTCCCTCCCGCTCCGGGAGCGCATTGCCCAGCTCGTGATGCCGTGGATCCCCGGCACCTATGCGGCGCTCGACGAGCCGGGGCTCGCGCAGGCGCTCGGGTGGGTGGACTCGCTCAAGGTCGGCGGCGTGATCATCTCGGTCGGCTCGCCGCTCGACGTCGCCGCGAAGCTGAACGCGCTGCAATCGGCGTCGAGGATCCCGCTCCTCGTCGCATCGGACCTCGAGAGCGGAACGATGATCCGCCTGAACGGCGGGACCCCGTTCCCTCCCAATATGGGCGTGGGCGCGGGTGGCAGGGAACTGGACGCCTACGAGATCGGCCGGATCACGGCGCTCGAGGGGCGGGCCGTCGGGATCCACTTTGCCTTCGCGCCCGCCGCCGACGTGAACAGCAATCCCGCCAACCCGATCATCAATACGCGCTCCTTCGGCGAGGACCCGGCGGCAGTCGGCCGCCTGGTCGCCGCCGCCGTGAAGGGGATCCAGGAGCACGGCATGATCGCCACGGCGAAGCACTTCCCCGGCCACGGCGACACCGAGACCGACAGCCACCTCTCGCTCCCGGTGATCGCCGCGGACTGGGCCCGGATCGATTCCCTCGAGCTCGTTCCGTTCCGCTCGGCGATCGCCGCCGGCGTCCATGCCGTGATGTCGGCCCACATCGCGCTGCCGGCGATCGACTCCGGCGAGAGCCGGCCCGCCACCGTGGCGCCGAACGTCCTCACCGGCATCCTCCGCGACTCCCTCGGCTTCCGTGGACTCACGGTGACCGACGCCCTCAACATGGGCGGCGTCGTCTCGAAGTACGGCCCCGGGGAGGCGGCGGTGCTCGCCTTCCTCGCCGGCGCGGACCTCCTGCTCATGCCCGCCGACGCCCGCGCCGCCATCGATGCGATGGAGCAGGCCGTGACGTCGGGCCGCATTCCGCGCGAGCGGCTCGACGCCTCCGTCCGCCGGATGCTCGAGTGGAAGAAGCGTCTCGGCCTCTTCGCGCGCCGCCACGTGGATCTCGACAGCGTGATGGCCACCGTGGGCAGCGCGGAGTTCCAGGCGATCTCGCGCGACATCGCGACGCGATCGATCGTGCTCGCCGCGGACGACGGCACCGTGGACTCGCTCCGCGCGGCGCCCCGCCGGATCGCCGTGGTGAGCTACGCCGACGGCCCGCGCGAAGCCATCGGCACGGCGTTCGCTGCGGAGCTCCGGGCCCAGGGCCATACGGTGAGCACCATCCGCCTGAGCGCGGAGAGCGGGCCCGCCGCCTTCGACTCGGCGCGGTCGCGGCTCGCGAGCGTTCCGTTCGCCGCGTTCGCCGTGTCCGTGCGCCCGGTGGACAGCAAGGGCTCGATCGCGCTCCCGCCACTCATGAACGCGCTCGTGGACAGCGCTGCCGCCCGCGGGCCGACCGTCCTCGTTTCGTTCGGCTCGCCCTACATCGTCGCCGAGACACCGCGCGTCCGGTCCTACCTGATCGCGTGGGCCGCGAACGCCGCGACCGAACGCGCGGCGGCGCAGGCCCTCGCTGGCGCGCCGATCACGGGCAAGCTGCCCATCTCGATCCCGCCCGTCTTCCGGCGTGGCGAGGGCTTCGAGCGCGCCGGCACCGGGCGTTGGGCCGGGCGGTGAGGGCCGGCCGGGCAGGCCTCCTTGCGCTCGCCGCGGTCGCCTGCGCACGGAGCGGTGCCGACGCCCCCCTTCCCCGCGCCGCCTTCGGCGAGGCCACGGCATATCTCGATTCCGCCGTCGCGGCGGGCGCGGCGCCGGGGGCGGTCCTCGCGGTGAGCGTCGGCGGGAAGCACTTCTATCATGGCACCGGCGTCCTCGGCGAGGGGATGCCCGCCCGGCCCGATTCGGCGACGGTATACGACCTCGCGTCGCTGACGAAGGTGGTCGGGCTCACGACGGCCGCCATGATCGCCGTCTCCGCGGGCCGGCTCGAGCTCGAGGCGCCCGTCGCCCGTTACGTTCCCGCCTTCGACGGGCCCGGCAAGGACGCGGTGAACGTCCGCCACCTGCTCACGCACACTGCGGGCCTCCCCGCCTTCCGGCTGCTGTATCGCGAGACCGATAGCCGAGCCGCCGCGCTCGCCCTCACCGACACGACCGCACTCGACACCGTCCCGGGAACGCGCTTCGTCTATTCCGACCTCGGAGCGATCGTGCTCGGACAGGCCGTCGAGGCGGTGTCCGGGATGCGGCTCGACTCCCTCCTCGAGCAGCGGGTCTTCGCGCCGCTCGGGATGGCCTCGACCCGCTACCTGCCGCCTGCCGAATGGCTCGCGCGGATCGCGCCGACCGAGCGGGACCCGTGGCGCGGACGGGTCGTGCACGGCGAAGTGCACGACGAGAACGCGGCGCGGCTCGACGGCGTCGCAGGCCACGCCGGGCTCTTCTCGAGCGCCCGGGACCTTCTCGTCTTCGGCGACTGGCTCCTCGCAGCCCGCGCCGGCCGCGACAGCGTATCGGTTCCCCTCGACCCGGGCGTCGTCCGCCTCTTCACCACCCGCCAGTACGTTCCGCGTGAATCGAGCCGCGCGCTCGGCTGGGACACGCCGTCCGGCCTGAGCAGTGGCGGCACCCGGATCTCCCCGTCGAGCTTCGGCCACACCGGGTTCACCGGCACGTCGATCTGGATCGATCCGGACCGCGAGCTCGTGATCGTGCTCCTCAGCAACCGGGTCCACCCTACCCGGGAGAACGCGCGCTGGACGCCGGTACGGCGGAACGTCGCCGATCGCGTCGTGGCCGGGCTCGACCGGCCGTAGACTCGGCCGAGCCCTTCGGATTATCTTTCCGGCTGGATTCCAACGGGAGCAGGCATGAGCAGCATCGGGCAGCAGGCCCCGGCGTCCGGGTTCAATCTGGTACTCAGCGACCGGGCGGCCGAGGAAGTCAGGAAGTTCATCGCAGCCGAGCAGGTGCCGGCGGACACGGCGGGCCTGCGCGTGAGCGTCCTTCCCGGCGGATGCTCCGGATTCAAGTACAGCCTCAACATCGAGGAGCGGGCCGTCGAGGACGACCTGGCCTTCGACATCAACGGCGTCCGGGTCTTCGTGGACGGCTTCAGCGCGCAGTACCTCAACGGCGTCACCATCGACTACCAGTCGTCGATGCAGGGCTCCGGGTTCACCTTCAGCAACCCCAACGCCGCGGGCGGGTGCGGGTGCGGCAGCAGCTTCACGGCCTGACGCCGGCGCGGGTGCGGATCGAAAGGGGGCGGCCTCGAGAGGCGGCCCCCTTTTCACGTCCCCCCTCGCCCGCCTCCCCGCGACCCCTTACCGTTCAGCCCAATGTCCTCCCTCGACCTTGCCGTCATCGCCGTCTATTTCGTCGCGACGCTCGGCATCGGCCTCTGGTCCACCCGGCGGCAGAGCACGGCCGGGGATTATTTCCTCGGCGCGCGTGACCTGCCGGCCTGGGCGGTGCTCTTCTCGATCGTCGCCACCGAGACGTCCGCGCTCACCGTGCTCTCGGTCCCCGGGATCGGAGCGCGCTCGGACCTCCGGTTCCTCCAGATCGCCTTCGGATACCTCCTTGGGCGCACGGTCGTGGCGGCATGGCTCCTGCCCGGCTACTTCAGGGGTACCCAGGAGACGGCGTACGCCCGGCTCGAGAGCCGGTTCGGCGTCGCGACGCGACGCGCCATGTCGGTGGTCTTCCTCGCCACCCGATTCCTCGGCGACGGCGTCCGGATCTTCGTCGGCGCCATTCCGCTTGCGCTCCTCACGGGCTGGAGCGTGCCGGCATCGATCGTGGTGATGGGACTGGTGACGCTCGCCTACACCTGGGCGGGCGGGCTCAAGGCGGTGGTCTGGACGGACGTGATCCAGCTCGCCGTCTATCTGTCGGGCGGCATCGCCGCGCTCTTCATCGCGTGGAGCCTCGCGGGCGGCGCCGGGGCGAGCCTCGCTGCGGCGGCCGACGCCGGCAAGCTCCGCGTGTTCGACTTCGGGCTCGATCTCACGAGCACCTACACGTTCATCGGCGGACTGGTCGGCGGCGCACTGCTCTCCGCGGCCTCGCACGGCACCGACCACCTCATCGTCCAGCGCCTCCTCGCGACCCGCAGTCTCCGCGACGCGCGCGCGGCCCTCGTCGGATCCGGGGTGGTGGTCATCTTCCAGTTTCTCCTCTTCCTCCTCGTCGGCGTCGCGATCTGGTCGGCCGGCCTCGCCGCCCCGGACCTCGCCGGCGACCAGATCTTCGCGCGGTTCATCATCGATCACCTCCCGTCCGGCCTCGCCGGGCTCCTCGTGGCCGGCATCCTCGCGGCAGCGATGAGCACCGTGGCGTCCTCCATCAACGCACTCGCCTCGTCCATGACGCACGACCTCTATGCCGGGTGGACGGGCGAGCGGGATCCGGGGAAGCTCCTCCGGATCGGCCGCGCCTTCTCGATCCTCTGGGGCCTCGGCCTGATCGGCGGTGCCCTCGGGTTCCACGCGTACGCCTCGGGGACCGACACGCCGGTGGTCGTGCTGGCGCTCTCCATCGCGTCGGTCACGTACGGGGCCCTCCTCGGCGCCTACGTCCTCGCCGGCGACTGGTCGGGCGCGCGCGGCCGGGACGTGCTCACCGGCGCAGCGGTGACGATCGCCGCGATGCTCGTCGTGGTCTTCGCGCGCCCGCTCGCGGATGCGGGGCTCCGCTGGCTCTCGCCGGTCGCGCGCCTCGCCTGGCCGTGGTACGTCCCGCTCGGGACGCTCATCTGCGTCGCCGTCGGCCTCGTCTCGTCGCGGATCGGGCGGAGCGCGGCATGACCATCCTCATCGGTGCCGACGTCGGGGGAACGAAGACGGCCGCGGCGGTCGAGCGCGACGGCGTCATTGCCGGGCGCGCCGAGGGACCGGGCGCCGCGGTCCGGCCGGGGCGCGCGCTCGCCTCCGCCGCGACGATCGCGGAAACCGTGCGGCGCGCCCTCGCCGAGGCCGGGGCGCTCCAGGGAGACGTGCTCGTGGTCGGGGCGGCCGGCGCCGGCCGCGAGCCGGAGGCGCGCGAGCTCCAGCAGGCGCTGCGCGGCGAGGCGGTGGCGCGCACGGTGGTGGTGACGACCGACATCGCCATCGCGCTCGAGGGAGCGCTCGGCGACGGACCGGGAATCGTGCTCGCGGCGGGCACCGGCAGCATCGCGGTCGGCCGCGACGCGTCGGGCGCGATGCACCGTGCCGGCGGCTACGGCTGGCAGATGGGAGACGAAGGGAGCGGTTATGCGATCGGACGGGCGGCGCTCGGCGCGGTGAGCCGCGCGGAGGATGGCCGCGGCGCGGCGACGGCGCTCTCCGCGGCGCTGCTCGGCGCCGCGCGGTGCGCGACGTTCGACGAGCTGGTCCGCTGGACCGCGACGGCGGGACCACCGGAGGTCGCAGCGCTCGCGCCGCACGTGCTCGCGGCCGCGGCGGACGGCGACGCGGTGGCGCGCGCGATCGTCCACTACGCGGCGGAGGAGCTTGCCGGGCTGGTGCTTCACCTGCGCGGGAAGGTGGGCGGCGACGCGGTCGTCGCCGTCACGGGAAGCCTCATCCGCCAGCCCGCCCTTCGCGAGCCCTTCGATGCCCGGCTGCGAAAGGACGGCATCGTCCCGGCGGCCGGCGAGGCCGATGCGGTGGCGGGGGCGCTCCGGATCGCCGCCCGCCAGGGCCGGACGGGCTGATCAGCCGGCGCCCGGCTGCGCCTGCCTCCTGAGCTTGCTCCTCCGGTAGCCATACCCGAAGTAGAGCGCGATCCCGAGCACGAGCCAGATCCCGAACCG
>DASUXZ010000238.1:0-3516 GCA_036377655.1 Gemmatimonadales bacterium
CGATGCGAGCGGCCTCCAGGTGATGGGCGGCGTCCGCTTCGGCGACGAGTAGGACAGCCGCCGCCGTCCGGCGGACGGAGTGAAGGGACGGTTTCGCGAGAGCGGGGCCGTCCCTTCGCTTCGCCGCCCATCCCGCTCGCCGCGGTCGGCACCTGCATATCCGACGGTCTCCCTCGGGGCGTATCCGACGTTTTCCTTCGTGTATCCGGTGTTGTTTCTCCGGGCGCGCGGTCCTACCTTCGCAGCAGCCCTCACGCATCCCAGGCCTTGCCGGACCGCACCGCGCCACGCGCGGCGCGGGGAATCAACCCTGCACAATGGACGGTGCGATATGGCTCGCTGGTCGAAGATCGCGATGTGCGCCGCGCTCGCGGCCACGGTACCCGGTGCCGCCGCGGCGCAGCACCCGCACGTGCGGAACGGGTTCTGGATCGGGTTCGGGCTCGGGTACGGTTCGTTCGGCATTGAGGATTGCGATGGTTGCGGGCGCGAAGGCGGATTTGCCGGCAACTTCCGGCTCGGCGGCTCTCTCGGTGACCGCTGGCTCCTCGGATTCGAGTCGAACGGCTGGATCGAGGAGGAATTCGATACGTCGATCCTCGTCTCCTCGTCGACGGCGACCGTGTACTTCTATCCGGTCGCCTCGGGCGGCCTCCACCTCAAGGGCGGCCTCGGTCTCGCGCACCTCGACGTGGAGGACGTCGGCGACGAGACCGGACTGGGCGTGCTGCTCGGTGCGGGGTACGATGTCCGGATCGGGCGGAACACGTCGCTCGTGCCCTTCGCCGGGTGGACCTTCGGGGATTTCGAGGGCGGCTCGACGAACGTCCTCCATTTCGGGATCGGCTTCACCTTCCACTGACCGGGTCGCCGACGAGCGCGGAGGAGCGTAGTTCCTCCGCGCCGTTCCGTCGCTCCCGCGCGAACGGCCCTGCCGGCGTTCGCAGGATGACGCGGGTTCCGTCCCACGGCCCATACTCGCTCCATGCGCGAGCGCTATGCGGACGCCTGCCGGGTCCTCGACCATCATTTCGGGTATCCCCGCTTTCGCCCGCTCCAGGGCGCGGTCGTCCGCTCGGTGCTTGCCGGGCGCGATACCCTCGGGATCCTGCCGACCGGGGGCGGAAAGTCGGTCTGCTTCCAGGTGCCCGCCATGGTCGTCGGCGGGTATACGCTCGTCATCTCGCCGCTCATCTCGCTCATGCAGGACCAGGTCGCGGCGGCGCTCGCACGGGGCATTCCGGCGGTGAGCCTCGCCGGGCCGATGACGGAGGCGGAGATCGGGGCAGCGCTCGATACCGTGGCGGGCGGCGGCGCACGGCTCCTGTACACTTCGCCGGAGCGGCTCCAGCGGCTCGTCGAGGAGCTCGAGCGGCGGGAGCTCCGCCCCGCGCTTCTCGCCGTGGACGAGGCGCACTGCATCGCAGAGTGGGGCCATGATTTCCGGCCGAGCTACCGGACGCTCCGCCGCCTGCGGTACCGGCTCGGGCGTCCTCCCGTCGTCGCGCTCACCGGGAGCGCCACGCAGGCGGTGCGCGAGGAGATCGTCGAGACCCTCGACCTCGGCGGCCGGCAGCGGGACTTCGACCAGCACCTCGGCTCGTTCGACCGGCGGAATCTCTGGTTCGGCGTTCGCCGGGTCGGTTCGGAGGGGGAGCGGCTCACCGCGCTGCTCGAGCTCCTCGCGATCGACGACACGATGAGCATCGTCTACGCCTCGACGCGGAAGGCCACCGAGGCCATCGCGTCGGCGCTCCGCGATGCGGGGCACCGCGCCGTCGCCTATCACGCGGGGCTCGACCGCGGGCTCAGGGCCAATCGCCTGGAGGCCTTCCTCGCCGACGAGGTGGACATCATCGTCGCCACGTCCGCGTTCGGCATGGGCATCGACAAGCCGACCGTCCGCCTCGTCGTGCACTGGTCGATGCCGCCGACGCCGGAGTCCTACTATCAGGAGGCAGGGCGGGCGGGGCGGGACGGCGCGCGGTCGCGTTGCGTGCTGCTCTACCGGGTCGGGGACGCCGTGGTGCACGAGCGCCAGCTCGATGCCACCTTCCCGCCGCGAAAGGTGCTCGAGGAGATCTGGAATGGCCGCCAGGACCCGGCGCGCGTTCCGAAGGCGGTCGCGGACGCGGCGGATCGCCTGCGGCGAGAGCTGCGCCCGGAGCAGGGACCGGTGGACTGGCGCCCGGTCGAGCGCCGGAGGCGGGCAGCCGCCGCGCGCATCGAAGCCGTCGAGCGCTATGCGCGCACGAGCGGATGCCGTCGTGCCGCACTGCTCGCGTACTTCGGCGAGCGCGTGCGGGAGTGCAGCGGCTGCGACAGGTGCCGGGGACGCGATGCTCCCGTGCTCACCGACAGGGACGCAGTGCGGCGGCTCGCCGGCCTCCGCCGGGCCGTCGCGCGGGCGCGCTCTCCGTGGCCCGGCGGACTGCTCGACGATGCGACGCTGGCGCGGCTCGCGGCGCGGCCGCCGGCAAGCATCGAGGAGCTCGCGGCCATTCCCGGGATCGGCGCGCCACTCGCGTCACGGTACGGGGCGCTGCTCGTCGCCGGCCTGTCCGACTTCCCTTCCGAGCGAGAGCCGGATCCGCTCCTCGCCGGCCTCCTCGCCTGGCGCACGCGGACCGCCGCGGCGCTCGGCATCCCGCCGATCGAGCTCGTGTCCGAGCGCGCCCTCCGCGCCGTGGCAGCGGCACGTCCGCCGGACGCCGCCGGCGTGGCGAAGGCGGCCGGCTTCGGGCCGCGGATGCGGGCCAAGTTCGGGGGAGAGGTCGCGGAGCTGGTGAAGGCGTTCGAGCAGGATCAGGAATGCGGGTCAGGCATCGCGGCAGGGGCGGGGTGATCTCACAGGAAGACACGAACAATGCGTTGCGTGATTTCGTGTGATCCGCCGTTCCCATGCCTTACCTGCGCAATGCATTCCCCGCCTATATTCCCGCCATGGATCATTCCCTCTACTTCACCGACCAGCACCACCAGGTGCGAGAGATGGTGCGCGAGTTTTCCCGCGCCGAGATCGCACCCGTGGCCCGGGAGCTGGACCGCACCTCGACCTTTCCCTGGGAGAACATCCGCCGCATGGGAGAGCTCGGCCTCCTCGGCGTCCCCTGGAGCGAGGACCTCGGCGGGGCCGGTCTCGACCAGCTCTCGTACTACATCACGATCCACGAGATGGCCAAGGTGGATGCGAGCCATGCGCTCACCATCAGCGCGCACACCAATCTCGGGACATCGCCGATCGTGGAGTTCGGCACGAAGGAGCAGCGCGAGCGGTACGTGCCGCTCCTCGCCTCGGGGACGGTGCTCGGCGGGTTCGGGCTCACCGAGCCCGGGGCGGGAAGCGACGCCGGCGGCACCGCGTCCACCGCGGAGGACCGCGGCGATCATTACCTCCTCAACGGCTCGAAGGTGTTCATCACCCACGCCGGGGTCGGCGAGATCTTCTCCGTCACCGCCCGCACCACCCCCAACGGCGGGAATCGCGGGATCACCAGCTTCATCGTGACCAAGGAC
>DASUXZ010000239.1:0-4645 GCA_036377655.1 Gemmatimonadales bacterium
GGCAACATCGTCACGTATCTCCGCATCAACGGGATCGTTCCGCCGTCGAGCCGGGGGCAATAGCCCATGACCGCCCTCGGCGCGCTGCTCCTCCCGATCATCGTCGCTGCGGTCGTCGTATTCATCGTGAGCGCCATCGTCCACATGGCCCCGCTCTGGCACAAGCACGACTACCCGCCCGTCCCGGACGAGGACCGCTTCCGCGCCGCCGTCGCGCCGCTCGACCTCCCACCGGGCGACTACATGGTCCCGCGCTGCTACTCGCAGAGCGAGATGAAGTCGGAGGCGTTCCAGACGAAGGTGGCGCAGGGCCCGAACGTCATCATGACGGTGCTGCCCAGGGGGCCGTTCGGCATGGGCGGCCAGCTCGCGGCATGGTTCGTCTACGTGCTCGTGGTGACGCTCTTCGCGGCCTACGTCGCCGGCGCAGCCCTCGCGCCGGGGGCGGCATACCTGTCCGTGTTCCGGTTCGCCGGCACGACCGCCTTCCTCGCGTACACGATGGCGCTCTGGCCGATGTCCATCTGGTACCGCCGGGGATCGGGCCTTGCCGCGAAGGAAACGCTCGACGGCCTCATCTATGCCCTCATCACGGCGGGGGTGTTCGGGGCGATGTGGCCGGGACGGTAGGGGGGCGAGGTGAGAGAGGTGAGCGGTGAGCGGTGAGCGGTAAGCGGTGAGAGGTGAGAGGTGAGCGGGAGGCGGAAACAGCGCTCGCGTGGGATTCCGTCCCGGCGCATGACCTGCTCACCGCTCACCTCTCACCGCTTACGGCTCACCTCTCACCGTTTTCCCCCCACCGCCTACCGCCTGCCCTCCCCCCCTCCTACCTTCCCGCATGACCACCACCACACATTCCGACTTCCTCGCTCGCCTCGAGGCGGCGACGGCAGTGCTCGAGGAAATCGTCGCGGATCGCGGGCTCCTCGCCTCGGTGCGCGCCGAGGATCGCAAGCGGCTGCTCGACGCGGCCGGCCACGTCTATCATCCCGATCCGGTGCAGCGCCGGAAGCTCGTGAAGGCCACGGTCCGCCAGCGGAAGGCCGCGCGCGTGGCGCGGGAGGAGCGGGTTCTCTCCGAGACCGGCATCCGCCGCATGCGGCGCCAGACGGTGTTCACCACGCCGAACGTGTTCCCGCCGTCCGGCTTCGAGGCCAACGACGTTCCGCCTTCGGCCGAGGGCCTGGCGGAAGTCCGCGCAGCGGCCGGCCCGCAGCACTGCTACGTCTGCAAGCAGGACTATACCGAGGTCCACCACTTCTACGACCAGCTCTGTCCCGCCTGCGCCGAGCTCAACTGGTTCAAGCGGACCGAGCTCGCCGACCTGAGCGGGCGCGTCGCGCTCCTCACCGGTGGCCGCGTCAAGATCGGCTACCAGGCGGGGCTCAAGCTCCTCCGGAGCGGTGCGTCGCTCATCGTCACGACACGCTTCCCGCGCGACTCGGCGGCGCGGTACGCGCGGGAGCCGGATTTCGACGAGTGGAGCGACCGGCTCGAGATCTTCGGGCTCGATCTCCGGCACACGCCGAGCGTCGAGGCGTTCTGTCACGAGCTGCTGGAGACGCGCGACCGGCTCGATTTCATCATCAACAACGCCTGCCAGACGGTGCGGCGGCCGCCGGCATTCTACGAGCACATGATGGAAGGGGAGCGCGGCGCGCTCGCCGACATCCCGCCGTCGCAGCGGCGGCTCCTCGGCAGGTATGCGGGCCTCCGCGAAGCGCGCATCCTGGAGAACGGCGCGGGGACGGCGGTGGCGGCGGCGGATGGGCTCGTGCGCGCCGCCGAGCTGTCGCAGATCCCGCTCCTCCCGGGAGAGCATCTCGTCGAGCGCGAGCTCTTCCCGACGGGACGCCTCGACCAGGACCTCCAGCAGGTGGACCTCCGGGAGAAGAACTCCTGGCGGCTCCTCCTCGCCGAGGTTCCGTCGGTGGAGCTGCTCGAGGTGCACCTCGTGAACGCGGTCGCGCCGTTCATCTTCAACGCGCGCCTCAAGCCGCTCATGCTCCGGACCCCGGGGCGCGACAAGCACATCGTCAACGTGTCCGCGGTGGAGGGCCAGTTCTACCGCCCCTTCAAGACGACGCGCCACCCGCACACGAACATGGCGAAGGCGGCGCTCAACATGATGACCCGCACCGCCGCGACCGATTACCACGCCGACGGGATCCACATGAACAGCGTGGACACCGGGTGGGTCACCGATGAGGACCCGGTCGAGATCGCGGAGCGGAAGACGGCGGCACACCGCTTCCATCCTCCGCTCGACATCGTGGACGGGGCGGCGCGGATCACGGATCCGATCATCGACGGGGTCAACACCGGCCATCATGTGTGGGGGCAGTTTCTGAAGGATTATCGGCCGACGGACTGGTAGCGGGACGCGGACGGAAGGACGGAAGCACGGAAGGTTGCGAAGATGCGGACAGCCGACGCCGCTCCTCACCGGGCAGCCATCGCGTCTTGGCGCATGCCGATCGCCGCCGTATCATCCCCGATCATCCGACTTCTCCCCGAGCCCGGTGGACCATGACCCGCGCAATCGCATTCGTACTGCTCGCCCTCCCCGCCGTCGTCAACGCCCAGGCAGGCCCGACCGCTGCGACCACGTCGCAAGCCGCCGTCGCCCGCACGATCGACTCCCTCGCCACCGCGTTCATCGCCGGTGCCGGCGCGCCGAGCGTCGCGATCGCCGTCGTGCGCGGCGCCGACACGATCGCGCTGCGCGCGTGGGGCAAGGCGGACCTCGAGCACGACGTCGCAGCGACGCCGGAAACCGTGTACCGCATCGGATCGGTCACGAAGCAGTTCACCGCCGCTGCCGTGATGCAGCTCGTCGAGCAGGAGAAGCTCTCGCTCGACGACTCGATCGGCGCGCACCTGGCCGGCCTCCCGGCCGCCTGGCGCGGCGTCACCGTCCGCCAGCTGCTGAATCACACCTCCGGCATCCCGAGCTACACCGGCGCCGGCGAGGCGTGGCGCAGCCGGTGGGGCGTCGAGATGCCGCCGGAGTCGCTGCTCGCGATCACCGCGCGCGACACGATGTGGTTCCGTCCCGGCACGAGCTACCGCTACGACAACACGGGATACGTCCTCCTCGGCATGCTCGTCGAGAAGCACGCCGGTCGGCCGTGGGGCGCCGACATGGAGGAGCGCTTCTTCAAGCCGCTCGGCCTTGCCCACACTTTCAACTGCCTGGCGGACCCCGTCATCCCGCACCGCGCACGTGGGTACGAGCGGAGCGGATCCGGCTGGGTCAATACGCCGTACCTCGCGATGTCGCAGCCGTATGCCGCCGGCGCGATCTGCTCGACCGTCGGTGACCTCGCCCGCTGGAACCGCGCACTGCACACCGGGAAGGTGGTGTCCGCGGAATCGTACCGGATGATGACGACGCCGGAAGGCGCGGCAACGGAGAGCGGGTACGGCTTCGGGCTCGGGCGCGAGAAGATGGGCGAGCTCGACGTGATCGATCATGGTGGCGGCATCCACGGCTTCATCAGCGCCAACGCATGGGTGCCGGGCCCGGAGCTGTCCGTCACGGTCCTCACGAATTCCGGCTCGGCGCGCGCCGACGACCTCCTCCGCCAGGTGGCCCGCGCGGCCATGGGGCTGCCGCTCGTGCAGCCGCCCACGGTGAAGCCGCTCGCCGCCGCGGACCGCGCCCGCTACGTCGGCGTCTACTCGCTGCCGTTGCCGCCGGGCCCGCGGGACTTCACCGTCGCGGAGGGAGCCGACGGCATCACCGGCCAGCTCCAGGGCCAGGGGGCGATCCCGCTCCTGCATTACGGCGATCACACCTTCGGGGCGAGCTTCGATCCGTCGGTGCGCATCGTCTTCACCGTCGAGGGAGGCCGCGCGACCCGGATGGCGCTCGTCCAGGGAGGGCGGCGGATCGAGGGCGCCCGGAAGTAGCGCGCGAGGGCATCCGCGTGGACCCCTTCCCCCTCGAGCGGCGGGACGCCGCGCAGCTCGACCGGCCGCTCGCCGGGTGGCGGAAGAACGTGGGCGGGCACGTGGCGCTCGACCTCGCGGCACCCCGGGCGTCCGGCGGCACGCTCGTGGTGCTCTCGTGGAACGCGTGGATCGGCCGGGGCGACATCGCGGGCCTGGTCGAGCGTGTCCGGCGGGGGGAATGGGAGGGCTTCCCGGCGGGCGCGCCCTTCGTCGCCCTGATCCAGGAAGCGTATCGCGCGGACGATACGATCCCGGAGGCGGCGAGCCGCCACGTGGCGCGCGACTTCTCGCGGCACGGCGACTACGAGCACGAGATCTCCGCCGTGGCACGGCAGCTCGGGCTCAACCTCCGCTATGCGCCGTCGATGCGGAACGGGCTCGCGCGGAGCGACCGCGGCAACGCGATCCTCTCCGACCTGCCGCTCACCGATGCGGTCGCCACCGAGCTGCCGTTCTCGATGCAGCGCCGCACCGTCGTCTCGGCGACGATCGCGGCCGGGGACTGGCGGCTCCGCCTCCATGCGGCGCACCTCGATCCGCGCGGCGCCGCCGCAATCGACCTCCTCGGCTTCGCGGGGCGGCTGCGCCAGGCGCACGAGCTGCTCCGCCTCGTGAAGGCCGCCCCGGAGCTGCCGCACCTGGTCGGCGCCGACCTGAACCTGGCGCGCGAGGAGCGGGAGCCGGCCTT